>NZ_JBIWAM010000017.1:0-103819 GCF_044760065.1 Pseudomonas sp. NPDC098740 | reverse complement strand
GGACTCGCCCTCGCTGTCGTTGGCTGATTAGACTGCCACCGTGGCGCATTGACGCCTCGGCTTGGGCGAGTCCATCCAATTACAGATCGTGTTACCGCTTAATTGATCGGCACTACATGTTTTCCTGTACTGAAACCTGCCCCTGCAATCGTCGTCCGACGACATCCATCAAATCACAGCCATCGCGCAGTGAAGTCACCAACACCCGCGCCAGCTCACTGTGGACACCTTCGCCAAACGCAATGTTCTCCAGCAGCTGCGTTGCGGTACGAATGCGGTAGGCCGCGGTTTTATGCAACACGTCCAGTGGTGCTTCAGTGTCGATCAGCAATGATGGGACGTTGCAGTCGATGCCAGTGATAGGCATGTATCGATCCATGATGAAAAACCTCCATTGGGTAAAGGCACACGATTATTCAGCGTTGGCAGTTGGACGATCTTCAGACGATCCCCGGGGCGGTTCCAGGTTGTCCAGCACTCGATTGACCAGCAATTCGCCCAGCGCGGACAGCTGCTGAATACCCACAATGACATGGCGACGAGGGCCTTCCAGTTCACGGGCGAGATCGGTGGCCATGACACTGAGGGAGGCGAGGGTTTCAGAGGCGTGACAGAGCAGGGATTCCGTGTCGACATCCGGAACGACGGCGAAGAAATAGCTGGCAGACGCGGGACGTGTGTGAGTACGCAGGGGCACGCTGACGAGTTGTTCGGTGACTTTGGCGGGACGGGATGAATCGACGGTGTCGTCGGCTGGAAGGCCTGACGATTCGGTTGCGATTGAGGTGATCTTTTTCATAACAGAGCTCCTTGCAAGGGTAAGAAAGCGTCCGTCTCTTGCCCTCAACCAGGATTGGGTGACGGCTATACAGGGCGGACCGGTAGATTTATTACCAGAAAATTCCATTTAATTAATCAAATAAATGAACATCTGTGTAATTAAATGATTCTCGCCAGATTAATGTTTTTTGGCTCTTCCTAGTTACTGTAAGAAACTTCTATAGCCTGAGTAGGCAGCGTCTTACATTCAATGTCAGAACTCCATCGCGGCAATAGAAAATATTCCACAGTTGTTTAACCCGTGTGAAAAATTATCTTTTTTGTCTAGGGTGCAGGCGTGTAGGATGCTGCACTCAAAGCGAATCACCTCCCTACGTGCGATCTATTGCAACGACAAGCAAATGGTAAATATTTAATGCACAAGAAAGACAGAACGGAAAAATTAAAAAACAACATCAAGTACCTGATAAAGAGCCGTGGAGAGACTCGACTTTCCTTGTGCAATGCTAGCGGATTGACCAGAACGACCATCTATAACATTTTGGAAGGAAGGGTTGTCCATGTACAACAATCTACCATTCGAAAAATATCGGATTTTTTTGGTGTGTCTTATAAAGAGATAGAGACAATAGATTTTGAAGAGAAAGAAACAATAGAGAGTAGTATCTCACCACAAGGGAATATGAATCCTGCAGCAGTCCCGGTTATCAAAGAGTGCCTGTTGATCGAAAGTCTGGACAAAAGAATTGGTGAGTTAGCCATCACGCATCCGCTGACATATTGCTTCGGCACAGCCTGCAACTTAATAGGCGTTCTTCTGGAGAATGAAATTAGTGGAATGAACGAACCAGGAGATATTTTGATAGTTAAGAAGGGCCCGTCAAGTGGCGCTGGAGAAAAACTGGCATACGATAAAACAACAAAAAAACTACGTATTATCAGTGACGGCTTTGACACTGACACTAGCTACATTATTGGAACAGTGATCGAGGAAAGATTCAATGGTAATTAACAACGAAGTCGAAAACAGCAAATACAAATTGTTGGGATTTGAAAAAAATAAAAACCTAGTCATTATTATGGTTATCTCCACAGGAAAAATTATAAAAATAAAGATAGGCGAGGTATTAAAAAGCGAAATAATAGACAACCTAAGCAAGCTGGAAATCAAGGACATATACCGGAAATATTATTCTGGGGGAACCGCGCCAACCACCTACGAAATGCATGATCGCCATGAACGATCCTGGATGATCTATGTAACTCTAAATGTACTTCTGCTTTCACTTTACATCTCCACAAATATTGCCGCGACTAAACTTATCTATTTGCAATGGTTTGATCTTGTCATACCTCCTGCTGTTTTTCTTTATCCTCTCACATTTTTAGTCGTTGATTTGTTGAACGAGACTTACGGACTTAGACTGGCAAGGAGAGCCCTGCTATTTGCTTTTTCGAGTAACGCTCTAATCGTTTTACTGATGAACGCAGTCATTTACCTCCCTGGATTACCCGGATGGAAACTTGATGTGCCGTATACAGAAATCGTCACTCACGTATCATCAGTTCTAGTAGCATCATCAGTTTCGTTCCTTTTCTCGGAATACGTAAACTCTTACTTACTTTGTAAAATAAAGGAGCTCACAAATTCCAGATTTCTATTTTTACGCGTATTTTTCAGCACTTTCTTCGCAGTAATAATAGATAGCATTCTTTTTTGCTTTATTGCGTTTTATGGCACAATGCAGAACAGCGACATACTAAATATGGTTTACGCCCAAATAGCTATTAAAATGTGCTTTGCTGTATTTAATGTTTTTCCTGCCTACGGAGCAAGATCATTATTTAAACGCTACGTAGGTGCAGCCCAAGTGGCATAACGATAGGGGGCAGCCATTAACGCTCCCTACCTGCAGCAAATTGCTTCTATAGTTTTAGTTTGATTTTCAGACTATTTAAAACCTCTTCTCGGCCTTCCAAAAACTCACTCAATCCTTTCGCACGAAGAGCACACGCATCACAGTCGGCGCACCCGCTTCCAATTATTCCGTTGTAGCAAGTCAACGTGTGGTACCGAACCAAATCCAGCTGCTCATGATAATCAGCCAATGCCCAAGTCTCAGCTTTATTAAGCCGCATAAGTGGCGTCTCGATTCGTATTTTATAGTCCATGCCCAAGTGAATGGCGCTGTTCAACACCTTAACAAACTCATCACCACAATCCGGGTAACCAGAGCTCTCAGTTTCACAAACACCTGTGATGACAGCTTCAGCGCCTACTTGATAGGCATAAATAGAAGCCAACGTTAAAAATAGAATATTCCTGCCAGGCACGAACGTATCAGGCACACCGTCCCCCGTACTCCTTGCAACTGGAATGTGGTCGCGCGTCAAACTGCTAATGGCCAGTTCGCTTAACAATGAAGTGTCCAATACTTTGTGCACCTTCACGCCAAGCTGTTTTGAAAGCTGTTGCGCCACTTCGATTTCCGCACGATGGCGCTGGCCATAATCAAACGTAATGCAATGAATTTCATCGTACATCGGCAATGCATGGATCAAGCAAGTGGTTGAGTCTTGTCCACCGCTGAAAACGATAACGGCCTTTCTGGTCATGGTTCGTTCTTCCTTGGGGTGTCCCGGCAGGGTGCCGGGGCCGTTGACCCTACCGGGATGCTCAAACTCTGGGTGTGGGAGGTTTCCGAAATGACCGTCTCCGGTTTCCGTTTGTGTCATTTCCATGCTGGACTCCCGAGGGATTTTCCAACCAGTCATCACTGATGACCCGCTTCAAACGGCAGTTACGCGGTCCCTGTGGGAGCGAGCTTGCTCGCGATGAACGATTACACGGTGTCTCAGTGATTACTTAGGCAATTCGACAATGGCGGTTTCAAGCCTATGGAAGATCCATTCTGTAACCCGCCCCCGGCGCACCTTCATGTAACGCCGACTGAATGTTCGCATACAAGGCGTTCGCCTCGTGGGTAGTGATTGATCGCGAACAATCACGCAGTACAACGCGCAGAAGCACATTTTCCTGGCCCGGCAGCAGTCCGAGGCGTTCAATTGCCTGCACAGGTAAATCCGAGAATCCCCAACGTCCCTTGACCTGCATCTCCTCGATCCAGTCAGAGTTGTCGCCAGCAGCTTGTAACATCCTCTCGGTCAACACTTCCTCACTTAACCCTGGCGTTACCGCCAACGAAATATCACGAGCAATCGAAGGCAAACGTGATACAGCGCTCCAGGGATTCAAATCATGCATCTGCGCCTGTACTCGTACGTTCTGATCACGTAGCAAGCGAATATCCGGAATTCCCTTGCGCAGCATGGTCAGTCGATCCAACCCCATCCCGAGCGCCAGCCCTCCATGACGCTGCGGATCAATCTTCAAGCGCTCTAACAAAGACGTAGCAATACGACCGCACTCCAGCACCTCGACCGGAGAGCCGTCATTCACCACATTCACTTCTATTCCGCCCTCCGTGTAGTGATGTGGACTATCGCTGTAGACCCAACGCTTGTCAGGAACGGCTGATTTGAGGATATCGCTGACGAGACGCAACAAGTGGTCATGCGTCGACAGTTCCGGATCACCTAGCACCCAGATATCCATTTGATGTGGTTCTGCGCAATGCCAACGATCCCTACTATCTCGACGAAAAGTGATACCTGGCGCGGCCAGCAATATCGTCTCCCCCGGTTGCCGCACATGAGCTGCACGCTGAAGTGCCGCCGGAATTTGACTGGTGGTTTGTGTACGCAAAAGGGAACACTCATCGACCCAACGGGTGTGTTCACTCCCAAGAGTGACTTCTGCTGGGTCATAACCCAGCAAACCGTAATTTTCTTCAGCGGACACAATTCGCGGTCCGGTCTGAAGTTGCGCTTGGGGCCAGCCTTTTTCAGCAAGCCCCTGAAGAACTTCATTTAACAATAGTCGGACGGCGTGATCGGGAGCGCTCGCCTCGGTAAGATCAACCAGTAGCAGGGCTTGATGGACAGACGTATCTGTCAGGTATTTCTTTGATGCATGCACTATTTAACCCTCTTTTAACAGTTGAACATTTAGCCTTCAAAAAACAAACCTCATAAACAAACCTAACTACATCAGGCCATCAGCCACAACCAAAAAAAAGAAAATATTAAATTTTCAGAACATGATTACAGACACGCCCTACACAAATAACCTATAGAGCTTTACGAGAGCCACAACAGTCAAATTAATTCTAAAAACCCCCAAACAAATCATTTAACACATCAAAAAACCCTGTATTAATTACTCCACTCCCAAACACTTCAGGGAGCACAAACCAACAAAATGAAAAAGGAAGATCAGATGAAAAAGAAAATTATCGTCAAAGAAAAACTCAACCGAATCACTTCTGGCCCGGATAATTTTGGGTGGGCACCTCTGGCGTGGGCTCACACTGGAGAGTAAATAACACCAATGAGCGGCAAGAACTCTCTTACCGCTCATTGAAAAGAAGAGGACGATTTATGCCAACATCAAAAATGAAATCGACGCTCTTTGGTCAGGGGGAGTTATCAATAATTTCGGACTCAAAAGACTTCCTCAGAGAATGTGCGCATCAAGGTTTCAATACGGCAAATATTTCTGAGATTGAGAAACTACCAAGAAATAGTATTATTTTTTCCTTTAGCAACGACGCGGCAAAATTGACGTTTGATATCGCAAAAAACACAAAAACTAAAAAAAGTATTTTTTGCGCAACACAAGTGTTCGAGCCTTCCTTAGCTAGTGCACTCTACAGCCTAAAGCTCTTGCTGAGCAGCAATTTTGAACATGCCTTATGCACACAGCGATCCGTGTTGAACATGCTAAATTCAAATGAATCCTTTTTCCTTTCTGGTAATGAAGATGATGCGCAGGTCACTATTTTCCCCCACGCACAGCCATACGCACTACTTGCCGAAGACATAGAACACGACTTTGTTCAGTCCGTGGCAGAATTTTTTGAAGTTCACTATGCACATATAAATCCACAAGAACCTTGTCCGTTTTCTTTTAGAGGAACCTTGAAAATCGCAGGAATACTGACAGTACTGAGAAAACCTAACCCGATATTGCCAGAAGGATTAAAAACCTCACTAAAATGGCTGAGTGATCGCATATCGGAGGAAGGGGCACTCTTATCAGTTGAAGACAATATCATCACCTCACTGAAAGTAAAAAACGAGGAACATATAAAACTTTTGGATCTTGCTGCTGGTTCTCGCGGACTTAAGCTAACCGAGTTCGCTATCGGGGTAAACGAGGCTATCGCGCCAAGTATTGATTACAAGATCAACTCACAGATGAATGAAGGTATCAGTGGGGTTCATTTAGCTATTGGTGATGGATCTTCCGGCTATCACATAGACTTCCTTAGCCCAGCCGTGAGCGTAAGCCCAATACACGAGTAGTTCCGTTAGTAACTACTTACTGATGTCACAGAGCAATCGGACCGCGATTGGTTAATACGCCTGTTCCACAGCACCTGTCGCAAAGACGCCTGCGACAGTTTCTACATGGAACTGATCCCCCAGTAGGAGCTGTCGCGGCTGCTATTTTTTGATGTCAGTGCTAGCGAATGCACTCGATAAACAGGACAAACAGCTCCGACTTTTGAACCGACATTCAGCTTCAAAAAGAGATTGGCGAAACGCTCGTATGGCTGGCCGTTGACGCAACGGAACCATCGGGCGAGTTTTCCAGCGTGAAACCGGCATGAGTTATCAGCAATGGCGACTGATGCGCGCCATCGAACTACTCGCGACCGGGCGGAACTTTGGCTACAGCGCCTTCGACCTGGGGTTTGCCAGTGAATCGCGTTCATCGCCTTCTTCAAGGACATGACCGGCATCACTCCGGGTGCCCGGTTCAAACAACCACCTGACGACCGGCACCAGAAATTAATTGCCACCAAATATTACCTACGTAATATTACACACGTAATAAAGATCCGTTTCCCACAGGTAATCTCCATGACCAGCATGCCCAGCCTTGAACCCGACCTTGCTGTTCCGGTGAGCACACCCAGGCCTCCCCTGCTCAAACGGTTGATCTTGCTGGCTGCGGTCATTGCTGCCCTGGTGTTCGCCGGGCTGTACGCGACTCACTGGTGGACCGCCGGCCGTTTCATCGAAGAAACCGACGACGCTTACATCGGCGGCGATGTAACGGTGATCGGGCCGAAGGTGGCGGGTTACATCGAAGAAGTGCTGGTGACCGACAACCAGAAGGTCAAGGCCGGCGATGTGTTGATTCGCCTCGACTCCCGCGATTACCGCGCCAACCTGGCCAAGGCCGAAGGCGCAGTGGCCGCCGAAGAAGCGCTGCTCGCCAATCTCGATGCCACCGAACAATTGCAACACGCGGTGATCGGCCAGGCCCGCGCCGGGATCGATGCCGCCGGCGCCGAAACCGTCCGTTCCCGGGATGATGATGCTCGCTACAAAAAACTGGTCGGCAGCAATGCCGTCTCGGTGGAAAGCGCCCAACGCGCCAACGCCACCTTCAAGACCGCCCAGGCCCTCAGCGCCCGGGCCCAGGCTGAATTGCTCGCCGCGCAACGTCAGCTGAACGTGATCGCAACCCAGAAACAACAAGCCCGCGCCGCGCTGATGCAGGCTCTTGCCGAACGTGATCTGGCACAGTTGGACGTGGGTTACACCGAACTGAAGGCCCCGGTGGACGGCGTGATCGGCAATCGCCGGGCGCGGGTCGGCGCTTATGCACAGGCCGGTTCGCAACTGCTGTCGGTGGTACCGGCCAGCGGGCTGTGGGTCGATGCCAATTTCAAGGAAGATCAGCTATCGCGAATGACACCGGGGCAACGGGTGACCATTCATGCCGACGTGCTCTCGGGGCAGGAATTCCACGGTCATCTGGACAGTCTCGCGCCGGCCAGTGGTTCACAGTTCAGCGTGCTGCCGCCGGAAAACGCCACGGGCAACTTCACCAAAATCGTTCAGCGGGTGCCGGTGCGTATCGTGCTTGATCCGGCCGATGGCGTGCTCGGCCATCTGCGTCCAGGCCTGTCGGTCACCGCTGAAGTGGACACTCGCAAGGAACCTGCAACCCCGGCCGTGGCCAGCACGCCATGAGCCGCGCCCTCGCCGCTCCCGCGCAACCGTTCAATGCCGCGGACATGACAACGGCGACCAAGGTGTTCGCCTTCGCCACCATGTGCATCGGCATGTTCATTGCGCTGCTGGATATTCAGATCGTCTCGGCGTCGTTGCGTGACATCGGCGGCGGGCTCTCGGCCGGCACCGACGAAACCGCGTGGGTGCAAACCAGTTACCTGATCGCCGAAATCATCGTGATCCCGCTGTCCGGCTGGCTCTCCCGAGTGTTCTCGACACGTTGGCTGTTCTGCGCTTCAGCAGTGGGTTTCACCCTGGCCAGCCTGCTCTGCGGCGCGGCCTGGAACATTCAGAGCATGATCGCCTTCCGCGCGCTACAAGGGTTTCTCGGTGGTTCGATGATCCCGCTGGTGTTCACCACCGCGTTCTTTTTCTTCACCGGCAAGCAACGGGTGATCGCTGCTGCAACCATTGGCGCGGTGGCCTCTTTGGCACCGACGCTGGGGCCGGTAATTGGTGGCTGGATTACCGACATTTCATCCTGGCACTGGCTGTTCTACATCAACCTGGTGCCGGGGATCTTCGTCGCGGTGGCGGTGCCGATGCTGGTGAAAATCGACCAGCCGGAATTGTCGCTGCTCAAAGGTGCCGACTACTTGAGCATGGTGTTCATGGCGCTGTTTCTCGGTTGCCTGGAATACACCCTCGAAGAAGGACCGCGCTGGAACTGGTTCAGCGACAGCACGATTCTGACCACGGCATGGATCAGCGGACTGGCCGGCCTGGCGTTCATTGGTCGAACCTTGCACGTCGCCAACCCGATCGTCGACTTACGTGCCTTGAAAGACCGTAACTTCGCCCTTGGCTGCTTCTTTTCGTTCGTCACCGGGATCGGCCTGTTCGCCACCATTTACCTGACGCCGCTGTTTCTCGGTCGGGTGCGTGGCTATGGCGCGCTGGACATTGGTCTGGCGGTTTTCTCCACCGGGGTGTTCCAGATCATGGCGATTCCGCTGTACGCCTTTCTGGCCAACCGCATCGATCTGCGCTGGATCATGATGATCGGCCTCGGGTTGTTCGCGTTGTCGATGTGGGATTTCAGCCCGATCACCCATGACTGGGGGGCTAAGGAATTGATGCTGCCACAAGCCTTGCGCGGGATTGCCCAGCAACTGGCGGTGCCGCCGGCGGTGACGTTGACCTTGGGTGGTCTGGCACCGGCGCGGCTCAAACATGCTTCGGGGTTGTTCAACCTGATGCGAAACCTGGGTGGCGCCATCGGCATCGCTGCGTGCGCAACCATTCTGAATGACCGCACTAACCTGCACTTCACCCGGTTGGCGGAAAACCTCAACAGCACCAATGAAGCACTTAACCAATGGCTGTCCCAGGTTGGCAACAACTTCGCCGCCCTCGGCCAAAGCGGTGACGTGGGTGTCACCGCCAGCCTGCATCAGCTGTGGCTGCTGACCTACCGCGAAGCGCAGACGCAGACTTACGGCGATGCGTTCCTGATGATCATGGTCTGCTTCATCATCGCCACGGCGATGGTGCCCCTGATGCGCAAGGTGCAACCACCGGCCGCGCCGTCAGCAGACGCTCATTGATCAGGCCTGAGGCATTTTTCGAAAGCCAACCGCCAGACGGTTCCAGGCGTTGATCGTGGTAATGGCCACGGTCAAGTCGACCAACTCCTTCGGACTGAACTCGAACGCCGCCAGCTCGTAGTCCTCATCCGGTGCGTGAGTCTGGCTCAGCAGCGTCAGGGATTCGGTCCAGGCCAGCGCCGCACGTTCGCGCGGAGTGAAGAACGGCGTTTCACGCCAGGCCGACAATGTGTACAGACGGCGCTCGTCTTCACCGCCCTTGCGGGCATCGGCGCTGTGCATATCCAGGCAGAAGGCGCAGCCATTAATTTGCGAGGCGCGCAGCTTGACCAGTTCAATCAACGATTTTTCCAGAGGCAGCTTCGACACAGCGGTTTCCAGCGCGATCATGGCTTTGAGTGCATCTGGGGAAGCGGTGTAGAAATCGATACGCGGTTGCATGGTGGGCTCCAGTCAAATGGGTGCGGAGCTACGTTAATCCCGCACTAACCTGCAGCAAATAGCCAATTACCGGGAAGATGAGGATGCCAATGGGCGGGCTTGAAAATAATCTATATGGGTAATTGCCATCACCGCACCGACACCACTAGAATGCGATTCATTCTTGATAACGCGGCCAGGATGCCGGAAACGAGTACCTCCTGCCCATGTCGTCCTCATCCGAAATGCCTTTGCCTCCTGCTACTTCGCCGGATTACGAATCGCGCTGGCACCTGGAATCCATGTTGTGGGAAATGCCGGAACAGGCGCGCGAAGCCTTTCTGCTCGCCCAGATTCATGGACATGGCCGCGCCCGGATCGCAGCGCGGCGGTCGGCGTGCAAAAAACCCCTGACGCGTCGACAAACCCTGGCTTATCTAGCCTTGCTGTTGATCGCCGGCCCCGTTGGCATGATTTGGCAACATGCGCCGCTCGAGTACTGGAACAGTCATGACCGTACCCTGGTCGGCGCACAGATTGTTCGCCAGGCGCCTGCCGACGGCTCACTCGATTGCACCCGCACCCATGACCTTCAAGCCCCTACGCTCGATTGCGCAGCCACTGCAAAAATCCCTTCTTCTGCACAACCCTAGGCGCTTCCTGAGTCAACGTCTGAGCCTTGTTCAAGCGGAAATCCAGTAACGCCTTCATCGCTTCGCTGATGTCATGTCGCGCATCCAGACACGGTTTGAGGTACTCCTTCTCGATCCGGTACAAGCTGCAGAACGTCTTGGCGCTGAAGTCCGCCGGTAGCGCCGTATCGGACAAAATCCCAGCCTCGCCGATCACCTCACCCGGGCCCATGCGCCCAGACTCGAACTTGACCCCACCACGGCTCAGCTCCACCGACACGACGCCGGATTCGATGATGAACAAATGATCGCTGACCTCCCCTGCCGGCAGGATCATTTCACCGGCGCGGAAGTTTTGCAGGGTCATGTTCTGGCTGAAGGTTTCTTTCTCTTCCTGACGCAGGGTCGAGAAAATACTCGACGCATCCAGCAATGCCCGTGGCCGCGACAGGTTGGCAGGTGCGTTCGGTTCGACGTTCGACAACAGGCTGACACCGCTGGCCTGCAAGTGCCGGAATGCCAGGTCGAACAGTTGATTACGGACCATGCGCTTCTGGTCCATGGAGACCACGAAACCACCGATTTCGTATTCCACGCCGGTGGCGCTGGAGCCTTTCAGCGCGACACACGGCGCCGGTTTGTTCAACAGATAACGGCAACCCTCCATCGCCCGCTCCAGTGCTTCAATGACGGTTTGCGGACGCGCGTGCGGGCTCAATTGCAAGCTGATGGAGACGCCGAAAATGTCACTGGGCCGGCTGAAATTGATGATCTTGGCCTTGGCCGCCAGGGAGTTGGGGATCACCGCCATGCTGCCCTGGGCCGTTTGCAGGCGCGTCGCGCGCCAGTCGATATCAGTGACCCGACCTTCGGTGCCGTCGATCGAGATCCAGTCATCCAGTTGATAGGGCTTGGTGGTGTTCAGGACGATCCCGGAGAACACGTCGCTGAGAGTACTTTGCAAGGCCAGGCCGACAATGATTGCCAACGCACCGGAGGTCGCCAGCACACCCTTGACCGGCAGATCGAGGACATACGCCAGCGCCGCGATGATCGCGATCAGGAAAATCACCGCGCCGAGCAAATCCTGGAGCAAGCGCCCGGTGTGCCCGACCCGTTGCATCATCACCGCGCCGATCAGCACCGTCAGGGTACGCGCACCGAACAGCCACCAGCCGATCTGCAATCCGGTGGCCGCCAGGTGCAGCGGGACGTTGTCGACCCAGGGCGCCGGCTCCATGGGGTTCAGGCCTTCGTTGAACAGCAGGACGCTGAACAACGAAAAAATCACCAGCCGCACCACCAGTTTCCAGTTGCTGCCATTGGCACTGAGCAGGCGCCACAGCCCAAGATCGATAAGGACCAAAGCCATCGCGCAGAGCAACGGGTGATCGGTAAGCAGTGACAGCATCAAGCAACTCCAGCAAGGACCAATGACGCAAACATCGCACGGATTGTAGGAGCTGGCGAAGCCTGCGATCTTTTGGCAATCCAAGAAGATCAAAAGATCGCAGGCTTCGCCATCTCCTACAAGGGGGCGATGTGCGCCGGGGTTACTTGCTGTTGGTCAGCGCGTTGTAGCTGGTAAACAGGTTGCGGTAGTCCGGGATGTGGTTGGAGAACAAGGTGCCCAAGCCTTCCACGTCGTTGCGCCAGTCGCGATGCAGCTCACAGGCCAGGCCGAACCAAGTCATCAACTGTGCGCCGGAGGCCGACATGCGGTCCCAGGCCGATTGACGGGTCAGTTCGTTGAAGGTGCCGGAAGCGTCTGTCACCACGAACACCTCGAAGCCTTCAGCCAGTGCCGACAGCGCCGGGAACGCCACGCACACTTCGGTCACCACGCCGGCGATGATCAATTGTTTCTTGCCGGTGGCCTTGATCGCCTTGACGAAGTCTTCGTTGTCCCAGGCATTGATCTGACCAGGACGGGCAATGTACGGCGCGTCCGGGAACAGCGCCTTGAGTTCAGGGACCAGCGGGCCGTTGGGGCCGGTTTCGAAACTGGTGGTGAGAATGGTCGGCAGCTTGAAGTACTTGGCCAGGTCAGCCAGGGCCAACACGTTGTTCTTGAAACGGTCCGGCTCGATGTCGCGCACCAGAGAAAGCAGACCCGCCTGGTGATCGACCAACAGAACGGCAGCGTTATCCTTGTCGAGACGTTTGTAAGAGGTAGCCATGGGTGTAATCCTCGCTTTTTATCGATGCCGAACGGGCCGGCGTGAGAGAAACCTGATAATTCGTTAAAACGCGGCCAAGCAAGGGTAGTCGCCCTCGCCCGGCACGCCACAGCGTTACAACAATGAGTTCAACCGCTCATCCGACCGAACCGGCCCGACTGGAAGTCAGCAAAGGCCTGGTGGATTTCCTGCTCGCTGTTCATCACGAACGGGCCGTGGCCGACGATGGGTTCGTCGATCGGTTCGCCACTGAGTAGCAACACGACGGCATCGTTATTGGCTTCCAGGCTGAGCTGCTGGCCATTGCGTTCGAACAACGCCAACTGCCCTTCGCGCACCAGTTCCACACCGTTGACCTGAACCGTGCCACGCAACACTACAAGTGCCGTGTTACGACCTTCGTGCAGATCCAGGGTCAGCAACTTGCCGCCGTTGAGGCGCAGGTCCCAGACGTCAATCGGGGTAAACGTGCGCGCCGGGCCGGTGTGGCCGTCGAACTCACCGGCGATCAAGCGCAGGCTGCCAGCCTGGTCCTTGAGCGCGATGCTCGGGATGTTGCCATCGAGAATCGTCTGGTAACCGGCGTCGGCCATCTTGTCCTTGGCCGGCAGGTTGACCCACAGCTGCACCATTTCCAGAGTGCCGCCGCGCTTGGCGAAACCTTCGGAGTGGAATTCTTCGTGGAGAATCCCCGAGGCTGCGGTCATCCATTGCACGTCGCCCGGCCCGATCTTGCCGCCGCTGCCGGTGGAGTCGCGGTGTTCCAGCTCGCCTTTGTAGACGATGGTCACCGTCTCGAAACCGCGGTGCGGGTGCTGGCCGACGCCACGACGCTCGGTGGTCGGGGTGAATTCAGCGGGACCGGCATGATCGAGCAGCAAAAACGGGCTGATGTGTTTGCCCAGGTTGTCGTAGGAAAACAGCGTGCGAACCGGAAAACCGTCGCCAACCCAATGGGTCCGTGGGCTGGTGTAGATACCGATGATGTTTTTCATTCCGCCTCCGAATCTGGTGAGTGACGCGATGGACAAAGCTTAAAACTGAACCCTTTGATGCACTAGACTGCAAAAATCAGCCTTAGCGTTCTATATGGAGAACGATGGTGGAAGACCTCAACACCCTCTACTACTTCACCCAAGTGGTGGAGCACCACGGTTTCGCCCCGGCCGGCCGTGCGCTGGACATGCCCAAGTCGAAGCTGAGCCGACGCATTGCCGAGCTCGAAGAGCGCCTCGGCGTACGCCTGCTGCACCGCACCAGCCGGCATTGTTCACTGACGGAAATCGGTCAGGCCTATTACCAGCGCTGCCTGGCGATGCGCGTGGAAGCAGAAAGCGCTGCCGAACTGATCGAACGCAACCGCTCCGAACCCCAGGGCCTGGTGCGCATCAGTTGCCCGACTGCGCTGCTCAACTCCTGGGTCGGGCCAATGCTGACCCGCTACATGCTCAAGTACCCCCTGGTGGAGTTGTTCATCGAGAGCACCAACCGCCGGGTCGACTTGATCCACGAGGGGTTCGACATCGCCCTGCGGGTGCGCTTTCCGCCGCTGGAAAATACCGACATGGTGATGAAGGTGCTGGGCAACAGCACCCAGTGCCTGGTGGGCAACCCGGCCTTTGTGTCGCGCCTGTCTTCACCGGCCTCCCCGGCTGACCTCAGCGGTTTGCCAAGCCTGCATTGGGGCGCGGCGCAGCGTGAATATCAGTGGGAATTGTTTGGGGCGGACGGCGCCAGCGCGGTGATTCGGCATGCTCCACGAATGGTCACCGATGACCTGTTGGCGTTGCGTCACGCCGTGGTGGCCGGGATTGGCATCGCTCACCTGCCCAGCGTGGTGGTGCGCGATGACATTGCGGCGGGCCGATTGGTGGAACTGGTTCCGGGCTGGGCACCCAAATGCGGGATCGTGCATGCGATCTTCCCGTCACGCCGTGGGCTGCTGCCGTCGGTGCGTGCATTGATCGACTTTCTGGGCGAGGAATTCAGCCACAGCGATATTGCTTAGAAGCCCGTACACACTCCATAGCAGCTGGCCGAGGGGCGGATTTATGACGTGGATGGGCGGTTGTACGCGACGGGGTCGACCACCTGCATGATTCTTGAGGCGCGGGGGTAAGGCTTTAAACCGAGTCGCGGCCTTCGCGAGCAACCTCGCTCCCACATTGGATTTGCGTACACCACAGATCCCCTGTGGGAGCGAGCTTGCTCCGGGCGGCGTTCCGACGAAGGCGCCAGATCAAACACCACAAAGCCTTCTGCCACCCCGATTCATGACTTGCGGTAAACATTGCTTTGCCGATCCAGCGGTTTTTCTCATGGGATGGCGCGGGTACAATCCCACGCCTCATAGTGAGTGGCAAAGGAAGTGCGGGTTTGAAAGGGATTTTGCGTGTTGGCTGTCTGGCGGGCCTTGTCGTCATGATGGCCGGTTGTGGAACCATGATCGGGCGCGTCAGCAATGGCATGTCGGACGTGGATTATTACAAAGGCGTCGACGGCGGTTTGCAGCTCCTCGGCGTGACAGGAAAGGAAAGCAAACCCGCGGCGATCATCTGTTACATCATGATTGTCTGTCCGCTGATCACCGTCGTGTCCCTGCCGGTAGACGCCGCACTCGACACCGTTCTGCTGCCAGTCGACTACGTCAACACCCTCTGAAGTCGGCCCTCCGTTTATCGTCGAGGGCGTTTGGCCTTCGGTTTCTGCGCGGGGTCCTGCACTTTGCGATAAACCCACACCCCGAACACGCCAATAAGCAAAATAAACACGGTTCCTATGCATTGCGACACGAACTCGACCCAGAACCGTCGTGGTTGCAAGGCCAGCGTATAGGTGTCGCGCGGGCCGCGGTTGTTGGTGGTGATGGAGCCGCTGATCCAGCTGTCGATCAGCCTGTAGATCGAGGCACCGATGGCGAAGGCAATCAGCACGCCAACCAGCACGGTCAGCCAAAACGTCACGCGGCTTTGGCGTTCAGGAGAGCGCCGGTTCTTCCTGTTGCTCAATCAGTGGTTGTCGCACATTCGACGGTCGCCCGGCGAGGTGCGCACACTCGGCAATCACCTTCAGAATCTCGATCACGCCAGGGGTCAGCGCTGTGCCAAGGCAGATGCGCACGCCTGTGGTTGCATGGCCATCAGCGAAAAAGATCCCGCTGCCGGCCACGTGGCATCCGCGTTCGGTGGCCAACTGTTGCAGTGCGGGCATGTCGGTGTGCCCGGGCATTTCGATCCAGTGGATGAAGCCTCCGCGCGGTGGCACGTACACGGTTCCCGAAGGGAAATCTGTGCGCACCAGCGCTTCGACAAAGCTCGCCAGCGATGACAGTTGCGACCTGAGCCTGGCGCAGTGTTCTTCCATGTAGCCGCGCCCGATAAATTCGTTGAGAACATTTTGCGCAAGGCTGGAAACCGCCAGGTTGCGCGAAAACATTTGCGCAAGAATGGCATTGCGGTACTTGCCGGCCAGGCACCAACCGACGCGATAACCGGGTGCGATGGTTTTGGAGAATGACGAACAGTAAATCGTCTGCCCGCTGGTGTCGTAGCTCTTGATGGCGCGCGGGCGCTCTGTTTCCGGCACCAGGTCGAAGAAAATGTCGTCCTCGATAATCGGCACGTCCGCTTCGCGCGCGATCTGTGAAAGTCGTGCGCGCGTTTCATCGGGCATGATGAAACCACGGGGATTCTGCAGGGTTGGGTTGAGAAAGATCACCGCGACCTTTTTCAGTTTCAACGCTTCTTCGAGGTGATCGACGTCCAGGCCCAGTTTGCCGTGAGTGCGGATCGGCAGGGCGCGCATGCCCAAGCGTTCGATGGTCTGCAAGATGCCGTAATAGGTCGGCGTTTCGATGGCGACCGTAGCGCCTCTTGGCGCGACGGCTTCGAGGGCCAGTTCCAGGGCAATGGTGTCACCCGAGGTCACGAGGATATCGTCCGGCCCACAGACCACGCCGCGAGTCAGCATCAGCCCGGCGATGCGCCGTCGCAACGCCGGCAGGCCCGGCGGCGCGACCAGTCCGGTCAGCGAGTTGTCAGACTTGCCGGCCAGCACTGAAAGGCATTTGTTGAGGAGCACATTCGGTGTGAGGTCGCTGTGCAGGACCGCCGAGTTCAACGACGCGGTGGTCCGCGAGGCCGCTTGGGAGAGCATCGCGACCACCGCATGATTGACGTTGACCGTGACACTGGAGAAATCAAACCCGCTGGCGGGTTTGGCCTGCCCGGAGGCCGAGACGAAATAGCCGACACGAGGGACGGTCGACACATAGGCATCGGCTTCCAGATCAGCCAAGGCGCGCTGAACGGTAGTGATGCTGGTTTCAAACATTCGCGCCAGGGTGCGGATCGAGGGCAGTTTTGTTTCTGCTGCCCAATCACCACTTTCGATCTGACGAATAATCCAGTCCTTGACTATCCGCCAGCGTTTGTCCGGTAAATCAAACCTGTCCATAAGTTCTCTGTTATTTCTCGAAACAATTCAGAGAAAGTAGAGCAAAACGACTCCCGTTGCAGCAACTATGACGATGTTGAGGGCGACCAGTCCGAAGGCGAATCGAATCAGGTTGTTTTCTTCATGCCGATTGGCGCCCGCCAGCCCGGTGATCAGCGACAGAATCGACAGCGACCCCAGTGCACCATGCCCGGCGGCACTGTTGACCATCGCGGCCAGCCACGCCCCGTGTTCGCTGGTCAGCGCGGCGATGGACGGCATGACGAGGGTGTTGCCGCCGACGTTGGAACCGGTGACGTAACCGGCGATACCCGCCAGCAAGGCGATCGTCGGCGCCAGGGAAATCCCCGACAACGATTGCAGTGTGCGCTGTGCCTCGACGAGAAAACCGGCGTTGACCATCACCTGAGAAAGCAGCAGGAACAGGAAAATCGTCGTGACCGGAAACTTCGCCCGATTGAACAGCGCGCGCCATGGGAAACCCGCTGCGGCGCTTTGTTTGATCGCCATCAGCAGGGTAACAATCAGCAGCGCCAGGCCCGGGGATGCCAATGGCTTCCACGAAACGTGCTCGCCCTTGACGATCCACAGCGCATCCCAGCCCGACATGACAAACAACCCGCGCGACGCCACGATCACCCCCAGCAAGGCCAGATAAGGCCATGCCGCGCTCGGCCAACGCACCAGTTTCTTGCGTTGCGCGTACGAGATGCCCAGACCTACGCAGGCCACGGCAAGACCGGCCAGCACACCGGAGACTTCCGGGCCGATCCACAGGTTGATGGAAAACAGCACGGCGACGAACAGTGCCGTCACCACAATCAGCCCGAGCCACGGCGAGACGGTGCGGATGCCGCCCTGCCACATGGCGATGGCGGCCAGGCAGAGGAACACCGGCGCACTGATCAGCGCCGAATGGCTGCCAAGGGTTTCCGCCGGCAAGTGCGCTAGCAACGCGCCGATCACCGTGGCCAGACCCAAGGTGCCCCATGGCATGATGACCATGCCGGCCAGGGCAATTTTCATCCCCGACTGACGCGTGAACAGGCCCATGAGCAAGGGCACGGTAGCGATCAGCGAGACACCGAAACCGGTCATCGCTTCCAGCAGCGGCGCCAGGCCCAGCACGATGAAAATGACTTGTGCCGGTGGCGTCCAGCCGAGCTCCTTGACCCAGGCGCCGATGGCCTGCGGCGCACCACCGCGCTCGACCAGGATGACGAAGGCCAGCCCCGGTACGATCACGCACGCGGTGCTGAGAAACAGGATCGTGGTGTCCTGAAAGATCGCCGCGGCGATCGTCGTGGACACAGGCCCGGCCGCGCCCAATGCCCACAGCACGAGCACCAGCACCACACCCGCCAGCGCGGCTTGTACCGGTGGCCGGCGGACGATCAGGATCAATGCGATCACCAGAGCGATCGGCGACATTTGCAACAAGAGAGAGCTCATACACAGTTTTCCTTAACTTAATCGTGAGTCTGCCCGCTGTACTCGGTCGCCCGCATGGACGCGCGCTCACAAAAAGTCTGATACCACTCGGTCAGGCGTGCTTGAGCGCAAAAGTCCGATAGTTGGCGAAAGGCAATCCAGTCGAGCGCAGTCGCCAGGGCAATGTGGCCGATGGTGATCGGGCCATTGAGGTCGACGTGTTCTTCGATGAAGCGGTAAGCCTCTTTGAGTTTGAAGGCTTGACCGTCGGCGTAGGCCGGATAGCGCAAGGCCTCCGGGCGACGCTCGACTTCCCAACGCAGCTTGATGCCGACATCGCACATGCCCTGCGCCAAGGCCTGAAGGCGCAGCGCCTTATAGCGCTCGGGGCCGCTTGCCGGGATGAGTTTCGGCCCGTCGCTCAGGTCGTCGAGGTATTCACAAATCACGATGGAGTCGAACAGCGCCGTGTCGTCGGGCAGCATCAGCACCGGTACTTTGCCCAACGGGTTGGCCTTGTAGATGACCTCATTCGGCGACGTCGGGCTGGTCTCGTGGTGGATGACTTCCAGGTTCGAAGCAATCCCGAGTTCGTGAGCCAGCACCAGTACTTTGCGGGCGTAGGGCGAATGCGTCTGGTAGAAAAGTTTCATGCTGGAGTACCTGCCTGGAGGATTGCAGTGGCCGCGCGATGGGCGTCCATGAACAAACGCGAGGGCGTACCCGCCGAGGTGACGTAGTGGTTGTAGTAGCAAGAGCCTTCGGCGAGCGGGCCGAGTACCCAGATGTTGCGTACCGGTTCGCCCGAAATCGACTTGGGATGACACGCCGCATCGACATCGATGCCGTCGATGCCCGGCTCGTTGCTCCTCGGACGGATCAGGCCCAGTCGCGCGAGATCGCGCACCGGCGCGCAGTCGCTGTTGGTCACGCCACTGCCCTGGACATAGCCGGCAACACGCCGGAAGTTGTCTATCGCAGGTCGTGAGCCGGGCTTGAGGAACGTCAGCAGGCCCGCGTCACACAGGGCGAGCAGGTCGGCGTGGCGCTCTTTCTGCGGGCCAGCGACGAGGCGGTTGATCGCCTTGTGCCAACGGCCGTAGAACTGGCGATGCGAGGCGTCGGTCAGCCCGTCGAAATCCACGGCTTCGCGCAGTCGGTCACGCAGATCGCGCCAGACCTCGATGGCCGCTTTGATCGCCGATTCCCCACGCCCAAGCCGCGATTCGTACAGGTCAGCTTCGATCGTGTCGTAGATCCAGGCGTGATAGTTGTAAGGCGTCACGTCGTCGGGCATTGCGTGCCAGATCAGCGCCTGCGGATTGATCGAGCCGCAGGTAGCTTCGTAATCGCGCAGCATCGCTTCGCAAGCGACAATCCCCGGACTGCCCGCAACACTGATGGCCCTGAGTTGTGCCAGCACCTGCTCCGGCCCTGATTGGCCGTGCAGGACGGCGACGGCTGCAGCCCGCATCTCCAGCAGCATGAGCGGCAGGATGTCCTGCTCGAAATCCAGTTGTCGGTTTTGTGCATTCGCGCGCAAGGCTTCGATGCGCGCACTCGTCAGCAGCACGGCTTGGTGGCGGGGATTTTCTATCAGGCCATTGGGACGGGTTCGAAACGGCAGCCCGTCCCGCGACTGAATAAAGATCACCGGCTCGCGACCTGACGGTTCATAGGCGTGACTGGCGTCGGCCATCCGCTTGTAGTGTCCGCCCCGTCCAGAGGTGAGCGCCGCCAAGGTGTCCATCGCGCCCAGTCCCAGACCTTCGATCAGCACGGTTTCGCCGGGCTCAATGGCATCGAGGCTGCGAGGCAGCGGATAGATGTTCTCGACGCGTTTGTGATCAGCAGTTTGCAGGCGACCGGTGTGGCCGACCGTCAGGATCAGCCGGTCCACCGTCACCGCAGCCCCGGAGGCGCTTTGCAGAACGTACTGTTGACCGTCATTGCGCTCGACAGCCGTGACAGCTTGCTGATGCAGATTCACGCTCACCCACTGCGGGGCTGTGGCGAGGATTTGTGCAAAAGCGTCTGCCAGGTAAGCCCCAAGCAAATGACGCGGCAGGAAGTCCTGCGGCTCGACATCGCGCCCATCGGCGGCGAGCAAGCCGCTGTCCGGATCGACTTTGAGCCGTTGCGCGCGGCACCACGTCAGGAAATCCGGACCCGATCGTTCCCGTGCATCCGCAAGGTTCCCGAATGCTACCGCATCCGGGAATACCCCGAGCTGGCCGGCAACGGTGTTGAGCAGCAGGTAGTCCGGTTGGTCCGGCCAATGCGCGCCGCTACCGAGCACATTGGGATCGAAAATGTCGATGACGACGGGTTGCTCCGGGCGCTCTTCAGCAAGGCTCAACAGGCGTTCGAAAATCGACAGCCCGCGCGATCCGCAGCCGACCAGGCCGATGTGCAGAGGCGCCTTCACCATCTGCGCTCCTCCCCGAAGAAGGATGGAATGGCGACAGCCGAACCGTCCTTGACCGCGATGTCGTGGATCATTCGGCCAATCGCCAGATCGAGAATGCCCATGCCGAACGGCGAATAGATCAGCGGTTTGTCCGTGGCGACTTGCAGATCGCCGCGAATCAGCTGCGCCACGGTGCCGGTGACGAACTTGCGATGACCATACTTCTGCTCGGCCAGGTGCGGCGAGGTATTGGCTTTCAGGCAATGGGTGACGTCGTCGAAGTAGTTGTAACTTTCCTCGATGATTTCTGCGCCGATATCACGCAGCGAGATGTTCAGCACGATCTGCCCCGGGCGGAATGTCCCTCTGCCTTTGACATAAGGCTCGCCGGCACTGGTGGCGAACACCACGATGTCGGCGGTCAGTGCGTCTGCAAGCGACAACAGCCGCACATCCGGCAGGCCGAGTTGTTCGCCGAATGTGGCCAGCGCTTGAGCGGATTCGAGGTTGAGGTCATGAATGTCGACACTGTCGAAAGACCAATCGTCGGCGATGAACGTCTCAAGGATGTTACGGGAAATCACCCCGCCACCAATGATCGACAGCCTTGGCGCGCTGCGGCTTTGGCCATTGAGCCACCAGGCGCCGAGCACCGCGGATGCCGCCGTGCGCACCGCACTGATCAACGCGCCTTCCAGAAGGGCATAGGGATAGCCAGTGTCCGGATCGTTGAGGATCAGCACCGCCGACGCGCGCGGAATGCCCGACTTGATGTTATCGGGATAACTGGCAATCCACTTGATCCCGGAGACCGATTGATCGCCCTCGCTGTCGACGATCGCCGCCGGCAAGGCAATGATCCGGTTCGCCGGTTCCGCCGGAAAACGCAGGAAGTAACTGTCGGGGTTAACGGTTTCGCCGCGTTCATGGGTCAGGTAAGTCTGCGCGACGATCTCGATGGCTTCCTGACGAAGTCCGTTGAGTATGTCCTTGACGACTGCGCCGGGAATGACGTGGAACGGTTGAATCGAAGTCTGAGTGGTCATTGGGAATTACGCCGAAAGTGCCAGAGCGATTTCTGGGAAAAGTGGATGCAGCGCTGCTGCGCCGATGCGCTGGGAAACCCAGTCGTCGGAATAGATGGTTTCGAGGTAGCGCTCACCCATGTCCGGAGAGATCGTCACAACGACATCGTCGGGACGAATGTTCGGCGCCCATTGCTGGATACCCGCGAGGACAGTGCCGGTGGAGCCGCCGAAGAGCAGACCGTAGCGTTGCGCCAGCCAGCGGCAGACCTTGATCGTCTGTTCCTCGGGAATCGACAGGAAGTCGTGAATACCGGACGGCTCGAATATCTCCGGCAGGCGGCTGGTGCCGAGCCCCGGAATATGGCGCGTCTCCCCCGGTAGACCAAACGTGACCGAGCCGACGGTATCGACGGCGATGACTTTGGTGTGCGGATGATGTTCGGCGAAGTAGTTCTTGCAGCCCATCAGCGTGCCGGTCGTGCCAGCGCCGACAAACAAGTAATCCACGTGTGGAAACTTTTGGGCAATGGACCTGGCCGTCGCTTGATAGTGAGCGAAGGGGTTGGTCGGATTCTTGTATTGATTGAGCCAGATGTAGTCCGGGTTTTGCGCGACCATTTGCTCGATCAAACGAATGCGCGAATTAAGGTAGCCGCCGTTCTCGTCACGCTGATCAACCATGATCATCTCGGCACCCAGTGCCTGCATGAGCTTTCTGTTCGGCGCAGAAATATTGGGGTCGATCACACAGACAAACTTGTAACCCTTGGCGGCGCAGACCATGGCCAGCGCGACCCCCAGATTCCCCGACGAAGATTCGACCAGCCGAGTTTTATGGGTAATCCGGCCCTGGTTTTCCAGATCCGTAACGAGGGCGTGGGCGGTTTTGAGTTTTATTGATCCGGCAGGATTCAGTCCTTCGATTTTCAGTTGGATCGTTGCGCTGCAAAGATCCCCAATCTGCACATAACTATCTTCATTGATAAGTTGCTTGATCATACGTCGTCCGTTTCGCCTCTTATGCCGGGCGCACGGGGGCGCCAGCATTCATCCTGGAATGTCTGAAAAGCAGTAAAAGCAGTTCGCCTGTTGGGTTTGTTTTTAGATTTTTTAGCTGGACAGGAAGTGACCTTGCGGTGGACGCCGATCTATTCAAAAAATCAGGTATTGCGCTCTGCCGACTGTAAGTCGTCGAGCGTGTTGCGGGGTGCAAAGTAGAGCCATTCATTGGCTCGCCAAGGCTTGTAGAAATACTGGCGAATTTTCCTACGCGGGGAGAGATACAGATTTCGGGTTTTTTCCAGTACAGCTGAGGTTGGGGTGTATCCCCCGGTGCAGCCGGGGATACTCGTGTCCATTCCCAAAGGCCTCGCCCCCCACTGGGATTAAACCTCAGTCTCTCTTGAGGCTCTGATCCAGGCGTGCCATGGCGTGTTGCAATTGATCGACGGCCACGTCGATCAACGCCGCGCGCCCTTCGGCGCAGGCACACTCCAGATGTTCGCAGCACTCGATCAAACGCTCTGCACGGACCATTCGCGCACCGCCCTTGATGCGGTGCGCCAGGTCTTGCAGCCGGTGACGATTGCCACTGACGTGCGCTGCAAGCAGATCATCGCGATCGTAGCGATTGGTCTCGGCCAGTTCGCGCAACAACTGATTGATCAGCGTCCGGTCTTCACCGACGTAGAGCTCCAGGCCGGTCAAGTCGATCTCGGACGTTGCTTGCTCTTCAACCGGCGCTGGCGGCTCATTCACAAATCGGGACGCCAGCCAGGCACTCAGATCTGCCAGTCGGATCGGTTTGAACAGACAGTCGTCCATGCCCGCTTCAAGGCAACGGATCTTTTCCTCCGGCTGCGCATTGGCGCTAAACCCAAGAATCAGCGTGGGTGGCAAGCCATTAGCGCGCTCTTCATCGCGTATCGCACCCGCCAATTCATAACCATTGACCACCGGCATGTTGCAATCGGTGATGACCAAATCGAGCTCATGCTCGCGCCACTGCGCAAGACCACGCTCGCCATCCTCAACCTCCAGCACCTGATGCCCCAGGTAGCTCAGCTGCCGTGAGAGCAACAATCGATTGGCCGGGTAATCGTCGACCACCAGAATCGTCAGCAGCCGAGTGGCCACCTGCAATCCGCTATCCGCCCACTCGCCGCAGGTCAACGGTTGCAACGCAATCAGATCAAAGCTGATGTCGACCTGCGTACCCAGTCCGAGGACGCTGTCGAGCTGCAATCGGCCGCCCATCATTTCGCACAGAGTGCGGCTGATCACCAGTCCCAGACCGGAGCCATTGTGGCCTGACTGCTGGCTGTTACCGGCCTGCACGAACGGGCTGAACAGTCGTTGCTGATCGACCACACTGACACCGATGCCGCTGTCCTCAATACGCACACTGACTGCCAGATGCCCCGACACACCGGGCTCTACTTGCAGTGTCAGACTCACCTCACCTTCACCGGTGAACTTGATCGCGTTGCTCAGCAGATTGGACAGCACCTGCTTGAAGCGCGTGGGGTCGACTAACACGTCACAATCGCTGTGTTCGGCCAATTCGACCCGCCACTGCAAGTTCTTCTGCCGTGCCAGGCCTTCGAAAACCCGGCACACCGACTCCACCAGCGTGCGTAGATTGGCCCGCTCAGGGGTCAGCGACAAATGCCCGGACTCGATGCGGGCGATGTCCAGGATGTCGCCGATCAACGCCAGCAATTGCTGCGCGGCGTTGGATGCCACTTCGATGGCGGAGCGATCAGTGAAGCCTTCTTCCGCTCGCTTCAGCGCCAGTTCGAGCATGCCGATCAGGGCATTCATCGGTGTGCGGATTTCATGACTCATGGTCGCCAGAAAGGTGGTTTTGGCGCGGTTGGCATCGTCGGCGGCGTTCTTGGCATCCTGCAATTGCCCGAGCAGTTGTTGGCGTTGAGTTATCTGCCGACGCTGCCAGGCAATCCAGGCCAGTGCGAGCAACAGCAAAGCGCCCGCAGCGGCAAACGCCTGGAGAATGCCTTGGCGATGACGCAACCAGTAGCTGTCATCGACCACCACATCATTGCTCCAGCGGGCTAACAGCTCATCCATCTCCCGGGGCGAAATACTCAGCAGTGCCTTGTTCAGAATCGAGTGCAACTCCAGCGCACCACGGCTGGTGGCCAGAGCGATACGCGCCGGTTCATCACCCACGGTGCTGCTGATCCGCAGACGCTCGCGGTATTGCCGGGTGATCAGATACCGAGCCACGATCAATGAGCTGACTACCCCGTCGGCCTGGCCCTTGATCACCCATTCCATACCCTGCGCCGGACTCTGCACTTCGACCAGACGTACATTGGGCTCCCGAGCGCGGATGAACCCGAGCAACGGATGACCGCGATAAATCGCCAGGCGTTTACCGGCCATATCATCCAGGGTCCTGGGGCTTCCCGGGGTGGTCGCACTGACCAGTACAAACGGATTGTTCAAGTAGGCCCGAGTGAAACGCAGATCGACTTCGCGCTCGATACCGGGCGTGACCACCGGCAACACGTCGATCTTGCCGTCCTTGAGTTGCTGGATCTGCTGATCGAGGGAGTTACCCCGCTGCACCTTGAAGGTCAAGCCGCTGCGCTGGCTGATCAGCGTCAGCAATTGCGCGGTCAACCCGCTGAGTTGTCCCTGTGCATCGTAAAAAGTCAGCGGTGCAAAGCTCTCGATGGCACCCACTTCCACCGTCGGATGTTGATCCAGCCAACGTTGTTCACTGGCGCTCAAACGTACTCGCTCTTGACCCGCCATGTTGGCTCTTCCGGCACTCCAGCGCTGCTCGATGGCCATGCGCTGATCCATGGAGATCGCCGCCAGCGCCTTATCGACAATGCTCTTCAGACGTGGGTTGCCCCGGCTGAAGGCAAAGCCGAACGGATTGGCGTCCAGGCCGGAAGGCCCCACCAGGCGTACGTTACTGAGGTAGTTGTTATTGATGAGGTAATTGGCGCTGATGAAGTCCCCGAGGTACACATCATCCTGCCCGAACGCCACAGCCCCGATCGCGTCGAGTGCGGAGGGGTAGCGTTGCAAGCTCGCATCGGGATAGAAGGCGTCGACAGTCTGCGCCTGCAGATAGTCATCGACCATGGCGATGCGTTTGCCAGCGAGATCGACGGGCATCCAGTCGTCCAGGCGGGTAACCAGCATCGGCTGATCTTCGGCATAGGCGCTGGATCGGGTCAGCTCGGGGTCAGCCGCCTCGAAGTTGTTGGACGTACCGAGCAGGTCCAGATCATCGCGTTTGAGCGCATCCATGGCCGCCTCGCGCGTGCGATAACGAAGCACGTCGATTTTTACGTGCAGCAGTTGCCCCAACAGTGCGGCATAGTCTGCGGTGATGCCTTCCAGCTCATCAACGTTACGCGTGATCTCGAACGGCGGGTAGTCCGGCCCCGACACCCCGAGGCGCAAGACTCGTTTGCCACGCAACCACTGCCAGTCTTTTTCATCCAGCTGGACCTGATAACCCTCCACCGCGGAACGCCCCAGCACATGCAAAAGCGTTGGCTCATCGGCCGCCGTCACCGGTGCTCCCAGTCCACAGAACAGCAACAGAGCCCACAAACAATCGCGCATGATCGGGCTCACTCAGATCAGATGATTACGCTTGGCAAAATCCCTCAGGTACACCGCCGATTCCACGTTGAGTTTTCCAACCAGACGGGTCTTGTAGGTGCTGACGGTCTTGTGACTCAAGTGCATGACTTCAGCGATCGCCTTGTTACTGATGCCCCGGGCCAGATGCTGAAAGATCGTCAGTTCCCGGTCGGAGAGTTTATCGATCATCTGTTTTTCACTCAGTTGTATCGAGTTCAGCGACACCGACGCCGAGGGTAGCTGGGCGAAATAGGTGTAACCGCCCATCACGGCGTGCACGGCTCTGTGCAAATGCTGCAAGTCATTGGACTTGGCGATATAGCCTGCGGCGCCGGCGTGCATGCAACGATCCTGATAAAACATGGGTTCCTGGGACGTGAAGACCAGTACTCGGCAGGGCACCCCACTGGTCTTGATCCGCGCCAGCACATCCAGCCCGTCGAGCGAGGGCATCACCAGATCCAGTACCACCAGATCAGGCTTGTGTTCGCGGATCTTCGGCAAGACCTCATTACCACTCGCCGCTTCGTATATCTGCTTGAAACCCTCCTGCACCAGTACGATTTTGACTGCGGCGCGAACCACCGGATGATCGTCCACAATCAGCACTGACTTCATGGCAACTCCCTGTGCAACAACAACGACGATTGAGCAATCAATGCCCATGAGCCCGGCCCGGTTGAACGCACCGGCTGCGCAAAGACTTTTGCATGGAAAACCGGGCGCAACTACCTGACAGAAATGACAGTACCGACGAACGGTAGACGAGGGTCGATGATCGCCATCAGCCGCGCAATGGACGCCAGATCAGGCAGCATTGCGTGGCTCACCTCGACCGTCTGTTGAACGCAGGCAGGAATGGGCGGCAGTTGCGCCTGCTGACCGTCATAGATCAAGGCGTGATGAACCTGTTTGTTATCCAGGAAAAAATCGAACAGGTTCAACGCTCCGCCCGCCAGCGAGGCATTGATGACCACCAGATCAAATGGCTCGCAACCGTATTCGACCAGGGTCAACAGCTCTTCAAGGCTGTGCACCGGTGCTATCCGGTAGTAGTCGAGTTGATTGAACAGTCGCTCGACCTTCATGCGGTGAAAATGCAACTCGTCGGCGATCAGGATACGTAAGGCTTTGTTCGACAACGTGGGCCCCCAGGAGAGTGTCAGATTCGTGAGGGCGCAAGGCTACGGAAGACCCGTCGAGCTTTCTGTAGGACTTTTCCTAAAAACCGCGCCCATCTTCCGGTGAACTGGGAAGTTAAAGTCAAAAAAACGTCCGAACACGGTACTTCTGTAGGAGCTGCCGCAGGCTGCGATCTTTTGATCTGGCTTCTCGGCAATTTGCGCCAGAAGATCAAAATCAAAAGATCGCAGCCTGCGGCAGCTCCTACGTTTGGCAGCATTACTGCCAGCCAAACCGGCGAACATAAAATCCTTTCATCGCCTGCGTCAGGCCCATGTATGCCAGCAGAATCACCGGCAGGAACACGAAGTACAGCGACGGCAGCGCCTGTAATTTGAAGTAGTGCGCCAGCGGTCCCATCGGCAAGAAGATGCCGACGGCCATGATGATTCCGGTCATCACCATCAGTGGCATCGCTGCGCGGCTTTGCAGGAACGGGATTTTCGGTGTGCGGATCATGTGCACGATCAGCGTCTGGGTCAGCAGACCGACCACGAACCAGCCGGACTGGAACAGGGTTTGATGGTCCGGGGTATTGGCGTCGAAGACGTACCACATCAAGGCAAACGTGGTGATGTCGAAGATCGAGCTGATCGGTCCGAAAAACAGCATGAAACGCCCGACGTCCGCCGGCTGCCAGCGTTGTGGTGTTTTCAGCATGTCCTCGTCGACGTTATCGAACGGGATGGCGATCTGCGAAATGTCATAGAGCAGGTTCTGCACCAGCAGGTGCATCGGCAGCATCGGCAGGAACGGGATGAACGCACTGGCCACCAGCACCGAGAACACGTTGCCGAAGTTCGAGCTGGCGGTCATTTTGATGTACTTGAGCATGTTGGCGAAGGTCCGGCGCCCTTCCAGTACGCCCTCCTCCAGCACCATCAGGCTTTTCTCCAGCAGGATGATGTCCGCTGCTTCCTTGGCGATGTCGACGGCGCTGTCCACCGAGATGCCGATGTCGGCGGTGCGCAGCGCTGGCGCGTCGTTGATGCCGTCGCCCATGAAACCGACCACATGGCCGTTGCCCTTAAGCAAACGCACGATGCGTTCCTTGTGCGACGGGGTGAGTTTGGCGAAAACGTTGGTGGTCTCCACCGCTACCGCCAGTTCGGCGTCGCTCATGCGCTCGATGTCGTTGCCCATCAGCAGGCCTTGCTGTTCCAGGCCGACTTCGCGACAAATCTTCGCGGTCACCAGTTCGTTGTCACCGGTCAGCACTTTCACGGCCACGCCGTGAGCGGCAAGGGCTTTGAGGGCCGGCGCGGTGCTTTCCTTGGGTGGATCGAGAAACGCCACGTAACCGATCAGCGTCAGCGCCTGTTCATCCGCCAGGCTGTAGGTGTCGCGCCCCTCAATCATTGGCCGTGCGGCGACGGCGACGACACGAAGTCCTTCGGCGTTGAACGATGCGGTCACCTGACGAATCCGTGCCAACAGTTCATCGCTCAACGCTTCATCAACAACGCCATGACGCACCCGCGTGCACACCGCCAGCACTTCTTCCACCGCGCCTTTGCAGATCAGCAGGTGCGAATGATCGCGCTCGGCGACCACCACCGACATGCGTCGGCGGGTGAAGTCGAACGGGATCTCGTCGACCTTGCGAAACGCTGTGCCGACTTTCAGTTCACGGTGGATTTCCACGTGTTCGAGCACCGCCACGTCCAGCAGGTTTTTCAGGCCGGTCTGGTAGTAGCTGTTGAGGTAGGCCATTTCCAGCACGTCATCGGAGTCTTCACCCCAGACGTCGACATTGCGTGCGAGGAAGATCTTGTCCTGAGTCAGGGTGCCGGTCTTGTCGGTGCACAGCACGTCCATGGCGCCGAAGTTCTGGATCGCGTCGAGGCGTTTGACGATGACTTTTTTACGCGACAGGAACACCGCGCCCTTGGCCAGGGTCGAGGTGACGATCATCGGCAGCATTTCCGGGGTCAAGCCTACTGCAATCGACAGCGCGAACAGCAGCGCCTGGGTCCAGTCGCCCTTGGTGAACCCGTTGATGAACAACACCAGCGGCGCCATGACGAACATGAAACGGATAAGCAGCCAGCTGACTTTGTTGACGCCCGTCTGGAATGAAGTGGGTGCGCGATCGGTAGCGCCAACCCGCTGGGCCAGGGCGCCGAAATAGGTGTTGTTGCCGGTGGTGAGTATCACCGCCATGGCCGTGCCGGACACCACGTTGGTGCCCATGAACAGGATGTTGTCGAGGTCCAGCGGGTTGCGGGTGTCACTGTCCTGCTGACGGGGGAATTTTTCCACCGGCATCGATTCGCCGGTCATCGCGGCCTGGCTGACGAACAAGTCCTTGGCGCCGAGCACCCGGCAATCGGCGGGAATCATGTCGCCGGCCGACAATACGATCAGATCGCCCGGCACCAACTGCTTGATCGGCAGCTCGGTGCGTTGCGCATCCCTACGCAACACCGTGGCAGTGTTGCTCACCATCGCCTTGAGCGCGTCGGCGGCCTGGTTGGATTTGGTTTCCTGCCAGAAGCGCAGCAAGGTCGAGAGCACCACCATGGAGAAAATCACGATGGCGGCTTTCATGTCTTCGGTCAGCCAGGAGATGACCGCGAGCAACGTCAGCAGCAGGTTGAACGGGTTTTTGTAGCAGTGCCACAGGTGGGTCCACCACGGCAGCGGCTGTTCGTGCTCGACTTCGTTGAGGCCGTATTGCGCGCGCCGTGCATCGGCTTCGAGTTCGCTCAGGCCATCGGTATGGCTGCCGAGGTTGTTCAGCAGTTGGCCGGTGTCGCTGTTGGCGGCACTCACCAGGGTTTGCGCCAGGGTGGGCGGCACCTCGCGGCTGACCGTGGTGTCAGTGAAGTTTTCCAGCAGCGCCAGTCGACGGAAGTGTCGGGCGATGTGACGGGTGCGCAGGAATCCGGCGAAGAATTCTTTGAGCAGGGTCAGGTTCATGGCAGTTCCCCCAGGGTCAGCCGGGAAACCTTCAAGCAGGCGTGTCGATGCGCCGCGATGACGACACAAAGTCGAACATCACGCACGGTTCAGCGTCGATGAGCGGGACGTCGGGACACGGACCAGGACTGGCCGCGATCAGGATGCCGCTGCTCGCTTTTCGGCGAGACAACGGCACAAAAAAGTGGCGCGTTATCTTGCCGGGAAGGTGCCGGTTATCGAAACCGGCCGACTACTGTCACTCGAACAAGTACCCACTGTGGGTCTCCGCTATTGATTGAAAACGCGCGAAGCTTACGCCCCGATTTCTGGAGAGTAAACCAAGCAAAGGCGGGTGGAGGGGGAATCGCGGGGTTCTTCAGGAAGGGTTCAGGATTCGGGATTTGTGGTGCTATTGAGGGCCCTATCGCGAGCAAGCTCGCTCCCACATTTGATCTCTGTCTTACACAAAAACTGTGTTCACCGAAGATCTATTGTGGGAGCGGGCTTGCTCGCGAAGACTGACTATCAGGCGCAAGGAATCTTAGCTGGCAGTTGCCAACAGTAAATCCATCACCGACCGCCCATGCCCACGTGCCTTGCCATGGTCATACATCGAACCGGCAATCTCATCCGCACGAATCGGCAGGATCGACAGCAAGGTGTCGCTCAAGCCGTGGCTGGCCTGGCAGAAGCCCTGCATATAGATACCGGCCTTGCAGCGCTCGTCGGTGATCAGTTTGTAATTACGGTCGACCTCGAAGTCACCCAGGTATTGCTCCAGCGGCGCCAGCAGTTTGCGGTGCATCTGACGCTCGTAACCGGTGGCAAGTACCACGGCGTCGTAATGACGGACGGTGACTTCGCCAGTGGCGTTGTTGCGTACTGCCAACTCGATGCCTCGCTCGGTGGCGGTGGCATTTTCAATGGTGGTCAGGGTGCGGAACGCATGGCGCGCGATACCCGACACTTTCTGACGATAGAAGATGCCGTAGATGCGTTCGATCAGGTCGATGTCCACCACCGAATAGTTGGTGTTGTGGTACTCGTTGACCAGTCGCTCGCGCTCGCTGCTCGCCTGCTGGAACACCAGGTCAGTGAACTCCGGCGAAAACACTTCGTTGACGAACGGGCTATCGTCCGCCGGTTTCAGGGCCGAGCCACGCAGGATCATGTCCACCTGCACCGACGGGAAGCTGTCGTTCAAATCGATGAACGCTTCCGCCGCGCTCTGCCCGCCGCCGATGATTGCGATGCTCATCGGCTGGTTGTTCACGCACGACTGCTTGGCCATCTGCGCCAGGTACTGGGAGTGATGGAACACCCGGCTGTCACCCTTGAGCGCCTTGAAGGCTTCGGGAATGCGCGGTGTACCGCCGGCACTGACCACCACCGAACGGGCGGTGCGAACGTGCTGCTGGCCTTGGGTATCGCGCGAGATCACCCGCAGCGCTTCGACCTGCTGGTTGTGCAACACCGGCTCGATGGTCAGCACTTCTTCGCCGTAGCGGCTCTGCTCGGCAAATTGCCCGGCGACCCAGCGCAAGTAATCGTTGTACTCCATGCGGCACGGATAAAAGGTGCCCAGGTTGATGAAGTCCACCAGACGGCCGTGGTGCTTGAGGTAGTTGACGAACGAATACGGGCTGGTCGGGTTGCGCAGGGTCACCAGGTCCTTGAGGAAGGAGATCTGCAACTCACTCTGGGTCACCAGGGTGTTGCCGTGCCAGCGGTAGTCGGCCTGCTTGTCGAGAAACAGAACATCCAGCTCGCCCTGACTCGGCCCGCGCTCTTGCAGAGCGATGGCCAGCGCCAGGTTCGAAGGGCCGAAACCGACGCCGATCAGGTCGTGAACGATGGGCGATGCAATTGCCTGTGTCATTTCCAGTGTCCTCTGGATGAACCCCCGAAGCAGCGGGGAGTAAGCCTAAGTGACCTGACCGGCCTTGAGCAGGACAGCAGATCGTCTGTTGAAGGGAACGAGGACAATGAAAAAAAATTTAATGCAGCTTGATTGATCGGGTCGGATCAATGGGCATCCCATTGCAGCATCCGCACCCGGCAATGCTTCATCGCATTGACGATGTGTTTCTCCACCAGGGCCCGGGAAATGCCCAGGTGTTCGGCGATCTCCGGGTGCGACAGGCCATCGATCTTGCGCAGCAGGAAACTCTCGCGGCACAACCGTGGCAATTCCGCCAATGCACGCTGGAGCATCTCCAGGCGTTGGCCGTGATCGAGGCTGTGATGAGGGGACGGGGTGAAGTAGCGCTCTTCGTTGTCGAGCACTTCCAGCGATTCGACCTGACGCAGGGCATTGCGCCGATGGTCGTCGATCACCAGATTGAGCGCGGTGCGGTACAGGAATGCCCGAGGCTGCTCGATCGGCGTGTCGCTGGACCGCTCCAATACCCGCAGATAAGCGTCATGCACCACATCTTCGGCCACCTGACGGTTGCCCAGCTTGGCGTTCAAAAAACACACCAGCTCGCGATAGTAGTTTTCCAACATGACTCCCGGCCGCAGGGGTGCGGTTTCTGTCCTTGAGCCAGACCGGCGACCGCCGAAATAGGCAGTGGCACGATAGTGGCAGTTCGAGGTGCGTAATTTATAGTAATTCTCATATAGATTTAAAGTATTGCTTCACCTTGCCCGACAAATAGTCAAGATCGAGCGGCTGCACACTGCATCATCTGTAGGAGCTGTCGAGTGAAACGAGGCTGCGATCTTTTGATCTTGTTCTTAAAAAATCAAAGTCAAAAGATCGCAGCCTCGTTTCACTCGACAGCTCCTACAGGTGTTACTCCATATGTCGAGGGCTAAATCCCCCGGTACTTTCATCGTTTACAGGACAGCTTCCCGTCTCTGTCGGCCCTCCGACAGCGCTCTGCTGTTGCCCGATTTTGTGCGCAGGCTGAGCGACGGGCCGATATTCATTGGCCGGAACCCTGCATGAAACGTCCCCGACAGACCCGACGCGCCCTGCTTGTAGCACTTTGTCTGATCCCCGTTATCGCCGTCGCCGCCTGGCAGATCATCCCGCCCGGTCGAGACCAGTTCGCCACCGTCCAGGTCACCCGTGCCGACATTGAAAGCAGCGTCACGGCCTTGGGCACCCTGCAACCTCGACGCTATGTCGACGTGGGTGCCCAGGCGTCCGGGCAGATCCACAAGCTCCACGTGGAAGTCGGCGATGTGGTGCAGGAAGGTCAGTTGCTGGTGGAAATCGATCCGTCCACGCAACAGGCCAAACTCGACGCCGGGCGTTTCTCCATCGAAAACCTCAAGGCACAGCTGCAGGAACAACGGGCGCAGCACGACCTCGCCCGGCAGAAATTCCAGCGCCAGCAAAACCTCAAGGCCGGTGGCGCCACCCGCGAAGAAGACGTGCAGACCGCCGAGGCCGAACTGCGCGCCACCCAGGCCCGCATCGACATGTTCCAGGCGCAGATCCGCCAGGCCCAGGCCAGCCTGCGCAGCGATCAGGCGGAACTGGGTTACACCCGAATCTATGCGCCGATGAGCGGAACCGTCGTCGCACTCGACGCCCGTGAAGGCCAGACCCTCAACGCCCAGCAGCAGACGCCATTGATTCTGCGCATCGCCAAGTTGTCGCCGATGACCGTCTGGGCCGAGGTGTCGGAAGCCGACATCGGTCACGTCAAACCCGGGATGACGGCCTGGTTCACCACCCTCAGCGGTGGCAACCGTCGCTGGAACAGCACCGTACGGCAGATTCTGCCGGTGCCGCCCAAGCCGCTGGACCAGACCAGCCAGGGCGGTGGCAGCCCCGCCAGTTCGAGCAAAAGCGGCAGCGCTCGCGTGGTGCTGTACACCGTATTGCTGGACGTCGACAACGCCGACAACGCGCTGATGGCGGAAATGACCACGCAAGTATTCTTCGTCGCCGAGCAGGCGAAAAACGTCCTCACCGCGCCCATCGCGGCCCTGCAAGCCGGCACTGGAGCGGAAAACCAGACGGCACAAGTCGTCGCCAAAAACGGCCGCATCGAGCAGCGCGACGTGCGCACCGGCATTAGCGATCGCCTGCGGGTGCAGATCCTCGACGGCTTGCAGGAAGGTGATCACCTGCTGATCGGTCCGGTCGACGGGAGTGGCGGCTGAATGCTGACGCCCCTGATCGACCTGCACGACATCCGCAAAGCCTACGGTGGCGGCGATTCACCGGAAGTTCACGTACTGCGCGGCATCGACCTGTCGATCCATGCCGGGGAATTCGTGGCGATCGTCGGTGCCTCCGGCTCCGGCAAGTCGACGCTGATGAACATCCTCGGCTGCCTCGACCGCCCCACGTCGGGCGAATATCGCTTCGCCGGGGAAAACGTCGCCGCACTCGACAGTGACGAACTGGCCTGGCTGCGCCGCGAAGCCTTCGGCTTTGTGTTCCAGGGCTATCACCTGATCCCGTCCGGTTCGGCCCAGGAAAACGTCGAGATGCCGGCCATCTACGCCGGCACTCCGGCCGCCGAACGCCACGCCCGCGCAGCCGCCCTGCTCGACCGCCTCGGCCTGGCCTCACGCACCGGCAACCGTCCGCACCAGCTCTCCGGCGGCCAGCAACAACGGGTGTCCATCGCCCGCGCGTTGATGAACGGCGGCCACATCATCCTCGCCGACGAACCCACCGGTGCCCTCGACAGCCACAGCGGCGCCGAGGTCATGACCCTGCTCGACGAACTGGCGAGCCAGGGCCACGTGGTGATCCTCATTACCCACGACCGAGAAGTCGCGGCACGGGCCAAACGCATCATCGAAATTCGCGACGGGCTGATCATCAGCGACAGCGCCCGGGACAATCCCGAAGCGCAGACCTCGGCTAACCCTGGCGCGCTGCAAGCAGTGGATCTGCGCAAGCGCCTGACCGAAGGCGCCGAAGCCACCGGGGCCTGGAAAGGCGAACTGGTCGATGCGGTGCAAGCCGCGTGGCGGGTGATGTGGATCAACCGCTTTCGCACCGCGCTGACGCTGCTCGGAATCATCATCGGCGTCGCGTCGGTGGTAGTCATGCTGGCCGTCGGTGAAGGCAGCAAGCGTCAGGTGATGGCGCAAATGGGCGCGTTCGGCTCCAACATCATTTACCTCAGTGGCTCGTCACCGAACCCGCGAACGCCGCTGGGCATCGTCACCCTGGATGATGTCGCGGCGGTGGGAAGCCTGCCGCAAGTGACACGGATCATGCCGGTCAACGGCCAAGAGGCCGGGGTGCGCTTCGGCAACCTCGACCACTTGAGTTACGTCGGCGGCAACGACACCAATTTCCCGGCGATCTTCAACTGGCCGGTGGTGGAAGGCAGCTACTTCACCCAGGACGATGAACACAATGCGGCGGCGGTCGCGGTGATCGGCCACAAGGTGCGGACCAAGTTGCTCAAGGACGTCGCCAACCCGATCGGCCAGTACATCCTGATCGAGAACGTGCCGTTCCAGGTGGTCGGCGTGCTTGCCGAAAAAGGCGCCAGCTCCGGCGACTCCGACAGCGACGACCGCATCGCTATCCCCTATTCCGCTGCCAGCGTGCGGCTGTTCGGCACCCACAACCCCGAATACGTGGCCATCGCCGCCGCCGATGCGCGCAAGGTCAAAGAGACGGAAAAAGCCATCGAGCAATTGATGCTGCGCCTGCACAACGGCAAGAAGGATTTCGAGCTGACCAACAACGCCGCAATGATTCAGGCCGAGGCACGCACGCAAAATACGCTGTCGCTGATGCTCGGCTCGATTGCAGCGATTTCGTTGCTGGTGGGCGGGATCGGCGTGATGAACATCATGCTCATGACCGTGCGCGAACGCACCCGCGAAATCGGTATCCGCATGGCTACCGGTGCCCGACAACGCGACATCCTGCGCCAGTTCCTCACCGAAGCGGTGATGCTTTCGGTGGTCGGCGGGCTCGCCGGAATCGCCCTGGCACTGATCGTCGGCGGCGTGCTGATCCTCAGCGAAGTCGCCGTCGCGTTCTCCTTGATAGCGGTACTCGGCGCCTTCGGCTGCGCCCTGGTCACCGGTGTTGTCTTCGGCTTCATGCCGGCCCGCAAAGCTGCCCGACTCGACCCGGTCACGGCCCTTACCAGTGAATGATCGATCTATGAAGCCGCAACTCAGCCTGCTGACCCTATGCCTGTTGCTCGGCGCCTGCGGCAGTCCCGCCCAGCGTCCGGACAGCGGCCTCCAGCCGCCCGCCGCCTGGCAATCGCCACACACTCAAAGCGCTACTCGCAGCAACCTGCAATGGTGGACGCAGTTCGGCAGCCCGGAGCTTGATCGCCTGATCGAACAGGCCCGGGTCGGCAGTTACGACCTGGCCGCCGCCATCGCTCGGGTGCGCCAGGCTCAGGCCGATACGGTCGTCGCCGGCGGCACGCTACTGCCTGAGGTCACGGCCGCCCTGAATGCCAATCGCCAGAAGTTGCTGCGCGGCAACGGCTACAGCCAATTGGATGCCGACAGCAGCAACAAGGCCGTGGATTACTTCGACGCCAACCTCAGCGCCAGTTACGAAGTCGACTTCTGGGGCGGCCAACGCGCCTCCCGCGACCGTGCGCAATTCGGCTTGCAGGCCAGCGAATTCGATCAGGCGACAGTGGAGTTGACGCTGCTCAGCGGTGTGGCCAACAGCTACGCGCAAAGCTTGTCGTTGCGTGAGCAAAGTCGCATCGCCGAGCTGAATCTGGCGAACGCGCAAAATGTATTGAAACTGGTGCAGACGCGTTTTGACTCAGGCTCGGCAACCGCGCTGGAACTGGCGCAGCAGAAGAGCCTGGTCGCCGCGCAACAGCGGCAATTGCCGTTGGTGCAGCAACAGGCTCAGGACGCACAGATCAGCCTCGCCGCCCTGCTTGGCCGGCCGGTGCAGGAATTGTCTTTGGGTCAGGAACGCTTTGATCAACTGTCATGGCCGACCATCGCAGCGGGCGTGCCCAGTGAACTGATCAGCCGTCGCCCGGACATCGCCCGCGCCGAAGCGCAATTGGCCGCCGCACAAGCCGACGTCACCGTCGCCCGCGCCGCCATGTTGCCGGCCGTAACCCTGAGCGCAGATATCGGCTCCGGTGCCGACCGCGCCGCCGACATCCTGCGCAACCCTTTCTACAACCTCACCGCCGGACTGCTCGCACCGGTCTTCAACAATGGTCGCCTGAGCGCCGAGCGCGACAAGGCCACGGCCCGTCAGGAAGAACTACTGGAGACGTACCGCGGGGCGATCATCAATGGCTTCGCCGATGTGGAAAAAGCGTTGAACAGCATTCGCGGTCTGGACGAGCAGCGGCAGTGGCAAGGTGAAGAGCTGAACCAGGCGCAGACGGCATTCAACATTGCGCAAAGCCGTTATCAGGCCGGTGCCGAGGATTTGCTGACGGTGCTGGAGACACAGCGCACGCTGTATGCGGCGCAGGATTTGAATGTGCAGCTGCGGTTGTCGCGGTTGCAGGCGAGTATTGCGCTGTACAAGGCGCTCGGCGGCGGGTGGCAAGCGTTGTAATTTGCGGCGCCAGTGAATCCGCCATCGCGAGCAAGCTCGGCTCCCACAGGGTTTTATGTGTGCCGCATATTTTGGGCACGACGCATAACCTGTGGGAGCCGGGCTTGCCCGCGATTGAACGATAACGCGGTCTTATTGATTAACTGGTAATCGGTTTGGCCTTCAAATGCCGCGCATACCAAGGCCTCTGCGGCACTTTGCGGAACAGATCCGCCAGTTTCTTCTCGTCATCACCAAAGGTAATCCGCAACGCCAGCTTCATGGTTTCCGGGTCCATCTCCACCGACTTGCCGGCCTGTAACCCCGGCGTGGTGCTGCAACCATGGGTGCTCGGGCCGAGCCACGGGTCGTCGATCTCGACCCAACGCCCAGGCGCAAACCACGCCACGCCATTGACCTCGAGCCGACTGACCTCCCCCGGATGAAAGCGCTCGTGCGCCCGGAACCAGTCTTCCAGTCGATCATCGATCCAGCCGTGAAAATGCCAGAACACCGGGTTTACATGAGACGAAAACGGATCGCCGAGGAAGTCATTTTCCGGCGCATACCAACGCGCGGAAAAGTCCGCCGGATCCCGGGCAAAGGGCACGGGCTGGCCGTTTGACGGATCACGCGGCACCGAGGCCCAGCGCATGTGCAGCCAGTCGTGCAGCCCCAACTCCACCTCTGAGCCGAACTGACCCAAGGTCAATTTCGACAGATAACGCGGATCCCGGTACTGCGATTCCCAGACCTGGAAATTGCTGTGGTAGGTCTCGGCGGTCTTGATGTCGCTGACCCATTGCGAGTACTCGGCATCGTCGTCGGCCAGCCAGGTAGGTGGCAGCGCGGTGCCGTCATGGTTGTCGAAATAACGGGCGAACCCAACGCGATCACGCGCCAGTTCCGGCTGTGGCAATGGGAAGTGTTGCCAGGACGGCAAGTCCTGCAGGGAGCGCGCCTTGCCTAGCATGTGCCGGTGCATGAAGAAGAAATCCACGCCTGAGCCGTTACGATCCTTGCGCGCGCCACGCGCATCACGCTCCTTGTCGCGCGGGCCAGGCTGCCAACCAATGCCGCGCAGGGCTGCGTGTTTGTCTTCGGACAGCGTGTGCCATTTGTCCCGGGAGGCATGCCAGAGCTGGTGAAACAGCCGATGCTCGGGTGAAACCAGCCAGGCCAGCAGCGTCGGATTGAGACCGGTTCGCTCGCGGGCTTCGGGGAACACGCGTTTAACGGCAATGAAGCGATTGTCCTGGGCGGTCAGCATTAGCGGACGGTCCAGATTCACCACCCGACCACTGAGGGTGCCGCTGCCAGCATTGCCGAAACCGGCCCAGACTTCGTCCAGCAACAGGCTGAATTCGTAATCCGCTGTGCCGCTGGCGCTGAGCAATCGCCAGCTCAATTGCGTCGGTTTGGCGCCGGCCAGATCGCCGAGCACCCGGTAACGCGGCGTTTCGTTCGAGCGCAAACGCTCGGCGGTGTCGAGGAACCCGCTCAAACCGCGACCTTTGTGGCCGATGTCGAGGAACACCTCCAGCCCGTCCCGTGGCAGTCCTTCGATGCCGGCGTCAGGCCCCTCGAAACGGATCTGCCAGACACCGCGCAAGGTGTTCGCCAAGTGCTGGCTAGCGACATCCGCGACATCGAATGACGCTTCGCCGGGGGTGATCGTCGGATCCGCTATCGTCCATTCACGATGCCCATAAAAAGCCGCAGGCACGGCGGCGCCGGTCAGCGCCAGGCCTGCCATGAACCATCGTCGAGAAATCGTCATTGCCCTACCTGTGTCAGCCATGAAGCAGGCTTTATCCAAGCTAGAACGTTTGTTGCCCTCCGAAATTTATGGTGCCTCGAAAAGATCGTCCGAACGCGGCCCGAACCTTCGGCAGCTCCTACAGGTGTACGCAGCCCCAATGCAGGAGCTGCCGAAGGTTCGGGCCGCGTTCGGACGATCTTTTCGGGGGAGATCTAAATTTCCTGGTCGGTCACTCGTTCTTCCCAGATAGCTAAGGCCCCTGTGCCTGCACCCAACGGCGAACCTGACTGAGACGGCAATGACAAAACCACGTTCGAAAAAGGCTCTTTACATCGGCCTGCCGCTGGCCCTGGCGATCAGCGCCGGTGCAGGCTTTGCGGCCTGGGATTACTGGTTCAAGGATAATCCCGGGTACCCGGTCAAGGTGATGAAACAGGCCGATGAGCTGCACGAGCGGATCCTCTCCTTCGACAGCCACGTCACCGTCCCGCTGGACTTCGGCACCGCCGGCAATGAAGCGGACAAGGACGGCACCGGGCAGTTCGACCTGGTCAAAACCGGGCGTGGACGGTTGTCCGGCGCGGCGCTGACCATCTTTGGCTGGCCGGAAATCTGGAACGGTGCCAACGCCCCGCACCGCCCAACCGCCGGTTTCGTCGACGAAGCACGGTTCGAGCAGGAAACCCGCTACAAAATCATCAGCACACTGGTTCGCGACTTCCCCAATCAGGTTGCCATCGCCTACACCCCCGACGACTTCCGACGCCTGCATGGCGAAGGCAAGTTCGCGATCTTCATGAGCATGCTCAACGCCTATCCGCTGGGCAACGACCTGAACGCCCTGGACAAGTGGGCAGCCCGCGGCATGCGCATGTTCGGCTTCAGCTATGTGGGCAACAACGCCTGGGCTGACTCATCCCGGCCGTTGCCGTTTTTCAACGATTCCCGCGACGCCCTCGGCGGCCTCTCGGAGATTGGCCAGCAGGCCGTGCACCGCCTCAACGACCTTGGCGTGATCATCGACGTTTCGCAGATGTCGACCAAGGCGCTGGAGCAAGTTGCCCAGCTGAGCCGTGCGCCGATGGTCGCGTCCCACTCGGCACCGCGAGGGTTGGTGGACATCCCGCGCAACCTCAGCGACCAGGAAATGCAGCTGATCAAGAACAGCGGCGGCGTAGTGCAGATCGTCGGTTTCCCGACCTACATCCGCCCACTCAGCCAGGCCACCCAGGACAAACTCAACGCTCTGCGCGCACGCTTTGACCTGCAACCGCTGCAAGGCCTGGAGATGGCGCTGATGCCGGGGGACCCGGTGATCACCGTCTGGTCCGAGCAACGTTTCGGCGAGTACGCCAGTCAGCTCTATGCCATCGTCGACGAGGAGCCCAAGGCCACGCTCAAGGACTACGGCGACGCAATCGACTACGCGGTGAAGAAAATCGGCATCGACCACGTCGGCATCAGTTCCGACTTCAACGACGGCGGAGGTCTGGACGGCTGGAAAGACGTCAGCGAGGCACGCAACGTAACGGCCGAGCTGATCAGTCGCGGCTATGGCGAAGCCGATATCGCCAAGCTCTGGGGCGGCAACTTCCTGCGGGTCTGGGACCAGGTGCAGAAGTCCTCCAAACCTGTGGCGAAAAACTGATTCTCTCTTTTGCAGAAGCGAACCGAGCTCATGACCAACCGTCGTTCATTCCTCAAGCAGGCCGGTATTCTCGCGGCCGGCCTGCCCTTGGGCGCAGCCGTGAACCTGCCGGCGCTGGCCGCCCATCCGGCGCCGCTGCCCAAGGATAAATGGGCGCAACTACGCCAGCTGTTCAATCAGGACCCGGACTACCTGCACTTCGCCAATTTTCTGGTGACCTCACACCCCAAACCTGTGCGTGAAGCGATCGACCTGCACCGCGCCAACCTCGACCGTAATCCTGGCCTGGCCATGGACTGGGACCTGGGGGAAACCGAAAGGCGCGAGCAGGAAGTGCGCGTCTGGGCCGGTCGTTACCTCAAGGCCAAGCCCGAGCAGATCGCCCTCACCGGCAGCACCACCGAAGGCCTGTCGCTGATTTACGGCGGTATTCATGTGCGCCCTGATCAGGAAATCCTCACCAGCGAACACGAACACTACGCGACGAACTATGCGCTGGGATATCGCCAGCAAAAGGACGGCGTCAAGGTTCGCAAGCTCCAGCTGTTCGAGAACAGCCACAGCATTTCCGTGGATGAAGTGCTGGGCTCGATTGCCAAAGGCATTCGCCCCGAAACCCGAGTGCTCGGCATGACGTGGGTGCAATCGGGCAGCGGCGTGAAACTGCCCATCAGCGAGATCGGCAAACTGGTGGACGAGCAGAACCGCAACCGCGCAGAAAAGGACCGCATCCTGTATGTGGTCGACGGCGTCCATGGCTTCGGCGTCGAGGACCTCGACTTCCCCGACATGCACTGCGATTTCTTCATCGCCGGCACGCACAAATGGATGTTCGGCCCGCGCGGTACCGGGATCATCTGCGCCCGTTCGACCGAGCTCAAGGACGTGACGCCGACCATCCCGACGTTCTCCGAAGCCACCACTTTTTCAACCACCATGACCCCCGGCGGCTATCACAGCTTTGAGCATCGCTGGGCCCTGAATGAGGCTTTCAAGCTGCACCTGGACTTGGGCAAGGCCGAGGTGCAGGCGCGCATCCACGCGCTCAATACCTATGCGAAAAACCGCTTGCTGGAACACCCGCAGATCGAGCTGGTGACGCCAAAGAGCCCGGACCTGTCGGCCGGTTTTACCTTCTTCCGGATCAAGGATCGGGACTGTGAAAAAGTCGCCGCCCAACTGATGGAAAACCGCGTGGTCTGCGACTCGGTGGACCGCGACGTCGGCCCGGTGATCCGCATCGCCCCCGGCCTGCTCAATACCGAGAACGATATCGACCGTTTCATGGCCGCATTGAGCAAGAGCCTGTGATTTCCTTTAATCGAGATGATTCATGAACCGATATCTGCTAACCCTGCCGCTCAAGGCACTCACACTGACAGCCCTCATGGCCGGCCTGCTGCCTGTTACCGCGCAAGCCGCGGCAACCGCGCAACCGGGCAAGGTGTTCAAGGACTGCCGGGACTGCCCGGAAATGGTCGTGCTGCCGGCCGGCACTTTCACCATGGGTACGCCGGGCGACGAAGTCGGGCGCGAGCCTGATGAAAGTCCGATGCACGAGGTGACCTTCGCCAAGCCGTTCGCCATGAGCCGCTTCCAGGTCACCGCCGGTGAATGGGACAGCTACGTGCGCGAGAGTGGCGTGACCATCGCCAATGGCGACACCCGGCCGGGTCGCGAGTGCGTCGCCAGCAAGCCGCGCTATCCGCAAAGTCCGCGTCAGCCGGCGGTGTGCATGAACTTCGATGACGTGAAGAACTACGTCGCCTGGCTGTCGAAAAAGACCGGGCAGACGTACCACATGGTCAGCGAAGCCCAACGCGAATATGCCGCGCGTGGCGGCAGCAAAGGGCCGTTCCCCTTCCCGTTCGATGAGGGCAAGGAATACAGCATCGCCAAGCACGCCAACACCTATGGCCCGGCGGACGGTTACAGCTACAGCTCGCCAGTGGGCAGCTACCCGCCGAATGCCTTCGGCATGTACGACATGCATGGCAACGTTTACGAATGGGTAGAAGACTGCGAACACCCTGATTACGTCGGTGCCCCCACCGATGGCAGCGCCTGGGTCGAGCCCACTTGCGAAGCCGTGCGGATTCGCGGCAACGACTGGGGTGAAGCACCGGTGTTCTCCCGCTCCGGCAACCGCAACAGCCAGTACCCACAAGAGCGCGGCGACTGGATGGGATTCCGTATCGTGCGTGACCTCTAAGACACACCCCCAATCCTGTGGGAGCGAGCTTGCTCGCGATGACTGCATCACAGTCGATAGATATGTCGACTGTCAGTCCGCTATCGCGAGCAAGCTCGCTCCCACAGGGTCATGTGTTTGAGTCGCGATCGCCGCCAGTCGGCGCCCTTCTAAATTAAGCCTTCCACCAGACGTTCTACTGGGTATCTGCCTTCACGATCCAAGGAACTGTCTTCCATGACCCAGCCTACCCGTGGCGCCATCGGCGAATTGTTCGCCCTGTTGAAACCCTTTCGGCTCATCGTCGCCGCATCCATTTTCCTGGGCATGGTCGGCGGCCTGAGCGTCACGGTATTGCTGGCGACCATCAACAACGCCCTGCATTCGGACACCGGCCTGACCCAGGGCGTGGTCGCCCTGTTCGCCGGTCTGTGCCTGCTGGCACTGGCCAGTTCGATCTGCTCGGACATCGGCACCAACTATGTCGGCCAACACATCATCGCCAAGCTGCGTAAACAGTTGGGTGAAAAGGTCCTGTCGGCACCGATCGAACAAATCGAGCGCTATCGCAGCCACCGTCTGATTCCGGTGCTGACCCACGACGTCGACACCATCAGCGACTTCGCTTTCGCTTTCGCGCCGCTGGCGATTTCCGTCACCGTGACCCTGGGTTGCATGGGCTACCTGGCCATTCTGTCGTGGCCGATGTTCCTGATCATGGTCGCTGCGATCCTGATCGGCACGGCGATTCAGGCCTACGCCCAGAGCAAAGGTGTTCAGGGTTTCATGGCCGCCCGGGAGGCCGAAGATGAGCTGCAAAAGCACTACAACGCGATTGCCGAAGGCGCCAAGGAATTGCGCATTCATCGTCCACGCCGCCAGCGTATGTTCGTCTCGGGCATCAAGGCTACGGCGGAATTCATCTGCAACACCCAGGTGCGTTCGATCAATACGTTCGTCATTGCCAAGACCTTCGGCTCGATGCTGTTCTTCGTGGTCATCGGCCTGGCCCTGGCGCTGCAAACCTTTTGGCCGAGTGCCGACAAAACCGTGATGAGCGGCTTCGTGCTGGTGTTGCTTTATATGAAAGGCCCGCTGGAGCATTTGATCAGCACCCTGCCCATCGTCAGCCGCGCGCAGATTGCCTTCCGCCGCATCGCCGAATTGTCGGAGCAGTTTTCCACCCCGGAACCTCATCTGCTGCTCAGCGATAAAGGCAACGTCAAGCGAGCGGTGCACGAACTGAAACTGGCCGATGTACGTTTCAGCTTCCCGGCTGCCGAAGGCGCTGCACCGTTCCAGCTCGGGCCGGTGAACCTGACGATCAAGCAAGGCGACATCACCTTTATTGTCGGTGAGAACGGCTGCGGCAAGACCACGCTGATCAAACTGCTGCTGGGCCTGTATACGCCGCAGCAGGGTGCAATCCACGTCAATGGCGAAGTGATCGACGCCGCCAACCGCGATGACTATCGCCAGTTGTTCACCACGATTTTTGCTGACTATTACCTGTTCGATGATGTGGTCCAGGGCGATACGCACATCCCCGAAGACGCCAACAAATACCTGCAACGGCTGGAAATCGCGCACAAGGTCAGCGTCAAGGACGGCAACTTCACCACCACCGACCTCTCCACCGGCCAGCGCAAACGCCTGGCCCTGGTCAATGCCTGGCTGGAGGAACGTCCGGTGCTGGTGTTCGATGAATGGGCGGCCGACCAGGACCCGACCTTCCGCCGGATCTTCTACACCGAGCTGCTGCCGGACCTCAAGCGTCTGGGCAAGACCATCATCGTGATCTCCCACGATGACCGTTATTTCGACGTGGCGGACCAACTGGTGCGCATGGAAAGCGGACGGGTCGTCACCGAACTGGCCCCCGCCTGAAACAGAAAACCGAGGTCTGTGTAGCAGCTGGCGAAGCCTGCGTTCGGTTCGGGCCGCGTTCGGACGCAGCAGTCGCCAATTCAGCTCGCGAGGTCTCCTGATGCACCGCGGATTCTGGTTTTACGACTGCTTCGCAGCCGAACGCAGGCTTCGCCAGCTGCTACATAGATCGCGTTGCGGCGGCCTTCATAAATTTATTTAACGGGTTTCTTTCCGGTTTTACGTTCGTGCTGCGTCTAATAATCATTCCTATTAACAAAAACTCTGCACAACACTTTTTCAGGAGCTCAGGTAAGTAATGCGACCTCAAACACGCCGCACACCTCTCGCGCTGGCCGTACAGCGCCCGACTTTGCATCGCACCCTGTTCACCAGCGTACTGCTGACCGCCACCTTGCTGGGGAGCTCGATGGCCAATGCTGCACCTGTGAAAGTGAACATTGCAGGTCAATCGCTTTCCAACGCGCTGACCGAACTGGGCATGCAGACCAACCTGCAAATCCTCTACAGCCCGGATCAGGTTGCAGGGATCAAGTCCCGCGCGGTGTCCGGTTCACTGGAACCGTCCGACGCCCTCGCCGCCCTGCTGAAAGGCACCGGCATTTCGTTCCAGATCAGCGGTAATACCGTCACACTGGTATCCGGCGGCGGCTCGAGCCTGCAACTGGGCGCAACCACCATTTCCGGCCAGGCCCTGGGCCTGACCACTGAAGACACCGGTTCCTACACCACCGGCGCGACCACCACCGCGACCAAGCTGCCGCTGACCATTCGCGAAACCCCGCAATCGGTGACCGTGGTGACGCGTCAGCAAATGGACGATCGCGGTGTACAAAGTGTCGGCGACGCCTTGCGCAATACCCCCGGCATTTCGTCGCAGAAGTACGACAGCGACCGTACCGAGTTTTCCGCCCGTGGCCAGGCCATTACCAACTTTCAGTACGATGGCGTAAACACCATCTACGACGGTGTTTACGGTGAAAACCCAAATAACAGCGACGACACTGCCAGCCTGGACCATATCGAGGTCATCAAAGGCGCTACCGGCCTGATGACCGGCACCGGCGACCCTTCCGCCACGGTCAACCTGATCCGCAAGAAGCCGACCAAGGAATTCAAGGCCTCGGTCAGCGCCACCGCCGGCTCGTGGGATAAATACCGCGCAGAAGGCGATATTTCCGGCTCGCTGACCGATTCCGGCAACGTGCGTGGTCGCTTCGTGAGCACCTATCAGGACGCCAACTCTTACCTGGATCATTACAGCCAGAAAAAAGACCTGTTTTACGGCATCCTCGAAGCCGACCTCACGGACGACACCCTGCTGACCTTCGGCATCGACAAATCCAGCGCCACCCCGCGCGGTACATCCTGGACGGGTAACCCGACGTACTTCTCCGATGGCGGCCGTACCGACTTCTCTCGCAGTTTCAACCCAGGCGCCGACTGGAGCCGTCGTGATTTCGAGAGCACCACTTACTTCGCCTCGCTGGAACAAGCGCTGGCCAATGACTGGAAACTCAAAGTCAGCCTGGACCAGAAAACTACCGATCACGACACCCAACTGGCCTCGGCCAGCGGCGGCAATCCGGACCGCACCACCGGTGAAGGCATGTTCCTTTACTGGGGTCGCTGGGAAGGTCATCGCGTGCAGAACACCGCTGACGTAAACGTCTCCGGCCCGTTCACCCTCGGCGGTCGCGAACACGAAGTGGTTGCCGGAGTCATGGCATCGCACTCGCGCCAGACCGGCTCGACATACGACACCAGCGCCTTCGAAATGGTCCCGGGCAGCATCTATGACTGGGAAGGCAATCTGCCTAAACAGGAGTTCCCGAAAAACGGCAAATACGAACGCACCCAAAGCCAAAACGGTATTTACCTGGCCACCCGCCTCCGTCCGACCGACGATCTGTCGTTCATCCTCGGCAGCCGTTTGAGCACCTTCAAGTACAACGAGGATTACTCCTACTATCCGGGCGGCACCCTGAGCGACACTCACGCCAGCTACAAGGAACATGGCGTCGTCACACCGTATGCCGGCGTGGTCTATGACCTGAACGATACGTACTCGGCCTACGCCAGTTACACCAATATCTATCAGCCACAAATCTATAAGGACGCCAATGGCTCGACCCTGGAACCGGTGGAAGGCAACGCCTACGAAACCGGTCTGAAAGCGGCTTACTTTGAAGGCAAACTGAACGCCAGCCTGGCCTTCTTCCGCATCGAGCAGGACAATGTCGCCGAATCGATCGGCACCAACCCGGTCACCAACGAAGGCATTTACAAAGCCATCGACGGCGCTACCACCAAAGGCGTGGAACTGGAACTGGCGGGTGAACTGGCCGAAGGCTGGAACCTGTCCGCCGGCTACACCTACGCCCGTACCCGTGACCAGGATGAGCAACGCATCTTCGGATACCCGCTGTCCACTACCCGGCCGGAACACCTCGTGCGTACGTTCACGACCTACCGTCTGCCAGGCATCCTGAACAAGTTCACCGTCGGTGGCGGCGTCAGCTGGCAGAGCGCTTTCTACGGCAAGATCTACAGCCCTACCGTGGGCGACTACACCCAGATCAAGCAAGGCGGCTACACCCTCGTGGACCTGATGACCCGTTACCAGGTCGACGAACACCTGAGCTTCACCGTCAATGCCAAAAACGTATTCGACAAGACGTACCTGACGGGCCTGGGCAACTTCGATACCACGCTCTACGGCGAGCCACGTAACCTGCAACTCACCGCGAAGTATGATTTCTGAGTTGCTGAGCTGAAATGAAAAATGCCCGTGTCGTGAGATACGGGCATTTTTTATGGCTGTGAGATTTGTGTCGACTGTGATGCCTATATCGCGAGCAAGCTCGCTCCCACAGTGGATCTTGGGTGGATACAACACCTACGCACGACCTAGATCAATTGTGGGAGCGAGCTTGCTCGCGATATAGGTAGTCGCCCCTCCAGAGATCCCACTGATCAAACACAAAAACCCGGCAGTAACTAGTCAGACGGATCAAGCCTATCCAGCGCCCGGTTCACCGCCAGCTCCCCCAGCATGATGACTTGCGCAATGCCCAGCAGGGAATTTCGACTTGGCCCATCCATATGGTCCGCCAGATCCATGGCCATGACATTGGCCGATGCCAGCGACTCGCACGCATGGGCCAGCAGGGTTTCGGTATCGAGCTGCGGGTTGACGATGAACATGGTGCTGAGTTTGCGTGGGGTGGCGTTGATGAAAGCGGCAGCGTTGAGGTGGTAATCGAGGGCGCGGTCGGCGGCTTCGTGGAGTTTTTTTGAATCGGGGCTTTCGTACGGGGATGCCGGATCGGTGTCCGGCGGATTCGGTGTCGGTTTGAACATAGATGCTTCCCTTTGGTAGTTGGGCCGCAACCATCTCGCTACTACACGAAAGGGTGGCAGCTGTGCGCAAGTTAGTAGACCGGAAAGGTAAGCAAAAACCGGCGCGTCCGAGGACGCCATGCGCACAGCTACCATCAAGCGCAGGCGGAAACCTGACTGATGATGCTCATGCGACCGCAATTACCTTAGCCGGGCTACTAAACCCAATCACTGACAATCAGTGACGGGAACCAAGTTACCGAGCAGCCCCAAGGCGCACAAGCCGGCGGATTCTGGCGTAACTGTAGGCAACGACGCAAGGCGTTGTAGCTTTCATGAAGTAACGCTGCGGGGAATTAAACAAGCGCGATCAAACGACGTTTAACGATCTGAGCCAGACTTCAGATCAAAGCCGCGAACGCACCCACTCCGCCACTTCCGCATGAATCCCCTCAACCTCTCCCAACAACCCCGCCATACGCAAAAAGTCATGGGTCATTCCAGGCTGTTCCAGCAACGTCACCTCATTCCCGGCAGCACGCAGCCGCTCGGCATACGCCAACCCTTCGTCATGCAACGGATCATGCCCGGCCAAGTACACCAGTGCTGGCGCCACGCCTGACAGATCCTCCGCCAGCAACGGCGAGCAGCGCCAATCAGCCAGATCCTCTGGCGTACGCCAGTAATGCGCATAGAACCAATCCAGCGTCGGCGTCTCCAGCAAGTACCCTTCTGCAAAGTCCCGATGCGAGGCGCGCTTGGTCGTGGCATCCGTCACCGGGTACACCAGCAATTGCGCCTTCGGTTTCAACGCCAGTTCCTCAGGTTCACGCACCGCCATGATCGACAACACTGTCGCCAGCGTCGCACCCACGCTGTCACCGGCCACGGCCACTCGCGTTGCGTCCAGGCCATGTGCCGCGCCCTCGCGCACCAGCCAGTTCCCCGCATCGCAGGCATCTTGCACCGGCGTCGGGAACCGCCATTCCGGCGCCAGTCGATAATCCACCGTCAACAAGGCAAATCCGCCTTGGGAGGCCAGCCGCCGGCACAGCGCATCATGGGAATCGAGGCTGCCGACCACATAGCCGCCGCCATGAAAATACAACACCACCGGTTGCAGCCCATCGACCGTTTGCCCATCGCGATACACCCTTGCCGACAGGCTGTGGCCATCTCGCGCGGCGAGGGTGAAGTCTTCGCAGGCAACGCTGTCCAGCGGCACATCGAGAAACCCCGACGACGCTTCGAAATCGATCCGCGCCTGTTGCGGCGACTGTTCATGCATCGCGCGACTCTTGCCGGTCATCCGGCCGAACTCGGCGAGTTCTAGAAATGCTTCAAGTTCTGGCAACACAGCCATGGGACGAATCCTTCTACACAAAGAGGTCAATACAAAATCCTGATACGAACGACGCTTGTGTAGGAGCTGTCGAGTGAAACGAGGCTGCGATCTTTTGATCTTGATCTTAAAAAACAAGATCGAAAGATCGCAGCCTCGTTTCACTCGACAGCTCCTACAGGGGACCGTGGTGCTCCCGTTTATGCGATTGCCAATCGGCGTTCCAACAGGTCTTCAAGCTCATCCAGCAACTCATCACCGCGCAGCAGTTCGTAGTGCCCGCCCGCCAACAAGCGATCTACACCATGGCTACCGACCTGGGCCTCAAACACCCGACGTTCATCGTCGCGTTCGGCCACCCACCAGCGATGCGCCTTAATCTGAATCGCCGGCAGTTGCCGATGCGCCAGCGCCAGTTGCTTGAGGCGTGAGCCGGTGGCGAAGATCTGCGTGAGTTCCCCCACGCCCAACGCAGCTTGTTCATTGGAACCGTGCATGGCCGCCTCGATCACCGCCGTGGAACCTTCGCGCTCATTCAAGTCAGCGGCTTTCAGCGCAGTCAGCGCTTGAGCCTCATCGGCCGGCAGACCGAGCACAAATTTCAGGAAGTCGCCCAGGTCCTCGCGCCAGTCCCCCGCTTCTGCGGTGCCCGCCACGTAGCTGTCGACCAGCCCGGCAAACGCGACCGTCTCACCCTGGGTTTCCAGTTCGTGAGCAACCAGTTGCGTCAACGCTCCGCCCAACGACCAGCCCAGCAAGTAATACGGCCCCTTGGCCTGCTGACTGCGAATCCGTTGCGCATAGGCTTGAGCCATGGCCAGCAGTGACTCGTCCTGCCATTGCGGGTCAAGCAGCATCCGGCATTGCAGGCCGTACACCGTGCGCCGGCCTTCCAGTCGACGGGCCAGCGGTTCGTAGTCGAACACCGTGCCGAAACCGGCGTGCAGGCAGAACAGCGCCGGCACGTTCGGGATTCGCGCATTGAGCGCCAGCAACGGGTCCGGCGCAGACGCCGGTTCGGCAGCCTGATAGCCACTGAGTTCGGCGATGCACGGCTTCTGCATCAGATCCCGCAGCTTCAATTCAAAGCCCAGTTGCGGCTGACTGCTTACCCGCGAAATGACTTTGAGCACCTGCAACGAGTCGCCGCCCAGTTCGAAGAAGTTATCGTCGATGCCCACTTGCGGCACGCCGAGCACGTCTTGCCAGATCGCGGTCAGCGCCTGCTCCAGCGCGTTGCGCGGCGCACGATAACCGCCGAGCGCCCATTCAGGTGTAGGCAGCGCGCGACGGTCGAGCTTGCCGTTGGCTGACAGCGGGAAACGCTCCAGCACCAAGATTCGCGCCGGCACCATGTAGTCCGGCAGTTGCGCTTGCAGTTCAGACTTCAAGCGACGGTCCAGCCCGACTGCACCGGCCGCCACCACATAACCCACCAATTGCTTGCCGGTCGGCGTGTCGTGCACCACCACGGCGGCATCCTGCACCCCGGCGCAGTCGCGCAGACGGGCTTCGATTTCGCCCAGTTCGATACGGAAACCACGGATCTTCACTTGCTGGTCGAGTCGCCCCAGGTAGTCGATCAACCCGCATTCACGTTGGCGCACCAGGTCGCCGGTACGGTACATGCGGCCACCGGCCTCGAACGGATCGGGGATGAAACGCTCGGCGCTCATGCCGGGACGCTGGTGGTAACCGCGCGCCAGGCATTCGCCGCCCAGGTATAACTCGCCGCTGACACCGACCGGCAACGGATTGAGGTCAGCATCCAGCACGTACAACCCACGCCCGGCCACACCACGACCAATCGGCGCATACGCCGCGTCGCAGGTTTCGCTGACCTCGGCACGCCACAGCAGCGGCGTGACCACGGTTTCGGTCGGGCCGTAACCGTTGACCAGACGCTGCGGACGCAGCGCCCGTTTGACCTGCTCGAAACTGGCCTCCGGCACCGCATCACCGCCAAAGCAATACACCTCGACCGCCGGTGGATTGCCCAGACGTTCAGCCACCTCGGCCATCTGTTGCAGGTACGCCGGCGGGAAGCAGGCCACGGTGACGGCGTGACGCTGCAACACTTCCAGGGTTTGCTCCGGCGTCCACAAACTGTCATCGCGGATCACCAGGCTGCCGCCAGCCAACAGCACGCTCAGCCAGCGCTCCTGAGCACCGTCGAAGGCGAACGACATAAAGTGCAATTCGCGGCTGCGCGGCGCCAGTTCGTAGAGCTCGATGATGCCGCGGCAATGCCGGGCAATCGGTCCACGCGCCACCGCCACACCTTTAGGCTGGCCGGTGGAACCGGAGGTGTAAATCAGGTACGACAGATGCCCCGGCAGCGGTTGGGAAACCGGGCATTCGGTGTTGCCAGCAACGGCCAACTGATCGAGCAGCAGACGCGGTGGACTGTCGGCCAGGGTCAGCCGTTCGCCCAGATCACTGTCGCAAAGCAACAGGCTGGCCGCCGAATCGCTCAACATATAAGCCAGCCGCTCAGCCGGGTACGCGAGGTCCAAAGGCAGATACGCCGCCCCTGCTTTAAGCACCGCGAGGAACGCAACGATGGTGCGTTCGGAACGCGGCAACGCCACCGCCACCAGACTTTCCGGCCCGATGCCGCGACCGATCAGTTGCTGCGCCAACCCATTGGCCTGTGCCTCAAGCTCGGCATAACTGACTTCCCGATCCTCGCAGATCAAGGCGATTTTCTCCGGTTGCGTGCGTACATGCTGATTGAACGCGTGCAGCAAATCGGCGTTGCCTTCAGAAACTTGCGGCAGGCTGATCAGTGCTTCAGGCAAGCCAATGTTGCCAAGCAGACGCGTGGCATCCTCCGGCAACGCACGCAACAAACCTTCGAGCTGCGCACGAATCCGCTCAACTTCCACTTCACTGAAGCGATCACGCAGGAACAGGTATTCGACTTCCAGGCCTTCTTCGTTGGCGCTGACCATCAAGTCCATCGGGAAGTTGGTCACCCCGCCACTGCCGACTTCGGCAAAGCGCAGCTCACCTTCCTCGCCCCCTTTCAAGGCGCGGTCCACCGGATGGTTTTCGAATACGATGATGCTGTCGAACAAGCCCTGACCACCCTGCCCGGCCCAGCGTTGAATGTCCGACAACGGCGTGTGCTCGTAGTCGCGCACCATCAGGTTGTAATCCTGCAAGTCGCGCAGCCACTCGCCCAACGGTTGTTGCGGATCAAGCGTCTGAATGACCGGCAAGGTATTGATGAACAGGCCGAGCATGTCCTGCGCGCCGGCCAACCCGGTCGGACGCCCCGCCACCGTGGCGCCGAACGCGACACTGCGCTGGCCGCTGTGGCGTTGCAGCAGCAACAGCCACGCGCCTTGCACCAGTGTGTTGAGGGTCACGCGCTGACGCTTGGCGAAGCTGTGCAGTTTGCGCGTCGCTTCGGCGTCGAGGTTGCTGTACATCACGCCGTGACCGGAGCCTGTCGCACCGGAAGCCTTGGCCAGAATGGTCGGTTCCTCGAGCAACGCCAGGCGCTCGCGCCAGAACCCTTGCGCCTGCGCACCATCCTGACGTTGCAGCCAGGCGATGTAGTCGGCGTAACGACCGGTCAGGGTCGGCAGGCTGTCGTTGTGGTACAGGCGCAACATGTCGCCCAACAGGCGCGAGGCGCTCCAGCCATCCAGCAACAGGTGATGGTAGATCCAGATCATCTGGTAACGGTCATCACCCAGGTGCACCAGGATGAAACGCATCAACGGCGGGCAGCTCAGGTCGAAGCCTTTGGCCTGTTCCGCAGCCGCCAGTTCGCTCAGCGCCTGCTCGGTGTCGCTGCGGTCACGCCAATCGAGCTCTTCGATCGGCAACTCGACGTCGGCGAACACCGCTTGCAGCGGATCGGCCAAGCCATCACGCCAGCGGAACGCCGCGCGCAGCACTTCATGCCGCTGGACCAGCGTCTGCCACGCCGCGCGGAAACGCGGCACCTGCAAACCGTCCACCGCTACGCTCAACTGGTTGACGTAGGGGTTCAGCTCCGGTGAATCGAGGCAATGGAACAGCATGCCTTGCTGCATCGGCGACAGCGGATAGAGATCTTGCAGCCCTTCACGGGCGGCGATGTCGATGTGCGGCACCAACGCAAAAGCAGGGACTTTCGGCGCTTCAACCAACGCCGCTTCGCGGCTGGTCGCTACCGCAGCGAGTGCCCGAATGGTCTGCTGCTCGAACAGTTGCTTCGGACTGAACACCAGCCCGCGCTGCCCGGCACGACTCACCGCTTGCAGCGAGATGATCGAGTCACCGCCGAGCTCGAAGAAGTTCTCGGTGACGCCCACCGACTCCAGCCCCAGCAGTTGCTGCCAGATCTCCACCAGCAACGCTTCGGCCGGCGACGCGGCAGCCACTTGATCGTGGTTCTGCCGAGTGGCTTCAGGCGCTGGCAGGCCTTGGCGATCAAGCTTGCCGTTCGGCGTCAGCGGCAACGCGGCCAGGCACATCAAATGCGCCGGCAGCATGTGCGCCGGCAGACGGCTGCGCAGGTGCAGGGTCAGCGCTTCACGCAAATCGTGCTCGTCGGCGAGCGGGTCGCGGGGCACCACGTAGCCAACCAACTGGCGGCTCACCGGCCCATCGCGATCGATCACGAAGGCTTCACGCACGCCTTCGTGTTCCAGCAGGCAGGCTTCGATTTCACCGAGCTCGATACGGAACCCGCGAATCTTCACTTGCTGGTCGATACGACCGAGGTATTCAACGACACCGTCGGCACGGAACCGCGCGAGGTCGCCACTGCGGTACAAACGTGCGCCCGGCACGAACGGATCCGGCACAAAGCGTTCAGCCGTCAGGTCCGGACGTTGATGGTAACCCCGCGCGACGCCCTCGCCGCCCAGGTACAACTCGCCCGCCACGCCAACCGGCAATGGCTGCAAACCGCCATCCAGAATATAGGCGCTGCGGTTACCGACCGGCCGGCCAATGGGCATGAACGCCGAGTCGAATTCGGTGTCCGGGTACGCCAGCCAGATCAGCGGCGTGATCACCGTTTCGGTCGGGCCGTAGCCGTTGATCAGGCGCTTCGGTTGCAGCACCTGCTGGACTTCATCGAACGCATGTTTAGCCATGCCTTCGCCGCACGGGGTGTAAGAGCGGATCGGCAGATCACGCCCCGCTTCGCCCATGAAATCGGCGATCTGCGCCAGGTAGCTCGGGGTGAAGCAGGCGATGGTGATGCCGTGCTTTTCGATCTCGGCGCAGGTGCGCTCCACGCTCCACAACTCGTCGTCGCGGGGCATCACTGCCGAACCGAACACCAGCGGCGTCAGCCAACGCTCGTGGGCGCCGTCGAAGCTGATCGAGGCAAATTGCAGCTCGCGATCGTCCGGGGTCATGCCGTACAACTCGCCGATCGACAGGCAATGCATGGCCAGCGGACCAAGGGCCACGCTGACGCCTTTCGGTCGTCCGGTGGAGCCCGAGGTGTAAATCAGGTACGCGAGGTTTTCGCCGCAGGTGAGGTTGACCGGGTTGGTGTCCGCCATGAATTCCAGCGGCTCGCGGTCGATTTCCAGCACCGATAAGCCTTCCGGCAGTGGCAGTTTTTCTCGCAGCCACGATTGGCTGATCAGCAGCGAAATGCCGCTGTCTTCCATCAAATAATGCAGGCGCTCGGCCGGATACGCCGGGTCCAGCGGCACGTAGGCGCCGCCGGCCTTAAGGATCGCCAGCAAGCCAATGATCATTTCCGGCGAACGCTGCATCGCGAGGCCGACCCGCACTTCCGGGCCGATGCCCAGTGCGCGCAAGCGGTGGGCCAATTGGTTGGCGCGGCGGTTGAGTTGGTCGAAGCTCAGTTCCAGGTCGTTGAAGATCAGCGCCGTGGCGTCCGGGCGAGCAACGGCCTGAGCCTCGATCAACTGATGCACGCAGAGCGGGTTTTCCGTCGCGGTGAATGCGGGATTCCACTCGACCAATTGTTGCGCGCGCTCCGGCGCGGTCAGCAGGTCCAGTTCACTCAATGCAGCCTGCGGCGCGGCGACCATCGCCGCCAGCAGCGCGGCCAAATGCTCGCTCATGCGGGCGATGGCGTCGGCGCTGAAGTGGGCGCACTGGTAGCTCCAGTTCAGGCTGAGCAGGCTTTCGGCAGTGGCCGCCAGTGTCAGCGGGAAGTTGGTGCGTTCATGGTTCTGCGGGATGGAGAAACTCAACCCGGCCGGCGCACCTTGTTGCAGCGCTTTGGCCACCGGGAAGTTTTCGAACACCAGCAGGCTGTCGAACAGCGGCTCACCGGCGCGCCCGGCCCAACGCTGAATGTCACCCAATGCGGTGAATTCATGCTCACGCAGTTCCAGGTTCTGCGCCTGCAAGCGGGTCAGCCACTGGCCGACGCTTTCAACGGCGTCCGGGCTGATGATCACCGGCAAGGTGTTGATGAACAGGCCGAGTTGACTTTCAGCCCCCGGCAAGTCCACCGGCCGCCCCGCCACCGTGGCGCCAAACGCCACGCTGCGTTGACCGCTGTAGCGTTGCAGCAAGAGTGCCCAGGCACCTTGGACCAAGGTGTTGAGGGTGACCTTTTGCTGACGGGCAAACTCGCTGAAGCGTTTGCTGGTGGCGATATCGAAGGTCTGACGGTGGTCGGCGAATTCCGCCGTCGACAGGTTTTTACTGTCGCCATGGGCCAGGCTCTGGGCCAGTAGGGTTGGGTTGTCGAGGACCGCCAGTTGCTCGCGCCAGAAGATCTCATCGGCATGAGCATCCTGACGTTGCAGCCAGCCAATGTAATCGGCAAAACGCCCGGTCGGTGCCTGCACGTCCTGCCCGGCATAACGCTGCAGGACTTCGCTCAACAGCAGTGAGTTACTCCAGCCATCGAGCAACAAGTGATGGTGGGTGTAGATCAGTTGCTGACGCTCATCGTCGAGTCGCACCAGGGTCAAACGCATCAACGGCGCCCGGGTCGAGTCGAGCTGCAAGCGTTCGCTGTCGATCAGCTGCACCAACGCTTCGGCCTGATCGTTGCGGCTGCGCCAGTCGAGGCAGGTCATCGGCAATTGCAGATGACGATGCACCAACTGCACCGGCGCTTCGAAGCCGTCGGGGAAGTGGAAACTGCTGCGCAGGATCGGATGGGTGTCGAGCACCGCTTGCCACGCGCGGCCCAGCCGTTCGGCATCGAGGCCACGGGCTTCGACGCTGAGTTGGTTCACGTAGGCGCCGGACTCCGACTCGTACAGGCTGTGGAACAGCAAACCGGCCTGCATCGGCGACAGCGGATACAGGTCCTCGATCTGCGCCGGTGACACCGGCAGACCGTCGAGTTGCGCCTGAGTCAGACGCGCCAACGGGAAGTCCGCCGGGGTCACGCCGCCCGCGCCATCGCTCAGGCAATGAGCGATCAGCGCCAGCAACTCACTGCGGAAATCCGCGGCCAGCGCTTCGATTTCACGCTGGTCAAAGCACTCGCGGCTGAAGGTCCAGTCGAGTTTCAGTTCACCGCCATAGACCTGACCGTCCACCGACAGCCAGTTCGGCAACGGTGCGTCAGCTGATTGCGCGGCGCCGCTGGATTCCCGAGCTGGGGTGAACAGTGCGTCTTCGGCAAAACTCTGGTCGAACTGCCCGAGGTAGTTGAACGTCACGCGTGCTTGCGGCAACGCGGCCAACGCCGCTTGGGTCGCAGCATCGCCCATGTAGCGCAACAGGCCGTAGCCCATGCCTTTGCCGGGGATTTCGCGTAGTTGCTGCTTGATCGCCTTGATCGAACCCGAAAGGTCTGCGGTCGGCGTCAGGCGTACCGGGAACAGGCTGGAGAACCAGCCAACCGTGCGGGTCAGGTCGATGTCGTCGAACAGTTCTTCGCGGCCATGGCCTTCGAGCTGAATCAGAGCCGATGCATCGCCGGTCCAGCGGCTAAGGGTGCGGGCCAGAGCGGTCAGCAGCAGGTCGTTGACTTGAGTGCGGTAGATCGCTGGCGCCTGTTGCAGCAACTGGCGGGTCTGCTCGCGGTCCAGGCCGATGCTGACGCCCTGGCGCAGATACCCGGCCTGACTGGCTTGAGCGTTGGCGGCTGGCAGCGAATCATTGGCAGCGCTCAGTTGCGCCTGCCACCAGTTCAATTCGCTAGCGGCAGTTTCGGAACGTGCATAGGCATCGAGTTTGTCGGCCCAAGCCTGGAAAGCGCTGGTCTTCGGTGGCAGCTCTTGCCCTTGGTAAGCGGCCTGCAAATCTTCCAGTAACACCCGCCAGGAAACACCGTCCACCGCCAAGTGGTGGATCACCAACAGCAACCGCTGCGAGCCATCCGCCTGGGCGATCAACGCCACGCGCAGCAGCGGACCGTCTTGCAGACTGAGGCTGCGCTGGGCTTCGTCGCACACCGATTCCAGCGAGGCATCGCTGGCCACGCGGGCGGTCCAGAGCATGTCGATCACATCACAGCTGTCGGCCCCGACATAACGCGCCGACCATTGGCCATCGACCTGACTGAAGCGCAAACGCAGCGCATCGTGCTGCTTGAGCAGACGTTGCAGCGCCGCTTGCAGCCGCGGCAATTCGAGGGTTTCACGCGGCACCAGCAGCACCGCCTGGTTCCAGTGCGCGCGTTGCGGAATCGGCTCGTCGAAGAACCAGCGCTGGATCGGCGTGAGTGTTTGCACGCCGTCCACCGGCCCTTGTTGCGCCAGCGGCGCCGCTTGTTCTTTGACCACGGCAGCCAGTGCTTGCAAGGTTTGCTGCTGGAACAGGTCGCGCGGTTGCAGGCTCAGGCCTGCACGACGGGCACGGCTGACCACTTGAATCGAAATGATCGAGTCGCCGCCCAGTTCAAAGAAATTGTCCTGACGCCCGACCTGCTCCACGCCCAACACGTCTTGCCAGATCTGCGCCAGCACTTGTTCGTGTTCGCTGCGTGGCGCTTCGAACGCGCGTTGGCTGACCTGTGCGGTCGGCGCCGGCAGACGTTTGCGGTCGAGTTTGCCGTTGGGGCTCAGCGGCATTTGTTCGATCAGCACGGTCTGCGTCGGCACCATGTAGTCCGGCAGGCTCGCCAGCAGATGGCTTTTCAGGGTTTCACGCCACGCGCCTTGCTGCTCGGCATCGGCGCTGACCAAGGCTCGATCTTGCGGCACGATGTACGCAACCAGTTGCTTGCCGCTCGGGCCATCGAGGGCCAGCACCACCGCTTCCTGCACGTCGGCATGTTCTTGTAGACGCGCTTCGATTTCGCCCAGTTCGATGCGCAAACCTCGAATCTTCACTTGGTGGTCGATACGCCCGCAGTAGTCGATGGCGCCATCAGCGCGATAGCGCGCCAGGTCACCGGTGCGGTACAGGCGCTCGCCGCTGCCGAACGGGTCGACCACGAAACGTTCCGCAGTCAGCGCGCCACGGCGGTGATAACCGCGAGCCAGACCGACACCGCCCAGGTACAACTCACCCACCGCGCCCAGCGGCAACGGTTGCAGTTCGCTGTCGAGGATGCAGGTGCGCAGGTTGGCGATTGGCCGGCCGATCGGCACGCTGTCGCGGCCCTCTTCCACGCAGGTCCAGTGGGTCACGTCGATGGCCGCTTCGGTCGGGCCATACAGGTTGTACAAATTCGCTTGCGGCAGACTGCGCAAGGTTTGGCGTTGCAGTTCCATCGGCAGCGCTTCACCGCTGCAAATGATCCGTTGCAGCGAGGTGCAGGCCAGCGCCTCGTCGGCACCGATAAACGCCGAGAGCATCGACGGCACAAAGTGCAGCGTGGTGATCGCCTGTTCGACGATCAACGCGGCCAGACGTTGCGGATCGCGGTGCTCGCCGGGGGCGGCGATGACCAGCGTGGCGCCCTTCATCAGCGGCCAGAAAAACTCCCACACCGACACGTCGAAACTGAACGGCGTCTTTTGCAGCACGCGGTCGCTCGGCAGCAGGTTGTAGGCCTCCTGCATCCACTCCAGACGGTTGTGCAGCGCCACATGACGGTTGCCCGCGCCCTTGGGTTCGCCGGTGGAACCGGAGGTGTAAATCACGTAAGCAAGGTTTTCTGCGACAGCGAGGTTTGATAGATCGGTGCCCGGCAGATCGCTCAGCCAATCGGCTTCGCTGTACAGGCACAAGGTGCGCACGTTGTCCGGGGTCGGGAGTTGCGCCAGCAGATGTTCCTGAGTCAGCAACAGCGAAATGCCGCTGTCTTCGATCATGTAGCTCAGGCGATCAATCGGGTACTCCGGGTCCAGCGGCACATAAGCGCCACCGGCCTTGAGAATCGCCAACAGGCCGACGACCATTTCAAACGAGCGGTCGCAGGCAATGCCCACCAGCACTTCCGGGCCGACACCCTGGGCGCGCAAATGGTGGGCCAGACGGTTGGCACGCAAATTCAGCTCGGCGTAACTCAGGCTCTGACCCTGGAACACCAGCGCTGTCGCCTCACCGTTTTCAATCGCGCGCGCTTCAAAATGCCGCTGCACGCAGACTTCGCCCGGATAGATTTGAGCTGTGTCGTTGAGGTCGTCGAGGATGCGCAGACGCTCGTCGGCCTCCAGCAATGGCAACTCGGCTAGCGGGCACTGCGGGTTCGCCAGCACACCGGCCAACAAATTCCGCCAATGACGCGCTAAATGCTCGATGCGTTCAGCATCGAACAAATCGGTGGCGTACGTCAGGCTTGCGAACAGCTTGTCGCCCTCTTCCTGCGTGTCCAGTTGCAAATCGAATTGCGTGGTATGCGCCGTGGCGTTCAGCGCCTCGACGCGCAACCCTGCGAGCAAACCGCTGACCGCCGCAGGTTTGGCTTGCTGGTGGTTGAACATCACCTGGAACAGCGGGCTGTGGCTGAGGCTGCGTTCACCTTGCAGGGCTTGCACCAGACGCTCGAACGGCAAGTCCTGATAATCCTGAGCATCCAGCGAAGCAGCGCGGGTCTGGTCGAGCAACTGGCTGAATGGCAGACGTCCATCCAGTTCAGCACGCATCACCTGGGTGTTGACGAAGAAGCCGATCAGGCCACGGGTTTCCGCACGATTGCGGTTGGCAATCGGCACGCCGACGCGCAGGTCGGACTGACCGCTGTAGCGATAGAGCAAGGCCTGGAAACTCGCCAGCAACAGCATGAACGGCGTGACGCCGCGCTGTTTGGCCAGGCTCATCAAACCGCTGGCCAAGGTCGCATCGAGGGCGAAATCCAGACGCGCACCGCGCTGGCTCGGTTGTGCCGGGCGTGGGCGATCAGTCGGCAATTCCAGCAGCGGTTGTTCGCTGCCCAGTGTTTCGCGCCACCAGTTGAGTTGACGCTCCAGCTCGCCCGCTTCCATCCAGCGGCGCTGCCACAGGGCGTAATCGGAATACTGGATTGGCAACGCTTCCAGCGCTGCGTTTTGCCCTTGGCAATGCGCGGCATAGAGCCGGGAAAACTCCTCCACCAACACACCCATCGACCAGCCATCGGTGACGATGTGGTGCAAGGTCAGCAACAGCACATGGTCTTCGGCGTCGAGCTGCAACAGGCTGACCCGCAGCAGCGGACCGTGCTGCAGATCGAACGGCCGGGCGATGTCCTGCTCGACCGTTTTCATGGCCAGATCGAGACGCTGCTCCTGAGGTTCATCGCGCAGGTCGATCTGTTCGATCGGCAGCGAAGTGAACCCGGCCAGTGTCTGCATCACCTGACCGTCATCCTCGACGAAACGGCTACGCAAACTCTGATGCCGCTCCAGCAGCACGTCAAAACTCTGCTGCAACGCCGCGACATTCAGCGGCCCGTGCAAACGCAGGGTGGCTGGAATGTTGTACGCCGAGCCTTGTGGATCAAGCTGCCAGAGAAACCATTGGCGCTGCTGCGCATACGACAGTTCAAACGTCGCTTGCGGCTCGGCAGCGGGTGGAATCGGCAGTTGACCGAAGCTCACGCCCTGCTCTTGCATGCGTTGCAGAAACTCGCGGCGCTTGTCGGCAGGCAGGCCGGCGAAGCGGGTGGCGATACGCTGGGCAGTGGTGTGTTCCATCAGTTGATCTCCATCTCGTCGAGAAGCGACTCAAGCGCATCAAGACGTGCATCGTTGTCAGCCGGGGCGTGTTGCCCGGCCATGGCGGCATAAGCCTGAAGGTCGGTGGATTCGAACAGCGCGCGTAGCGGCAGCTCGATGCCCAGTTCCAGTTCCACGCGGGCACTGGCCTGGGCGGCGAGTAGCGAATGCCCGCCCAATTCAAAGAAGTTGTCGCGCCGGCCGATCTGCGCCACGCCCAGCACGCTGGCCCAGATGTCTGCCAATTGCCGTTCGAGGTCGCCCTCGGGGGCTTCGAACGGGCGTTGCCATTCCTGCGCGTCAGGCACTGGCAAAGCCTTGCGGTCGAGCTTGCCGTTTCCGGTCAGCGGCAAGGCATCCAGCAGCAACCAGTGGCTCGGCACCATGTAGTCCGGCAGCTCAACCTTGAGCGCGGCGCGCAGGTTGTCGCGCCAGGCGATCGGGTCATGCGGGGTGTGCTCGGCCACGACGTAGGCGCACAGCTGCGCGCCGCCGTCGCTCGAATGCACGCTCAACACCGCTTGGCGCACGCCCGGTTGCGCCAGCAGCGCGGCTTCGATTTCACCCAGTTCGATGCGGAAGCCACGGATCTTCACTTGCTGGTCGATCCGGCCAAGGTAATCGATGCTGCCGTCGGCACGCTGACGCGCCAGGTCGCCGCTGCGATAGAGGCGTTGCGACGCATCGAACGGGCTCGGCACGAAGCGCTCGGCAGTCAGGCCGAAACGCCCGTGATAACCACGGGCCAAACCAGCGCCGGCGATGTACAACTCGCCCGCCACGCCCACCGGCACCGGTTGCAACTGGCTGTCGAGCAGGTACCAGCGCAGGTCGCGGATCGGCAGGCCAATCGGGCTTTGGGCCTTGCCGTCGAGGTCGGCCAGGCGGATGGCGCGGTAGGTCACGTGCACCGTGGTTTCGGTGATGCCGTACATGTTGACCAGGGTTGGCTGTTGGTCGCCGAAGCGCTCGAACCATGGACGCAGGCTCGCGACTTCCAACGTTTCACCGCCGAAAATCACCTGACGCAGCGACATGCTTCGTTCGCTGGCGCAAGCAATCGGCAACAACTGGCGGAACGCGGTCGGGGTCTGGTTCAACACCGTCACGCCTTCATCACAGAGCAAGCGGTGGAATTCTTGCGGCTCGCGGCTGATGTAATACGGCACGATCACCAAGCGCCCGCCGGTGCACAGCGAACCGAACAGTTCCCACACCGAGAAATCGAAGGCGTAGGAATGGAACAGCGTCCAGACATCATCCGGGCCGAAGTTGAACTCGGCAGCGGTCGCCGTGAGCAAACGCCCGACGTTGCCATGACTGAGCAATGCGCCTTTAGGCCGGCCAGTGGAACCGGAGGTGTAGATCACGTAGGCGAGGTTGTCCGGGATTGCCAGCGCTGGCAGGTTGTCGGCGCTGAAGGCATCCAGTTGCAACGACTCCAGGCTCAGCACTTGCACGCCGTCGCGGGCCGGCAAGCCATCGATCAGGTGTTGTTGGGTCAGCAGCAGCGTGATGCCGCTGTCTTCGATCATGTAGCTCAGGCGCTCGGCCGGGTATTGCGGATCGAGCGGCACATAGGCGCCACCGGCCTTGAGAATCGCCAGCAACCCAACCACCAACGGCATCGCTCGCTCGGTGGCGATGCCGACGCGCACCTCCGGGCCGACGCCCTGCTCGCGCAGTTTGCGCGCCAGTCGATTGGCCTGAGCGTTGAGCGCGGCGTAGGTCAGTTGCTCGCCTTCATAGGCCAGCGCGATTGCGTTCGGTCGTTCGGCAGCCTGGGCTTCAAACAAGTGGTGCAAGGTTGGCGACGGCGGTTGCGCCTGGAACGTCGGGTTCCAGTGCTGGATCAACGCATCGCATTGCGGCGCTTGCAGCAACGGCAGTTCGGCGACGCGCTGCTGCGGATCGGCGACCACCGCTCGCAGCAGGTTCAGCCACTGCTCGGCGAGGCGGTTCATCGACGCCTCGTCGTACAGATCCGTGGCGTAGGTCAGGCTGGCATCCAGCGCTTCGCCCTGCTCTTGAGTGTCGAGCACCAGATCGAATTGCGTGGTGTGTTGCTGCCAGTGCAGACGCTCAACCTGCAAGTCGGCGACGCTGCGCTCGACGCTCGCACCCAACTGCTGCTGATGGTTGTAGAGCACCTGGAACAATGGGCTGTGATTGAGGCTGCGATCCGGCTGCAAGGCGTCGACCAATTGCTCGAATGGCAAGTCCTGATTCGCTTGAGCTCCCAATGCAACCCGCTTGACCTGTTGCAGCAAGGTGCTGAAGGACTGCTGCCCATCGATCTCCGCACGCAGCACTTGAGTGTTGATGAAGAAGCCGATCAGGCCTTCGGTTTCCAGGCGCGAACGACCGGCACTCGGCACACCGACGCTGATGCGGGGCTGCCCGCTCTGGCGATGCAGCAACGTCTGGAAACTCGCCAGCAACAGCATGAACAACGTCACCTGTTGTTCCTGGGCACGTTGACGCAAACCGGCGAGCAATTCGCGGTCAACGTTCAGCGCCAGACTGGCGCCGCGCTCGGTACGACGGGCCGGCCGGGTCAGTTCGCTCGGCAATTCAAGCGGTGTATGGCTGCCAGCCAGTTGCTCGCTGCACCACGTCAGTTGGCGTGCGCCCTCCCCGGCCTCCAGCCAGTCACGCTGCCAACGGGCGTAGTCGCTGTAGTTCACCGGCAGGCTGTTGAGGTTGGCGGCGTTACCTTCGACGGCGGCCTGATACAGCGCGCTGAACTCATCGACCATGACCTGCATCGACCAGCCATCGGCGGCGATGTGGTGCACGGTGAGCACCAGCACGTGTTCGTCGGTGTTCACTTGCAGCAGCAACACGCGCCACAGCGGACCGTTGCGCAGGTCGAACGGCCGGGAGATTTCTTCGGCTACGGCATTGTCGATCGACGACTGATCGAGCGTGCGCTCATCCAGTTGCAGCGCCAGATTGTCGTGCAGCACCGAACGCGCCTGCTGGCCGTCCTGCTCAAAGGTTGTGCGCAGGGTCTGGTGACGGGCCTGCAATTGAGTGAAGGCTTCGCGCAGGGCTTCGCGGTTCAGCGAGCCCTTGAGGCGCAGCGCGGCGGGAATGTTGTAGGCCGAGCTTTGTGGGTCCAGTTGCCAGAGAATCCATTGACGCTGCTGGGCGTACGACAGAATTTGTGGCTGATCGTCTGTTGCACGTAGCAGGACCGGTTGGCCGCTGACATTCGCCAGTGCTGCACGCTCGGAAAATTCCGCCAGATTGGCGGCGGAGAACAGGCTGCTCACAGACAGTTCGAGCTGCAACTGCTGACGCACGCGAGAGATCACCTGAAGCACCAGCAACGAGTGCCCGCCCAGCTCGAAGAAGTTGTCGTCACGGCCCACGCGTTCGACCTGCAACACTTCCTGCCAGATCTGCGCGAGTTGCGTTTCCAGCCCTTCGGCCGGGGCTACGAAGTCACGTTGTGCATCGCCAGCTTCAGCGCGCGGCAAGGCTCTGCGATCGAGTTTGCCGTTGTTGTTGAGCGGCAGTTTGGCCAGCAGGATCAGGTGATTCGGCACCATGTATTCCGGCAGCGACTGACGCAAGACGGCTTTTAGGCCATCCAGATATTCCGTTTCTGAAACCACCGCGCCGTTGGCCACGATATACGCCACCAGTTGCGTGCCGTCCTGAGCGATGACCGCCGCTTCGCCCACGTCCTCACGGGCTTGCAGGCAGGCTTCGATCTCGCCCATTTCAATGCGGAAACCGCGAATCTTCACTTGATGGTCGATGCGGCCGACGTATTCCAGATTCCCGTCAGCGTTGTAGCGCGCCAAGTCGCCGCTGCGGTACAGCCGCGCGCCCGGTTCACGGGCGAAAGGGTCTGGCAGGAAACGTTCAGCGGTCAGCGCCGGGCGGTCGAAGTAGCTTTGAGCCAGGCTGGCCGGGGCACCGATGCACAATTCGCCAACGCCACCGTTGGGCAGCAGTTGACCGGCAGCGTCCAGCACGTACAGCGCCCGACCCGCGATGGCTCGACCGATCGGGATGCCGAACGCGTCGCTGGCATCGATCAGACGGCATTCATGAACGCTGGACACCACCGTCGCCTCGGTCGGGCCGTAGGTGTTGAGCAAACGCACATGACTCAAACCTGCTTGATGCCACAAGCGCAGACCTTCGACCGACATCGCTTCGCCGCCGACGTGAACCTGGCGCAACTCACCGAGATTGCGCACCACACCGCTCGCACATTCCCGGGCCAGCAAGTACCAATAAGCCGCCGGCAAGTCCGCCACGGTCACGCCCTGCTGGACGATTTCGGCGGCGAGGCGGCCGGCATCCCACACATCGTCGCCGCGCATAATTAACGCCGCGCCGACGCACAACGCCGGGAAGCATTGCTCGACGAAACCATCGAAACTGAAGGTCGCAAACTGCAATACGCGGTCCGACGCCGACAGTACCGAATAGTCGGCGGCGGTCTGGCAGAACTCGCGCAGCGCGGCATGGGCGATGGCCACGCCTTTGGGTTGGCCGGTGGAACCGGAGGTGTAGATGACGTAGGCCAGGTCTTCGGCGACCGCATGGTTTGGCGGATTGCTGTCGGAGTAGCCGGCGTTGTCGTCGAGGCTGAGACGTAGCACGCCGGGCACATTTTCCAGCAAACCGGACTCGCACAGCAGCACGTCGAGATGGCTGTCGTCGATCATGTACGCCAGGCGTTCAGCCGGGTATTTCGGGTCCAGCGGCACATAGGCCGCGCCGGTTTTGAGCACCGCCAGCAGGCTGACGATCAGTTGCGGGCCACGGTTCAGCGCAAGACCGACGCGCTTGCCGGGGCCGGCACCGTTGTCGATCAGGCGATGGGCCAGGCGGTTGGCCTGAGCGTTCAACTGGCCATAGCTCAGGGACTGACCGTCGACCTGCAATGCCAATGTTTGAGGGGTGGCGGCAGCCTGAGCCGCGATTTGTTCGTGGACCAAAAGCGTTGTGGATAACTGAACCGTGGCCGGTTGGCTGACCGCGAGCACAACGGCTTTGCCAGCGACATCGAGCAGTTCCAGCGCACCGAGTGCCGCGTCCGGCAGCGCAACCAATTGCGTCAGCAGATGCTGCAAATTGGCCGACAACTCAGCGACCTGCGCCGCACTGAACCGTGCCGCGTCGTAGCTGAAGTCCAGGCTCAGGCCTTCGCCGAGTTCGATGCCCAAGGTCAGCGGATAGTGCGTGCGCTCGTGGTTGTGCAGGTTGCCAAACGACAACCCGGCCGGTGCGCCCTGCTTCAGCGCCTCGGCCACCGGGAAGTTTTCGAACACCAGCAGGCTGTCGAACAGCGCCGACCCCTGCTGCCCCGCCCAACCCTGAATGTCGTAAAGCGGCACATGCTCGAACTCGCGCATGGCCAGGTTCAGCCCTTGCAACTCGCCCAGCCATTGGTTGACGGTTTGATCCGGCGTCATCGCGCACACCAGCGGCAGCGTGTTGATGAACAGGCCGAGCTGCTCTTCGATCCCCGGCAGCGGCGCCGAACGCCCGGCGACCGTGGCGCCGAAAACGACGCAATCCTGACCGGTGTAGCGCTGCAGCAAAAGACTCCAGGCCGCTTGCAGCAAGGTGTTGAGGGTGACTTTCTGCTGACGGGCGAACTCGGCCAGACGCTGGGTCGCGCGGCTGTCGAGGGTGACGCGGTATTCCTCACTACCCTCAGTGCCCACCGGAGGTCGCAAGGCTTCGGCCAGTAACGTCGGTGCTTCCAGCGGCGCCAATGCCGCTTTCCAGAACTGCTCGCCCCCGGTGGCCGATTGCTGCTGCAACCAGCTCAGATAATCGCGGTACTGCCCGGTCGGTGCCGGCAGCGATTGCCCGGCGGCGTAGTGCTGGATCACTTCGGCCAGCAACTGTGCGTTGCTCCAGCCGTCCATCAAAATGTGGTGGCTGGTGTAGATCAAGTGCCAGTCATTGGCGCCCGTGCGGACGAGCTTCAAGCGAAATAGCGGCGCGGTGCCCAGCTCAAAACCTTCGGCGCGCTCGGCGTCGGCCAGCGCATCGGTGTCGGTCGCTTCAAGCACTTCAAGCGGCAACGCGACGTGGCGGACTATCGCCTGGTGCGCGGTGTCGAGGCCTTGCCAGTGGAAGCTGCTGCGCAGGATGTCGTGACGTTCCAGCGCGGTTTGCCAGGCCTGAGCGAATCGCTGCGGATCGAGGCCCTGAATGTCGAGGCGCAACTGACTGATGTAGGCGCCGACTTCGGGTTCGTAGAGGGTGTGGAACAGCATGCCCTGCTGCATCGGCGACAGTGGATAAAGGTCTTCGAGGGTCGAAACAGCAACCGGCATTGCATCGAGTTGCGCCTGACTGATGCGCGCCAAAGGGAAGTCTGACGGTGTGGCTTGCGGCGCTTCAACGGCGCAGCAGTGATTGATCAACGCATTGAGTTCCAGCGCGTAATCGTCCGCCAGACGCTGGATGGTCGCGGTGTCGAACATCTCGCGGCTGAAACCCCAGCTCAGCGACAACTCGCCGCCGTAGACCTGACCTTCGACTGTCAGCCAGTTGCCCAGCGGTGCCGATGGATCTTGCGCGATGCCGTTGCCTTCGGTGGACGGCACAAACATCGCCGCGTCGTCGAACTGACGGTCGAACTGCCCCAGGTAGTTGAAGGTGATGCGCGGTTGCGGCAACGCCGCCAATTCGGTGCGAATCGCCGGGGTGCCGAGGTAACGCAGCGCGCCGTAGCCCACGCCTTTGTCCGGCACGGCGCGCAGCTGTTCTTTAATGGTTTTGATCGAAGCGCCGAGATCGCTGGACGGCATCAGATTGAGCGGGAACAGGCTGGTGAACCAACCGACGGTGCGGGTCAGGTCGATGTCGTCGAACAGGTCTTCGCGGCCATGACCTTCAAGCTGAATCAGCGTGCTGCCCTGCCCGCTCCAGCGGCAAACCGCCCGCGCCAGGGCGGTCAGCAACAGGTCGTTGACCTGGGTGCGATAGGCCGCCGGGGCCTGTTGCAGCAGTTTGCGGGTTTGTTCGGTGTCGAGTTTGAGTTCGAGTTTGTGTTCGAAGCGGTTTTCCAGCGCGCCGTTCGGGCGATCGCATGGCAGATCGGATGCTGCGTCGCGCAGTTGGGTTTGCCAGTGACCGAGGCTGTTTTCAGAGGCTGGAAGATGAGCTTGCAGACGGGCGACCCAGCGTTGATAGGTGCTGGTTTTCACCAACGACGCGCTTCCGCCGTTGTAAAACTGCTGAAGGTCTTCCAGCAGCACGCGCCAGGAAACACCGTCCACCGCCAGATGGTGAATGACCAGTAGCAAACGCTGAGTTGCGTCGGCCATCGTCACCAGAAGCGCGCGCATCAGCGGGCCGTTTTGCAAATCGAGACTGCGCTGGGCTTCGTCGCACAGGGCGTTGAGTTCCGCGACCGATTGCGCCTGACGCTGCCACAACACTGATTCAGTGGTCGGCGCGGCGTAGGCTTGCTGCCAACCTTCGGCGGTCTGTTCATAACGCAGGCGCAAGCTGTCGTGATGGGTCAGCAATTGCTCTAAAGCGCGATCCAGCGCATCACCATTCAACGCCTCGCGCGGTACCAGCAGCAGCGACTGGTTCCAGTGCTGACGCTCAGGGATCGCTTGCTCGAAGAACCACTGTTGCACCGGCGCCAACGCCACCGCGCCAACCGCTGGACCTTGATCGATCAACGATTGCTCGCCGCTACGGGCCGCCTGGGCCAAGCTGCGGATGGTCTGGTGCTGGAACAGATCCTTGGGGCTCAACACGATGCCGGCCTGACGCGCACGGCTGACCACTTGCATGGAAACGATGGAGTCGCCGCCCAGTTCGAAGAAGTTGTCTTCCAGACCCACATTTTCGATGGCCAACACGTCCTGCCAAATCGCCGCGAGGGATTGTTCCATCGCCGTGCGCGGCGCGACGTGTTCGCGTTGTTGCTGCGAGCCGTCCACCTCAGGCAGGGCCTTGCGGTCGAGTTTGCCGTTGGGGGTCAGTGGCAGCTGTTCGAGGAACAGCAGAAACGCCGGGACCATATAGTCCGGCAGGTGTTGGCGCAGCGCGGCTTTCAAGGTTTCACGCTGGGTCGCTTGAGCGTCGATGTCGTCCAGTAACGCTGGATCGGCCGGCACGATATAGGCGACCAGTTGCTGACCGTTGACGCCGTCCTGAGCCAGCACCGCCAATTCACGCACGGCCTCTTGCTGCAACAGCCGCGCTTCGATTTCACCGAGTTCGATACGGAAACCACGCACCTTGACCTGATGGTCGATACGACCGACGTATTGCAACGCGCCGTCGGCCTGATAACGAGTCAGGTCGCCAGTGCGGTACAGGCGTTCGCCATTGCTGGCGAACGGGTTCGGCACGTATTTTTCGGCGGTCATGCCCGGACGTGCCAGGTAACCGCGGGTGATGCCCGCGCCGGCCAGGAACAGCTCGGCAGACACGCCTTGAGGTACCGGTTGCAGGTCAGCGTCCAGCAAGTAGCTGGCGGTGTGCTTGACTGGCCGGCCTATGTTCGCGCGGCCAGCGGCCTCGCGGCGGGTCCAGGTCGAATAGGTGGTGTCTTCCGACGGACCGTACAAATCGTAGACATGCTCGACGGTCGACTGCTGATACAGCGCCTCCACCAGGCTCTGCTTCAACGGCTCGCCGGCGAGGTTGATGATGCGCACGCTCGGCGGGATCTGCCCGTCGCGCTGCAACGCATTGATCGCCGACGGCACGGTGTTGATCAGGCGCACCTGATCACGGGCCGGCAGATTCGGCAATTCCAGGGCATTGCGGGCGATGATCACCGAGCCACCGTTGGCCAGCGTGACAAACAGCTCCCACACCGACAGGTCGAAGCACACCGATGTCGAGGCCAACACGCCTTGAATGTCTTCACGGCTATAAACCGATTTAGACCAGTCGATCAACGCGAGCACGTTGCGATGGGCGATGGCCACGCCTTTGGGTTTGCCGGTGGAGCCGGAGGTGTAGATCACGTAGGCGAGGTTATCCGGCGTGACGCGGGTCGCCGGTGCGTTGCCTGGGTAAGTGGCCCACGCCCTATCGTCCATCAGCAACACTTGGGTGTCGGCGGTGACGGTCAATGTTGAGGCGACAGCTTGCTCGGTTAGCAGCACCAGGGCGCGGCTGTCTTCGAGCATGTAGGCAACGCGTTCGGCCGGGTAATCCGGGTCCAACGGCACATAAGCGCCGCCGGCCTTGAGTACCGCCAGCAACGCCACCAACAGGTTGTCGGAACGTTGCATCGCCACGCCGACCCGGACTTCCGGGCCGACGCCCAGCTCGATCAGCTTGTTAGCCAGGCGATTGGCCTGATTATCGAGCTCGGAGTAAGTCATCTGCTTCGTGGCAAAGGTCACCGCCAATGCATTCGGGTTCGCGGCGACTTGCTCGCTGATCAGCTCATGAATGCACAGGTCCTGCGGGAAGCTTTCGTCAGCACGGTTCCAGTCATGCACGATCCGCTGATATTCGGCGTTCTCCAGCAGCGGCAAATCACTGATGCGCTGCTGCGAATCACTGACCATGCCCTGCAACAAATGCGTCCAGTGCTGCGCCATGCGCGCGATGGTCGCCGCGTCGAACAGGTCGTTGGCGTAAGTCAGCGCGGCGTGCAGCTTGCCGCGCTTCTCATTGGTGTTGAGGTCGTAAGTATCCAGGGTCAGATCGAACTGGGTGGTGCGCCCTTCCCACTCGATCACGCCCAGCGCCAGACCGGACGCGGTGCTGACCGTAGAAATGTCCGCGACTTGCGGCTGGTGGTTGTACATCACCTGGAACAGCGGCGTGTGGCTGAGGCTGCGCTCCAGTTTCAGCGCCTCGACCAGGCGCTCGAACGGCAAGTCCTGATGGGCCTGGGCACCGAGGGCGGTTTCCTTGATCGCTTGCAGCAACTCGTCGACACGGGTCTGACCGTCAAGTTGAGTGCGCAGGACCTGGGTGTTGACGAAGAAACCGATCAGGCCTTCGATTTCGGCGCGGTGGCGGTTGGCGATCGGCACGCCGACGCGGATGTCGGTCTGCCCGGTGTAGCGATGCAGCAGCGCGTTGAAGGCGCCGAGCAACAGCATGAACAGGGTGATGTGGAGTTTCTGCGCCGTGGCCCTCAGTTGCTCGGCCAATTGACCGTCGACCGCGAACTCGTAACGGGTGCCGCGATAGCTCGGCATCGCCGGGCGCGGATGATCGGTGGGCAGTTCCAGCACCGGGTGCTCGTCGCCCAGTTGCGCCTGCCAGTAGTCGAGTTGACGCGCCTGTTCGCCCGCCTCCAGCCAGCGGCGTTGCCACAACGCATAGTCGCTGTACTGGATCGGCAATGGCGCGAGTTGCGGTTGTGCGCCTGCCTCAAAAGCGTCGTAGCAGCGGATGAACTCGTCGATCAGCACGTTCATCGACCAGCCGTCGGAAACGATGTGGTGCAGGGTCAGCAGCAGGACGTGTTCCTGCTCGGCGAGTTTGAGCAAGGTGACGCGCAACAGCGGGCCGACCGAAAGATCGAAGGGCAGCACGGATTGCTGCTCGGCCGCTTGGGCGACTGCCCGTTCGCGCTCCTCAGCCGGTAACGCGCTGAAATCCACCTGATCGATGACCAACGGCGCGCTGGCCGGCACTTGCAGCAAGGTGTCGTCGACCTGGCTTTGGAACACTGTACGCAGGGTTTCGTGGCGCGCAACGAGGCTGGCAAAGGCTTGCTCCAGCGCTGACAGGTTCAAACGCCCGGTCAGACGCACCGCGGCCGGCAGGTTGTACGCACCGCTTTGCGGGTCCAGCTGCCAGAGAAACCACATGCGCTGCTGGGCGTACGACAACGCCTGGCGATCCTCGGCGCAGGCGTCGGCAGGAATGGGAAACCGGGCGAAATCAACGCCTTCCTTTTGCAAGGCCGCAAGGAACCTCTGGCGCTTTTCCAGGGGCAACCCGATAAACCGGCGAGCAAGTTTCAAGGAGTCTTCAGCATTCATTTCTAAGCATCCGGATCAGTGGCGGGAAGCACAAAGGCACGTCGTCCCTATAAAACGAATCCAGACCGGAAAAATTAGCGAATGAGAACAAGTATCAGAAAGGAGGGGTATGGCGAGGATAGTGAGGTGACCCATGACCCCTGTGGGAGCGAGCTTGCTCGCGATAGGGCCATGACAGGCGACATAGATGCTGACTATCCGGCCGCCATCGTCGGAACGCCGCCCGGAGCAAGCTCGCTCCCACAGGGGGTGAGTGATGTTCGGGTTTAGCTGACAGCCATCAATCCATGCCGCCGATGGTGAACGTCCAGCTGATCCTTGATCACCCGCAACACCTTGGCTTCGTGCTCGTGGATAAAGAAGTGACCGCCAGCGAGCATGTCCACCGAGAAACTGCCGTGGGTTTCCTTGCTCCAGCCGATCAACTGCTCGGTGGTGGCGCGATCAGCCTTGCCGCCAAGCACGTGAACCGGGCACTTGAGCAAGGGACGCTGCTGCGGTTCGAAACGTCCGCACATTAGAAAGTCCGCACGCAGCACCGGCAGCGTCAGGCTCATCAGCTCTTCGTTGGCCAGCACCTCTTCACTGGTGCCGTTGAGGGTGCGCAATTGCTCGATCAATTCGGCATCGGTTTTCGGTTCGGCGAAACCCCGGTCGTAGTCGGCACGCAGGGTCGGTGCGGCGGTGCCCGAAGCGAACAGCGCCACCGGTTCCGGGCAGCCCAGCGAGCGAAACGCATGGGCCATCTCACAGGCGAGCAACGCGCCAAGGCTATGACCAAACAGCGCATACGGCGTCTTGAGCGTGGCTTTTTGTTCCTGCGCGAGTTGCAGCGCCAGGCGTCGCATGTCGGTGTGCAAGGGTTCGCCAAACCGGGCGCCACGCCCCGGCAGTTCCACAGGTTGCAGCTTGAGCCACTCCGGCAGCTTGCGCCGCCAGCGGCTGTAGACCATGGCACTCGCGCCCGAATAGGGCAGGCAGAGCAATGTCAGCTGGGTCACCGGGGTTACCTCGAAAAGTTGTCTGTTAAGAGAACGGATGATCGCCGGGGAGAATTAGTCGTACAGATAACCCTGTGGGAGCGAGCCTGCTCGCAATAGCGGTATATCAGGCAACGAGCATGTGACTGACAGAACGCTTTCGCGAGCAGGCTCGCTCCCACATTTAGTCATCATTTCAAGTGGCGGAAGCTTTGGACTGCGGAACCGAGCACCACGGCGCCAGCCGCAATCGCCACCCAGAACCCGCTCCGCGCCCCAAACGCATCCACCAGCCACCCGGAACTGGCCGCACCGATCGCCACGCCAATGCTCAACCCGGTCACCAGCCAGGTCAGACCTTCAGTGAGTTTGGCCGGCGGCACGATGCGCTCCACCAACGCCATCGCCACAATCAGCGTCGGCGCAAAGAACAACCCAGCGACAAACACCGCCAGCGACAGCCCGAGAATGTTCGTCGCCAGCAGCAACGGCAGCGTGGTCACCGCCGTCGCCACCCCGCCGTACAGGAACAGTTGCGGCAACGGCAGTTTCGAGCGCAACGCCCCGAACGCCAAACCGGCCAGGCACGAGCCGATGGCATACACCGACAACACAATGCTCGCCGCCGCCGGCTGGCCCTGCTGCTGGGCGAACGCCACGCTGACCACATCCACCACACCGACGATGGTGCCCATGGCGACCATCAACAGCATCAGCAACTGAATCTCGCTGGAACGAATGATCGAGGCCTGATGATGGTCTTCATGAGGATGAATCGCCGGCTCGGTGTCACGTTGCAGCACAAACGCCGTCACCCCGATCGCCAGCATCAGCAACGCCGCCAATGGCCCGGCTTCGGGGAACGCCACCACGCACAACCCCACCGACAGTGGTGGTCCGACGATAAAGCAGACCTCGTCCAGCACCGACTCCAGCGCATAAGCAGTGTGCAGTTCAGGCTGGCCGCGATACACCTCGGTCCAGCGTGCTCGCACCATCGCCGACATGCTCGGCATGCAACCGGCCAGCGCGGCGAACACAAACAACGTCCACTGCGGCGCCTGCAAGCGAGTGCAAAGCAACACCAGCAACAACGCCCCGCCACCGATCAGTGCCGAGACTGGCAAGATCCGACGCTGCCCGAAGCGGTCCACCAACCGCGAGACCAGCGGCGCGCAAAACGCCGTGGCCAGGGCAAACGTGGCGGCCACTGCACCGGCCAATCCATACCCGCCCTGCAGCTGCGAGAGCATGGTGATCAGGCCGATGCCGGTCATGGAAATCGGCATGCGCGCGATCATGCCGGCCAGCACAAAAGCACTGCTACCTGGGGCTTTGAACAGTTCGCGGTAAGGGTTTGCCATAGGTGCAGGTCTCAACAAGGGCCTGCAAGTTGCCACAAAGGCTGATCAAGGGGAAAGCAGCTAATTGTTGGTTGAATGTGAAGCCTTCATCGCGAGCAAGCTCGCTCCCACATGGGTTCTCGGCCATACACAAAATGTGTGCACACCAAAAATCTATTGTGGGAGCGAGCTTGCTCGCGATGCGGCCAGCGCAGTCACCAAATGAACTCTCTACCGCGCAAACCAGTCAGCTAGTTAAGCCCTCGACTCAAGGCTTTAACTTCATGCAGATTTCCCTCGACCAACAAGTCGCCCTGATCACTGGTGCCAGTTCCGGCATCGGCGCCGGAGCTGCCAAGGCCCTGGCCGCCGCCGGTGCCGCCGTGGTGATCAACTACAATTCCCAGGCCGCTCCCGCTGAGGAACTGGCCCGCCAGATCAATGCTGAAGGCGGTCGAGCCATCGCCATTGGCGCCGACGTCTCCAAAGAAGCAGACGTCGAACGGTTGTTTGCACAAACCCTCGAAGCCTTCGGTTTTCTGGACATTCTGGTCGCCAACTCAGGCATGCAGAAAGACGCACCGGCCGTGGACATGAGCCTTGACGACTGGAACCAGGTGATCGGCGTCAACCTCACCGGCCAGTTCCTCTGCGCCCGCGCCGCCCTGCGAATTTTTAACCAACAAGGCATTCGCAACGGAGTCTCGCGGGCTGCTGGCAAGATCATCCACATGAGTTCGGTGCACCAGCGCATTCCCTGGGCCGGTCGCGTCAATTACGCCGCGTCCAAGGGCGGCGTCGACATGCTCATGCAAACCCTCGCCCAGGAAGTCAGCCACCAGCGCATCCGCATCAACGGCATCGCGCCGGGCGCCATTCGCACGGCGATGAATCGCGCCGCCACCGACGGCGATCACGAGCAGGAGCTGCTCAAACTCATTCCTTACGGCCGGGTCGGTGATGTCGAGGACGTCGCCAACGCGGTGGTCTTCCTCGCCTCCGATACCTCCGACTACATCGTCGGCACCACGCTGTTCATCGACGGCGGCATGAGCCTTTATCCGGAGTTTCGCGGCAATGGCTGATCATCATCCCGAACGACAAAGCGCTATCGATGCCCATGGCATCATCGGCGACATGCGCAGCGCGGCGCTGGTCAACGACAAGGGCAGTGTGGATTTTTTCTGCTGGCCCGAATTCGACAGCCCGTCGATCTTCTGCTCGCTGCTGGACACCCCTGAAGCCGGGATTTTCCAACTGTCCCCGGATTTACCCGACGCTCGCCGCGAGCAGATTTACCTGCCCGACACCAATGTGTTGCAAACCCGTTGGCTCAGCGACTGCGCGGTGGTCGAAGTCACCGACCTGCTGCCCATCGGCGACAGCGAAGATGCCACGCCGGTGCTGATGCGCCGGGTGCGTGTGGTCAGCGGCCAGGCGACGTTTCATATGCGCTGCGCCGTGCGCCATGACTACGCTCGCGCCAAGACCCGCGCACGCATGGATGAAGAAGACGTGACCTTCGAGGCCGCCGATCAGCCGTCCCTGCGCCTCTCTTCGGACCAGGTTTTACGTATCGACGGCCATGCGGCAGTCGCCGAATTCACCCTCGAACAGGACCAGAGCGCCGAGTTCATGCTGGGTGGTATCGACGATCCGCGATTCAAGGAAGGCGCCGCCGCGATCTGCCTGGAACGGACCCTGAAGTTCTGGCGTGACTGGATCGGCCAATCCAACTACCGCGGCCGCTGGCGGGAGATGGTCAATCGCTCGGCCTTGGCGTTGAAGCTGCTGACCTCCCGCAAGCATGGCGCAATCCTCGCCGCCGCCACCTTCGGCCTGCCGGAAACACCTGGCGGCGAGCGTAACTGGGACTACCGCTACACGTGGATCCGCGACGCCTCGTTCACCGTCTATGCGTTCATGCGCCTGGGCTTCGTTCAGGAAGCCAATGACTACATGCGCTGGCTGCGCGGGCGGGTCAGCGATTGCCACGGCAAACCGATGAAACTCAATATCCTCTATGCCATCGATGGCCGTCAGGAACTGCCGGAAACCGAACTCTCGCACCTCTCCGGTCATGGCGGCGCAACACCGGTACGGATCGGCAATCAGGCTTACGACCAGGTCCAGCTCGACATCTTTGGCGAATTGATGGACGCGGTGTACCTGGTCAACAAATACGGCGACGCCATCTCCCATGAAGGCTGGAAACACACGGTGGAAGTGGTCGACCAGGTCTGCGAAACCTGGGAGCAAAAGGACGTCGGCATCTGGGAAATGCGCGGCGAGCAGCATCATTTCCTGCACTCGCGGCTGATGTGCTGGGTGGCATTGGACCGAGCCATTCGCCTCGCCTCAAAACGCTCACTGCCCGCCCCGTTCGCCCGATGGGACCAGACCCGACAGGCGATCTACGCTGATATCTGGGGAAACTTCTGGAACGAAGAACGCGGGCACTTCGTCCAGCACATCGGCGGCACCGCGCTGGATGGTTCGATGCTGCTGATGCCGCTGGTGCGCTTCGTCAGCGCCAAAGACCCGCGCTGGCTCGCGACCCTCGACGCCATCGAAAAGAATCTGGTGCGCGATGGAATGGTTTACCGCTATCGCAATGACGACACCCGGATCGACGGCCTCGACGGCACCGAAGGCGCCTTCGCCGCGTGCTCATTCTGGTACGTCGAATGCCTGGCCCGCGCCGGCCGGGTGGAAAAGGCGCATCTGGAATTTGAACAGTTGCTGAGGTACGCCAACCCGCTGGGGTTGTACGCCGAAGAGTTCGACAGCCATGCGCGGCATCTGGGCAATACGCCGCAAGCGCTGACGCATTTGGCACTGATCAGTGCGGCCAGTTTTCTGGATCGGAAACTGAGCGGGGAGAAGAGCTTCTGGCAGCCTTGAGACCGTGTTGCCCCTTTCGCGAGCAAGCTCGCTCCCACATTTGATCTCGGTCGTACACAAATTTCGTGGCCACTAAAGATCAAATGTGGGAGCGAGCTTGCTCGCGAATGCGCCATCAGCCACAACACAAGACCGACTGAATACCGGCGAAAGAAACGGTGGCCGGTATAGGCAAAGCTCCTACAACCGCTAAACAGACCTGTTCAATCGCACGAAGCACCTCATTTCTATAGCCTGAAAACGTTTGTTGCCAGCCGTTACATCCCCACCTACCATCCCCCCCTCAACGGGTACAGCGGAGCTGTCCAACAAAACCCGAATTCAAGGAACCAGAATGACCCAGCGCATCCACCGCAGCATCGACACCCCTCTCAGGTCCGGACTGAACCGCGACGAATTGTGGGAAGCCCAAGACAAAGGCCTGATCAAATGCTGGGAGATCGGCCGCCAACGCGCCCCCCGTTTCCCCGAACTCGCCCAACGCTGCCTTGCCGGCGAACTGCCGGTGCTGGGCTGGAAAGGTGGCGTCAGCCGCAGCCTGAAAAAACTCGAAAAATACGGATCCCTCAAGTACCTCGCTCAGTGGCAAGGGTTACGCGGGGAAGATCTGGATATTGATGTGGGTGAAGAACGGGCGTTGACCTGTTCGCGGACCAACATGGTGGTGACGTTTACGCCGGATCGGTCGAAGTACTTCAATCAAGTGGCGTAAATCGAAGCCTAGGAAACAGGCGAAAAACAACCCTTTCTGGAGTGTCGAATGAACAATGAAGCGCTGATCCACTTCACCCAAACGCCAGGGTTGTCGCTCGCCTACGAAGAACACGGCCCTACCACCGGCGAAGCCGTCATCCTCCTCCACGGCTTCCCCTACTCCCCGCGCGCCTACGACGAAATCGCCCCGACCCTCGCCGCCAAGGGCTACCGCGTCATCGTCCCGTACCTGCGCGGTTACGGCCCGACCCGTTTCAACCACCCCGACACCCTGCGCTCCGGACAACAAGCCGCCCTCGCTCAGGATCTGCTGGATCTGATGGATGCGTTGGCCATTAAACAAGCCGCCCTGTGCGGCTACGACTGGGGCGGTCGGGCGGCGTGTATTGTGGCGGCGCTATGGCCCGAGCGGGTTCGTTGCCTGGTGACCGGCGACGGTTACAACCTTCAGGACATTCCCCATTCCACTGAACCGTTGGACCCGGAAACCGAGCACCGCCTCTGGTATCAGTACTACTTCCACACGCCACGCGGCGTCGAAGGCCTGACGAAAAGTCGCCGGGATTTGTGCGAATTACTCTGGAAGCTGTGGTCACCCACTTGGGCAAAAGGTCCTGAGTTGTATCCGTTAAGTGCACCGGCCTTCGATAATCCGGATTTCGTCGAGGTGGTGATTCACTCCTACCGCCACCGGTTCATGTACGCGCCCGGCGAGCCGGCGCTGGAGTGGATCGAAGCAGCGCTGACCCGACAGCCGCCGATCAGCGTACCGACGATTTCTCTGTGCGGTGCCGACGATGGCGTCGGACCGGCACCGGAGATAGACGAAGACATCGCCCATTTCACCGGGTGTTATGAGCGGCGAGTGTTGGCGGGCGTCGGGCATAACATTCCCGAAGAAGCACCCGAGGCAACGCTCAGAGCATTACTGGATCTGCTGGAGGGCTGACGCTGAAACGCTCGCGATAGGCCTGCGGGGTCACGCCCATGGCCCGCAGAAAACTGCGTCGAAGCGTCTCTTCGCTGCCGAATCCGCATTGCACCGCCACCCGTTTGATCGGCACGCCGGTATCGCTGAGCAAACGTCGGGCGGTCTCGACCCGAATCAGTTCGATGGCCCGGGCCGGAGTCTGGCCGGTGTCGGCGCGGTAATGGCGCACGAAGCTGCGTTCGCTCATGCCGGCCTGCAAGGCCAGGGTCGGGATGCCCAAATCCTTGGTGAGGTTTTCACTGATCCAGGCATGAAGTTCGTCGAAACGGTTGCCTTCCTTTTGCAAAGAGAGGGTCACGCTGAACTGCGACTGGCCGCCGGGGCGTTTCAGGAACACCACCAGTTGCCGCGCGACTTCCAGGGCCATCGCGCGGCCAAGATCTTCTTCGACCATGGCCAGCGCCAGATCGATACCGGCGGTGACCCCGGCCGAGGTCCAGACCGGACCGTCATTGATGAAAATCGGATTGGGCTCAACCTGCAGCCGCGGATGCTGCTGCGCCAACTGCTCGCAACGGGTCCAGTGAGTGACCACCCGCCGGCCATCGAGCCAGCCGCTGGCCGCCAGCAAAAATGCCCCGGTGCACACCGACGATACCCGTCGACACCCCGTCGCGTGTTCACGTACCCACGCCACCAGCGGTTGATCTTCGGCCGCGTCGTAAACGCCCCAGCCACCGGCAATGATCAACGTGTCACTGCCCTCTTCGGGCAATGACTCGGCCAACAGCGCCAGCCCCGCCGACGACATCACCGCCCCACCGCCGCTGGCAATCACCGACGGCGCATAAGGTGGCGGAAAACCTTGCTGGCGGGAAATATCGTTCGCCGAGGCGAACACCTGCAATGGCCCGGTGACGTCGAGCAATTGCACATTGGCAAAGGCGAGCACGTGAATGGTTTTCGGCATGATTGGCGTAATTCGTGGGGTTATTGGCGTATACGCCAAATCCTACGAGCCTAAAGTGAAGTCGTCCACCCACTTCATGAGAAAAAAGCCATGACGTTGCAGATCGGTTTTCTGTTGTTTCCACAGGTTCAGCAACTGGACCTCACAGGCCCTTACGACGTACTGGCCTCGCTGTCGGACGTGAAGGTGCATTTGATCTGGAAGGACCTGATGCCCATTACCGCAAGCACGGGCCTGGTGCTGAAACCGACCACCACGTTCGACGATTGCCCGCCGCTGGATGTGATCTGCATTCCCGGCGGCAGCGGCGTCGGGCCGTTGATGGAGGACGAAGAGACGCTGGCCTTCATCAAGGCGCAGGCCGCCACCGCACGTTACGTCACGTCGGTGTGTACCGGCGCGCTGGTGCTCGGTGCGGCGGGTCTGCTGAAGGGCAAGCGCGCCACCACTCACTGGGCTTATCACGAATTGCTGGCGCCTTTAGGGGCGATCCCGGTGAAGGATCGGGTGGTGCGCGACGGCAATCTGTTGACCGGTGGCGGGATTACGGCGGGCATCGATTTTGCCCTGACCCTGGCCGCGGAGCTGTTCGATAAGGACACGGCAGAGCTGGTGCAGTTGCAGCTCGAATACGCCCCGGCGCCGCCGTTTGCGTCGGGCAACCCTGAGACGGCTCCGGTCAGTGTGCTGGAGGAGGCCCGCAAACGTGCTGCCGGGTCATTGAAGCTGCGCTCGGAAATCACTGAACGTGTAGCGGCGAAACTCGATCAGTTGTCAGCTAACTGATCCATCCTGACCGGCAGCCAGTGCCTGGCTACCGTTCCCCCGGCCAGAATGATGCGCCGAGGATTTTCCATCGCCCATAAAAAAACCCGCCTAAGCGGGTTTCTCAAGACCATTTCGACATCCTGTCGGCAGCCATCTTGGCCAATGGTCGATCATCCTTGATCCTGAGCGCTTCCTGCGACTCAGTTGATGGATCCAGAATAAACACATCGGTGAAGCGTAAACAGAGGACATACCAGCGCTCTGGAGTAAGCCATTGACCATTCCAGCCTTGAAGCCCTCTCTTGTAGCAACTGCCGAAGCCTTTTCGACAGGCGAAAAAAAACCCGCCGAAGCGGGTTTTTCCCAAGACCATTACGACTCCCTGTCGGCAGCGATTCCTTGCTTATGGTCGATCATCCGTGATCCCGAGCACTTCCTGTGCTTCGGTTGATGAAGCTAGATTACGCTTCGGATCCAATGTGCAACAGACGACATAGCTACCATCGCGTGTAGGACATTCGCTATAGCCGCCCTTCCGAAAACCCTTAGACGGCTCAGGTATCGAGCATTGAAGCCGCGAGTTTTGCGGCCTGTAGCTGACCTTCGGCCGCCAGGGCGTCGTCATCCTCGAGAAACCAGGCTGCCGACAATCCGGCAAACGCCAACACCCATTGCAGTAACCGTCGACGCTCGAGGTCGGCGGCGTCAGCCACCACCGCTATCTGCCTGTGGAAACGTTGCGTATCAGTCACCGTCGGCAAGTCCGGATTACAGATCAGGTTGGCGTAATCGAATCCGCGCTCACCGATCACCCGCTTGGGATCGATGGCCAGCCAACCCCGCGGGCCGAAGTCCAGAACATTGTCGTGATGCATGTCGCCGTGCAGCACCACGACGTCCTGCGGTTCGGCCAACAAGGCTTCGGCAGTGGCGAGACTGAGGGAATAAGGGCCGCCAAACTGTTCAGCCGCCAAACGAAGCGACTTGAACCATGGCGCCAATGGAACCAGGAGCGGTGGTGGCGACGGCCGCGGCGCGTGCAGCCGCGCCAATGTCGCACACAGTATCTGGCTGGCTTCGTCGTCCTGACCGTTGAGCGCCATGTGCATCAGCGATCGCTGGCCCATGGCACGCTCGATCAACAACCCGTCGCCGTCATGGGCATAGACGTGGGCAGCGCCCTCGCCGCCCCACCAGGTCATCAACAGATTGCCGAACTTTTCTTCGGCATCGACAGCAATCTTCAACATCGCCGGCACATCACCCATGCGTACCGGCAACAAACGACTGCCGGGCGTGATGATCGGATCACCGTCCGGCACCAGCGCCCAGCGTTTCAGCCAAGGTTCGAACATGCAGCCATCACTCTTCCTGACGCTCGCGCGCCTTGGCACTGACTTTGAGAAACTCTTCGATATTGTTCATCTGCTCATCCCAACCGCGGCTGTCCATGCGGAACGCCTTGAGTCGGCGCGTCTGAGGGATGTGATCGAAACCGGACTCGGTGACCTTGAGTAACGTGCCTTCATCCATGTCTTCGAGCTCGAACTTCACCAGTGTGGTGGGCTCCTGAGAGTAATCGAGCTCAGGCTCCACGGCATACGGGTGCCAGCGAAACGAAAACACCCGTTCCGGCTCGACACGCTCCACCAGAACGTTCCACAGCAAGTGCTCATAACCCGGGTACGTAATCTGCCCCTGGGTCCACTCACCGGCGACAAAACGCTTGCCTTCCAGCGCCACGCCAAACCACTGTCCGAAAGCTTCGGCATTGGCCAGCACGCGCCAGACCTGCGAGCGCGGCGTTTTGAGCAGGATCTTCCTTTCAATGCGATCTGATGCTGGATTCATAAGTCACCTCCTGTACTGAACAGTAGGCCTGTAAGACCACAAGACCAACCCTAAAGTTGTATCAATCGGGTATCTCAATCAACCCAGTACGAAATACTCAGCTGCATTTCGAAGTGTAACTGCTGGTTTGAAGACAAAACGAGTAGACCGAAACTACTAACGTTAAAAACGAAATTGACTCAGACAAGGACGATTCATGCAGCTTTCACTTACGGAACGTTATCGCGGAGCCCTGCTGGGCCTGGCCAGCGGCACCCTCACACAATCAGGAGCACGCGATGAATAGCCTGCATGGCAGCTGTTTGTGTAAAGCCGTCGAGTACCAAGTCGATAGCCTCGACATGCCCATCAGTCATTGCCACTGCCAAACCTGTCGCAAGGCACACGCGGCGGCATTCGCCTCGACAGCCGGGGTCATGCGCGAACATTTTCGCTGGATCAAAGGCCAGGACCGACTGAGCAGCTACGAATCGTCACCAGGCAAGCTTCGGCATTTCTGTTCGTTCTGCGGTTCACACTTGGTGGCTGAACGCTTGGCCCAACCCCACGTTATCGTTCGTGTGGCGACACTGGACGATGACCCGAAAATGACGCCTCAGGCGCATATCTGGACGACACATGACGTGCCGTGGCTTGCCTATGAATCGATAAAAAAATGCCCTGAATGGCAAACATAAAGGGTCGAATACGGCACTAAACTGCACCCCAACTTTCCTGTCACAGCGAGAATCCCCATGCACCCACGCTTTCTTCTGGCACTGACGCCTCTGCTGTTCACTACCGCCGCTTATGCGGTGGACTGCGATAACGCCACCGATCAGGCCACGATGAATCAGTGCGCGGCACAGCAGCACAAGACGGCGGACAAGGAGTTGAATGCGCTTTACCAGCAGATCAACGAGCGTTTGAAGAGCACCCCCGAAAGCAAAAAGCTGCTGATCGGGGCGCAGCGTTCGTGGATTGCGTTTCGGGATGCCGAGTGCAAGTTCTCGAGCGCCGGGGTGGAAGGCGGGAGTGTGTATCCGCTGATCTACAGCAACTGCATCACTGAGTTGACCAAGGCGCGGGTGGAGACTTTCAAGAATTACTTGAAGTGTCAGGAGGGGGATATGAGTTGTCCGGTGCCTGGGGCTTGATTCTCTAGCGTCTATCAGGGCCTCTTCGCGGGCAAGTCGAATCGTCGCACCGCCGCTCCCACAATGACCGAGTTGAAACGCAGATTTGCATTCAACGCTGGACAATGTGGGAGCGGGCTTGCCCGCGAAGGCGCCAGTTCAGGCACCGAGGTTATCGAACAAATATCTGCGCAGTCGTGATCGCCATATCCCCACCCGGCAACTTGATGCTGCCAATCTGCTTCATGCTCTCGGGATCAAAGATCGCCACGTCATTAAACGTCCCCGCCAGATAAATCTTGCTGCCGTCCTTGTTGAAGGAAATGCAGTAGTAGGAATGATCCAGCGTCGCTGCCTGGAGCATTTTCTTTTCCTTGATGTCGTACTTCGCCAAACGGTTGAGCACACCGAACATCAGGTTCGGATCCTTCGGCGAGCGCATGCCGCTGAAGTAGATTTCCGTCAGAGGGCCGAAGTCGGTGGTTTCGGTCTTGCCGGTTTTCAGGTCGATGCTGAACAGTCCGTAGAGGTACTCGGCGGTCGCTGGATCCTGCTTCTTGTCCTTGAATTTCGCCGCGGTGTAGAGCAGCGAAAAGTCATGGCGATAAGTCTGCTGGTTCCACACGTAAAGCACGTCCGGTGCGCTGTAGTTCGGGCGCTTCCAGTGGCGGCTGGGGATCAGCACGTCGAACTTGCCCGTCTTCACATCGACCTTGTAGACGTCCGCCCCCGCTACATACAGCGTGCCATCGTCACCGCTCTGCATGATCGTCAACTGCCGTGGCGCCGGGAAACTGCGCACGGGTTTGGCGTCCATGCCGGCGTCGGTGGCATACACATCGAGCCGCGGTTGCTGCACTTCGTAGCGGTCGTTGAGCATCAAAGTCGGGTTGGCAATGGTGAACAATTCCTTGCCGTCGTGGCTGAGGGTGAAGGCGAACATTGACTTCGCTTTCTCCCCCGGTTTCTGGGTGATGCTGGCGTGGAACACCTGCTTGCAGCTGTCGAGTTCAACGCCGTAGACATCCGCGTAGTGATTGTTCAGCACGTAAGCGGTCTTGCGGTCCGGCGACAACTGAACGGTGCCGGGACCGAAGGCATCCGGCATTTTGCAGGTCTTGAACAAGGTGTCGGTGGCCAGGTCGATGACGTGCAGGTTGTTCGGGTAATTGGTAGTCACCATGTACTCGTGACCGGTTTCGAGTGCAGTGTTTTCATCGGCCAGAACGTTGAGCGAACAGGCGCTCAGGACGGCGAATGCGGTCAGGCCGCAGGCTTTGATACTAGGCATGCTGGAATCCTTCTTCTTTGTCCGACTGCTTTCTATGGACGATCATTTGTCTTTAGGAAAGACAGTGCCAAGGTTGCGCCAGTTGTCGTTGGACGCCTGGGCATCCTTGTTCCAGTCCGGATAGGTGCTCATCATGTCGGGCACCTGGGCCGGCCACCAGCAAGGATCGGAGCAGCCGTAAAGGTCGGCTTCCATCGGCTGGCACAGCGACGACACACCGCCAAAGGCGTCGATTTCCCAACCCGGGTCGGTGGTCGAGGCGCAGCCGGCGACGGAACTCATCGCCACCACTTCTTCGATGCGGTTTTCGGCCGCGGCCTCATCGAGTTTCAGCGCTTTATTATTGATTGCCTTGAGATGTCTCATATCAGTGAGCCTTGCGCGGAGTGATGTAGCTGCTGATAAACGCAGGGTTGTGGGCCATGATCCGGGTGTAGACCTCGATGCCGAAGTCGACCCAGTCACGCATCAGTTCGCAGTAGTGATAGGTCGGGTGGGTCGGGTCGCCGTAACGGGCATAGCTCTCGTGGTAGCAGCCGCCGGAACAGAGGTTGCGGATCTGGCAGTCCTCGCAACCGGTGTTGGTACGGTCCAGGCGCTGGGACAGGAAGTCGTTCAACTCCACCTGCTTCACACCGCTGTGGACGTTGCCGAAGGTCGGCAACGATGAACCGGTAAAGCGGTGGCACAGGTTCAATTCGCCCTTGTGATCCACCGCCAGCATCTTCAGGCCCGCGCCGCAGGGCAGGGCTTTTTTGTGGCCTTCGTGGATGTCGGTGATCAACTGGTGCAAGTTGGAGAAACCGATATTGCGGTGCTCCAGCGCCGCTTCCAGATAACGCCGGCCGAGCTTCTTCATGTTGGCGAAGACTTCGATCAGTTCGTCGCTGGACAGGTTGAAGGTGCTGATGTCGCCGGAGGTCACCGGGGCAAACCCGACTTCGGCAAAACCCAGTTCGTTGAACAGGTGATCCCAGATGGTTTCGACGTCGGTGACGCCGGTCGTCAGGGTCACGCGGGCACCGACCGGACGACTGTTGTAGCGCGACAGCAGCATTTCAGCCTTGCGCCGCACCACGTCATACGTGCCCTGCCCGCCCACGGTGATGCGGTTGCGGTCGTGCACGGTTTTCGGTCCGTCGATACTGACCGACAGGCCGAAACGGTGGGCGTTGAGGTAGTCCACGGTCTCTTCGGTGAGCAGCGTCGCGTTGGTGGTCATGACGAACTCGACGAACTTGCCCGCCTCGCGGAAACGCTTCTCGCAATAGTCGACCATGTACTCGATCAGCTTGCGATTGCTCAGCGGCTCGCCACCGAAAAACACTACGGTGAAACGCTCTTCGTCCGGGGATTCGCGCAGCAGCATTTCCACCGAAGCGACCGCGGTTTCGACGTCCATTTTCTTGCCGGCAGATGGCTTGTCCAGGTCTTCCTTGTAGCAGTAGGTGCAGCTCAGATTGCAGCCGGTGTTGACGTTGAGCACCACGGTATTGATCGCCGTGCGCTCGACCCGTTTGGTGCCGATATCGGGGGTCAGCGGCGAGCCGTCGCTGACCAGTTCCAGGGCCATCAGCTCGCGCAGAGTCTCGGTGATTTCTTCGCCGTTGAAGCGAGCGGCCAGGCGCTGGATCAGGTCGTCCGACGAACAGCCGGGACCGCGCAAGGTATCGATGATGGTGCCGGTCAGCTCATCACTGGCGAACAGCGAACTGCTGGGGATGTGAAACAGCATGCGGTCGGCATCGACGTGCACTTCGTGCAGGTTCCGCTCAACCAGATTCAAAATAGCGCCCATTGCAACCTCCTGTGCAAACCCCGTTCTACGGGGCTCACGGTCATTCCAAAAAAATGTCTGAAGCCGTTGAAGTCAGCCAGCTCACGTTTTCAAAATCATGGAATGGGTGGATTGTTCCAGCGTTGCACGGTGACGATCATGTGGCCTTCGCCGGTCAGGGATTTCCCTGCGTCGTCGACCGCGGCGATCACCTTGAGGTTGCCGGCATTGTTGGTGGACATTTTGCGCTGCGGGTTTGGCCCGGCATCGCCCGGTGTGAACACGCCGCTGTCAGCCTGCATGGTGCCGGCGAACTTGACGTCCTCGTCTTCCTTGGCGCGGTCGTCGAAGGCTTCGACCGACCACTGCGCCGGGAACACGCCGATGCGATACGGCTTGCCGTCTGCGCCCTTGCCCCAGGCTTCGGCATCAAAACGGCCCTGGACTTTCGGCGTCGAACCACCGCCCTCGCCGATCCGTGCCACCGAGAACTCGGGCACGACTTTGACTCCGGCGATCTTGCTGTAGACCGACAGGGTCGGGCCTTTCAGCGTGCCGACGGTGACGTTGCGCAGACCCGGTTGAGCATTGGCGGCGGCCTTGAGTTTGACCTTGATGCGCTCCGGGCTCTGCTCGATGACTTCGACCACTTCCACGCCTTTGCCAAAGTTCGGTTTGCCGGTGAGGCCGCTGCCGATCAGGGTGACTTCAGTTTCGGCGCCAGCCTTCAGGTAACCCGGCTGCACCGCCAGCAAACGACTCGAACCCTGTTTGGCGGCGACGAAGTCCAGGCCCCGCTCATCATGCTCGGCCTCGAACATCCGGCCCTGCATGGCGTTGCCTTGGGCGGCGAACACCTGGCGCATGGTCACGCCGTCGATGGTCACGTTGCCGCGCCATTCGTAACCGGTGTAGAGAATCGCGCTGCCATCGCCGTTGAACGGGCTGCCATCGGCGTATTGGCCTTTGACGCTGACCTTGAACGTGTCGCTGCCATCGGCCATGACGCTCATCACGCCGGCCAACTCACCCTTGCCCGGCAAGTGACCGCTAAAGCTCCAGTCGCCCACCAGCGCTTCAGCTTTCGGCGCGGTGCTCAGCCATTTTTTCCAGGCCGGGTTGTCCAGCGGATAACGCTTGGCCAACAGCGGCACCATGTCTTTTCGAGCAAGGTCGAACCAGTCGCGGTCGCGAGACAGCGCCTGGTATTCCAGAGACGGCCATTGGCCGAGGTGGAAGTTCACCAGACGCTCCCATTCCTGGGCCGGACGCCGTTGCAGCGCGACCCGCGCACCGGAGTGGCAGCGGCCGCACATCTGGCTGGTCTGGTCGTCGAACTTCTCGACGGTATTGAGTCGACGCTCCAGCGCATAACGCACGCCATCAGTCTCGCTTGGGGCCAGGCCTTGAGTGTCGGCCAGGTATTTGACCAGGGTTCGGCGGTCGTCATCGCTGATCTGCAAACCGTGCATGATTTGCATGCGGGCGATGCTCATCAGCCAGCCTTCCGGAGTTTTACGCTGGTGACTGATGCGGCTCAGGGCGTTATCGGCTTCGGGGGTATGACAGCCCTGACAGGTTTCCTTGAGGATGGTCTGAGCGTCGCGGGCTGCCAGGCTGTAAGGCGAATGCAGCGCCACACAAGCGGCCACGGCCAGCAGGCTGGCACTCAGGCCTGATCGGAGTTTTCTCTTCATCAACGTCGAACCTCGCACGGTGCTTTCTTATTTTTGTGGCTTATCGTTTTTATGGTTTCTGCCGTCGGCGGCGCACCGCTGACGGAGGCAAGAGAAACGTCTGCGATGAGCAATACACGGAGCGTGCCAGCTTGCCGATTAGCTTTTAAATCAAGCCGTTGCGTGAAGATGACTGTGTTGTGCCATCGCTGAACGAGATCGTCTGCGTCTAATATCGCGACAGGTGTTGCAGTCTGAGACAGCATAGATGGCCAGACCGGAACAGTTCGTCGGTCGACGATTGAACTTTCTGGCGACGCTCAAGGACGACAGAAAGCTGTTGGCCTCTGTGGATGGCAACACGTTCGAAGAAATTTCCCGGAAGCTTGCAGCCTGAATAATCGGCGCGGGCCGCACCGTTTTCCACGGTGCGGCGTGACGCCGGTTCAGATGTCAAAGGTGGGGGGAACGCTTTTGTGTACGTCGATCTCGTGCTGCATGTCCGCCACCAGCGACGCGATCGCATGGGGACTGTCCAGTGTCCACAGGGGAACGTGGGTGGCCACTATATCCACTTTGCCGGTCATGCAGTCGCAGACCCGAATCGTCAGGGACTGGTCCGCCGCCATGGTGCAGGTGCACACGGAGGGCAGAAAACTGTGTTCAATGATGTTTTGAATTTCCAGGGTTGAAAGGAACATCGTTACCTCCCTCACGCCAGATGTATTGCCGGATGAACGGTCCGTCACTTCACCCACCGATCCTGAAAATTCTAGCCCTCAATAACGGGTACCTCAAGGTCGCAACCCGGTTGCTCGTCGTCTCATAGCTGTCGCAATTTGCAACAATCTCACAGCGCCCGCGATTCCCTTGAGTGCCCCAAAACCCCGCCGATCAAGGGCGGTCCTGCCTTTGCGGGCACTTGGCACAGCCATTGCCAGCCGTTATGAAAGCCACGTTTTCACGAACAACAAGAGGTCTCGCCAAATGCCCCTCCCTTATCGGCTTCCCGCCACTTCGGCATTCATCCAGCGCGCCCCGCGCATGCTCATCGGCGGCGACTGGGTCGAGGCCGCCGACGGCCAGACCATGCCCCTGCACAACCCGGCCACCGGCGAAGTGCTGTGCGTCGTGCCGCGGGCCACGCCTGAGGATGTCGACCGCGCCGTGCTCGCCGCCCGTCAGGCCTTCGACGATTCGGCCTGGACCCGCACCCGACCTCGGGAGCGGCAGAACCTGCTGTGGAAACTCGCCGACCTGATGGAGCGCGACGCCGAACTGCTGGCGCAACTGGAATGCCTGAACAACGGCAAAAGCGCGGCGGTAGCCCAGGTGATGGACGTGCAACTGTCCATCGACTTCCTGCGCTACATGGCCGGTTGGGCGACCAAGATCGAAGGTTCCAGCGTTGAAGTGTCGTTGCCGTTGATGCCCAACGATCAATTCCACAGTTTCATCCGCCGCGAAGCGGTGGGCGTGGTCGGCGCCATCGTCGCCTGGAACTTCCCGCTGCTGCTGGCCTGCTGGAAACTCGGCCCGGCCCTGGCCACCGGTTGCACCGTGGTACTCAAACCCGCCGACGAAACCCCGCTGACCGCGCTGAAACTTGCCGAGTTGGTGCTGGAAGCCGGTTACCCCGAAGGTGTGTTCAACGTGGTCACCGGCACCGGCATCACCACTGGTTCCGCCCTTACCCACAATCCGCTGGTGGACAAGCTGACCTTCACCGGCTCCACCGCCGTGGGCAAGCAGATCGGCAAGATCGCCATGGACTCCATGACCCGGGTGACCCTGGAACTGGGCGGCAAATCGCCGACCATCGTCATGGCCGACGCCGACCTGAAGAGCGCCGCAGCCGGCGCCGCCAGCGCGATTTTCTTTAATCAGGGCCAGGTGTGCTGCGCAGGCTCCAGGCTGTATGTGCAGCGAAAACATTTCGACAATGTGGTGGCGGAAATCGCCGACATCGCCAACGCCATGAAGCTCGGTAACGGCATGGACCCGAGTGTCGACATGGGCCCGCTGATCTCCGCACGCCAACAGGAACGGGTTTACGGTTACATCGAAAAGGGCCGGGAAAGTGGCGCGACCATCGCCTGTGGTGGCGAACAGTTCGGGCCAGGCTTTTTCGTCAAACCGACGGTGATTGTGGATGTCGATCAGAAGCACTCGCTGGTGCAGGAGGAGATCTTCGGGCCGGTGCTGGTGGCGATTCCGTTCGATGACGAAGCCGATGCGTTGCGCATGGCCAACGACAGTCCGTATGGGCTGGGGGCGAGTATCTGGTCGAACGATCTGGCGGCGGTGCACCGGATGATTCCGCGGATCAAGTCTGGGTCGGTGTGGGTCAACTGCCACAGCGCGCTGGACCCGGCGCTGCCGTTTGGTGGTTACAAGATGTCCGGGGTTGGACGCGAAATGGGGTATGCGGCGATTGAGCATTACACCGAGTTGAAGTCGGTGTTGATCAAGTTGTGATTGTCGGCGTTTGTTAGGCCGCCTTCGAGCAAGTCGAATCGTCGCACCGCCGCTCCCACATTTGATTTGTGATCGACACAGAACCAATGTGGGAGCGAGCTTGCTCGCGATAGGGCCAGCCCAGACAACAAGAATCTCAGGGTTTGAAGCCTTGGGCCAACAACCAACTCCGGACCACCCGTCCCTGCTCCACCGTCAATCCCGCCAACACCTGATCCGCAGGCTCGCTGCCCAACCGCCGCACCAACGGCGCCAACTCAACCCCTTGCACATGCCAGATCCCCAGCGGCTGATCCGCCGTGATCACCACCGCGGCCTCATCCACAAAACCCTCTTTCAACACCGGCGCTCGCTCGATTCTCAACAAGGAAAAATCCGCCTGGGCATGGGCCACCTCAGCATCCGGCCACTGCCGCCGCGCCTGCCAAAAAGGCTGATCCAGCCAACGCTGCTCATCGGCATAAAAATCCCGCCCGATCCGCGCAAAACGCAAAAACAACTGTTCCACCCGTTGCTGATGAAAGCGCTGAGCCAGCGCCGCTCGCTCGGGTTTGCGCAACAACGTGTTGATCACCGTCGGCGCCTGTAACGCCGAGGACAATGACTGAAAAATCCCGTTACCCGACAGCGGATCCACCGCCATCGCCGCATCGCCTACCCGAATCCAGTGATCGCCACACACCTGCGGGCAAAGAATCGCCGTGCTGCTGCGAGCATGTAGTTGAAGATCGATCTCAGGCTCGACACCGAAAAAAGCCCGCGCCAACGCCGAACCCTGACGTCGCTCCCGACAGTAATCGAGCAACTGCGCCTTGCCCGGCAATTCAGCACTGGCCACGTCCACCGTCCATTGCCAGTAACACTGACCGTCAGCTCGCCGGGCCATCCAGGCCCAGCCGTCCTCAAGACTTTCCACGGCGCTGGCGGTGCTGCCCGGCGTGCCTTGCCAGCGATTGAGCAGGCTGACCGTCTCCGGCCCGCGCAGGCCTTTGCCGAGCGCAGGTGCCTGACGCCCACGCGCCTCAACCAGAAAATCCGCCAGCAGCGCCTCGCGCCCTTCGACCTCGATCCGATGCCCCGAAACCGATGACTGCACCGTCAGCACTCGGCCTTCGATCAGCTCAACGCCAGCCAGGCGCAGATCCTCGCGCAAGCCTCGATCAAAGCTTGGGCGATCCAGTAAAAATTCGATGTTTTGCGCATGCTGCTGGCCGTTCCATGACACCTGTCGTTGGGACGGCAGCGCCGCATCCGCCAGCGCCTGATGAAGCCCCGCGCCACGCAAGGCCTCCAGCACCCGAATGGAAACGCCCTCCAGCGCCGCAAACCGCCGCCATTCGCTGACCAGCGTCACGGGATAACCGAGCCGGCGCAAACCCAAGGCAACCGCCGCTCCCGCTGGCCCTGCGCCAAGAATCAAAATCATGGTCCAAAGCGCCGTTCAGGGCCGCGATAACGGGCATTCTCCCGAAGCCATTCGATGATGTGTTCGTTGCTCGCCTCGGGATGTGCAACCAGGAAACCCGCAATGTGCCCGCTCAACGCCGCACAGCCGAGACTGGCGCCAGACTGCCCCGGATAGGTTCCATGCACACACGCGGCGAAATCCGCTTGAGCGCTGTTGAGCCACGACCATTCCTGTTCGGCACAACGCGCATCGCCGGTGACTCGCAGCACCTGTGGATAATTCGCCGGAAACACGCCCTCGCCCTGAGCCGGACTAGACGCACACAGCAAAACACCTCGCGCTACCGCCAACCTGCAGGCTTCCCGCAACAGGCTGCGATCCTGACGCAAACCGAGGCTCAAATTGATCAGCCGAACGTCCTGCGCCACCAGCCAATCAATCGCCGTGGCGATCTGCAACGCGCTGGTGACGCCACGCTGGCCGAACACCTGAGCCACGCAAAATACCGCCGAAGGCGCCCGTCGACCGATGGCCTCGATCACCGCGCTGCCGTGGCCCAGCGGATCGTCGCGCAAATCGCTTTCGGCCAATCCATCCGCCAGCAACGAAAAGCGCCGCCCGGCGATAACCTGCACTCGCTGCGCCGCCGAGTGACCACTGTCCACCACACCAATCCGCAGCTCAGGCTTCATGCAGCACCGTTTTTGAAGTGAGTACGCCGTCGAGCATTTCGAAGCGCAAATCGGCATCGGCCAAGGTTGAAGGACGGTGGCTGATGAGGATCCGCGTACGCCCGGCAAACAGACGATCAATGGCCTCGATGACTTCACGTTCGGTGGCTTCATCCACCGCCGAAGTCGCTTCGTCCAGCACCAGAATCAATGGATCCTGCAACAGCGCCCGGGCGATGGCGATGCGCTGTTTCTGCCCGCCGGACAACTGCTGACCGCGTTCGCCCAACGGACTGTCGAGGCCTTCGGGCAAAGACTCGATCAGGCTGTCGAGTTGCGCCAGCCGCGCCACTTCGGCAATCGCTTCACGGCTGGCGTCCGGCATCGCATAGGCGAGGTTGTCGGCGAGGCTGCCGCGAAACAGCACGATGTCCTGACTGACCACGGCAATCCGTCGACGCAGCTGGAACAGGTCCAGTTCGCGCAAATCAACCTCTCCCAGCAACACCCGGCCCGACTGCGGATCGTGGTGCCGTTGCAGCAAGTCGATCAGGGTCGATTTGCCGACCCCGGAGCCGCCGCTCAGGGCGACTTTCAAACCGTAGGGAATTCGCGCTTCGATCCCGCGCAAAGTTGTCGGGCGACCGGGATGACTGAAGTGCACATCGTCGAAACGCAGTTCGCCGGAGGTCGGCATCGGCTGCGGCGTGACCGGTGTGAGAACGGTTGGTTCTTCGCCGCGCAATTCCATCACGCGTCCGAGGCTGACGGTCATTCGTTGGACCGCGACATAGAGCCCCAGCAGGCTCTGCACCGGTCCGACGGCCATGCCTAGATAGGTGGAAAACGCGATCAGCGCACCCAATTGCCAGGTCCCCTGCACCACCCAATATCCGCCGATCAGGAACGCGCAGGCACGGGACAGAGACGTCAGTGTGCCCGGCACAGCCTGGGTGAAAAACTCGGTGACTTGCAGGCGCAGCAACTGGCTCATGTAGCCTTGGCCCAACGTCTCCAGGCGCCGCGATTCACGCTGTTGCTGGCCGGCAGACTGGATGAACTTCATCACCGGCAAGGTCTCGACCATGAACGAGGACATGTCCGCCGAGCGCTCGCGTAACTGCCGCACATCCCGTTCGACCTTGCGTCGCATCCAGCGCAGCCAGAGCACATCGAGGGGAATCAGCACCAGTGCCAGCAACGAGAGTTTCCACGACAGGGTCAGCAGCATCGCCACGGCGCAGACCAGACCGATCACGCTCGATACCGCCGAGAACAACGAGTCCACGGCAAAGCGCTGAATCTCCGCGACGTCGCCATCGAGGCGCGACATCAAGTCACCGATTCGGCGCTGGCCGTAGAAACTCGGCGAGAGCGTTTGCAAATGCCGATAGAGGTCATCGCGCAGGGCGAACAGAATCCTCCCTGACAGCCGCGTGTGCAGGTAACGGTTGATCCCCGACAGCCCCGTTCCGAGCAGCCCGGCCACGATCATCAGCCCGGCGATCAGCACCAGCATCGGAAAGTTGCGCGCCAGCAAACCATCGTCGATCAGCAGCTTGGTCAGCCAAGGCTGGACCAACACCAGCAACGAGGCGCAGACCGATAACCCGAGCAGCCCGGCAATCGCCAGACGATGGGGCCGCACGAAGCTATAGAGCCAGCGCAAGGCCGCTTGCAGGGCTTCGGGGTTTTGGCTGTCGATCAGCCGAACGATCAAGCGCTGCATCACGAGCGCAACTGTTTGAGCTTGCGATACAAGGTCGCGCGGCTGATGCCCAAGGCGTCGGCGGCGGCCGAGACGTTGCCCTGGTGAGTGTCCAGGGACTGGCGAATCAGCTCCAGTTCATTCTCGCGAATGCTGCCGGCCTGAGGGCGTTCGCTGACGGTCAACTCGTCGAGCATGCTGTCGGGCAAGTGGTCGAGGGTGAGTACGGTGTCTCCCGGCTCGCGCATGGCCAACGCGGTGCGCAAAACCATTTCCAGTTGGCGAATGTTGCCTGGCCAGTGATAGCCGCCGAGCAAGCGGTTCAAATCGTCATGCAGGACCATCGCCGGCGCATCCAGTTTGGCCAGCAGGCGAGCGACCAAACCGCTGAAATCCTCACGTTCGCGCAAGGCCGGGAGCATCACGCTGATGCCGTTGACCCGATAAAACAGGTCCTCGCGGAAGTGTTTTTCTTCTACCAGTCGCTTGAGGTCGCGGTGGGTGGCGCAGATCAATGCGACGTCGATGTCTTGCTCTTCGCCGGCGCCCAACGGTGCCACTTTGCGGTCCTGCAACACCCGCAACAGACGGGCCTGCAAGGCCAGCGGCATGTCGCCGATTTCGTCGAGAAACAAGGTGCCGCCATGGGCCTGTTGCAGACGACCGATCATGCCGCCGCGACGGGAGCCGGTGAACGCGCCTTCGCGGTAGCCGAACAACTCCGACTCGATCAAGCCTTCGGGGATCGCCGCGCAGTTCACGGCGACGAAGGGTTTGTCGCAGCGGGTGCCGGCCAAGTGCAGGGCGCGGGCGATGACTTCCTTACCGGTGCCGGTTTCGCCCAGCAGCAACACCGGCAGCTCATTGGCCAGGCCTTGGCGGGCCATGCGCAAGGCTCGGGCATACCGGACATTGCTGCCGGCCAGGGATTCAAGATCCGGTTGTGCTTTGGCGGTTTTCGCTGTGCTGCGCGGCGGCGTGCTGACATTGATCGAACGCTGCGGCGCACGCAGGGTTTTGTAAAAGAACTCGCCCTTGGCCGTTTGCAAACTACCGACACCGCCCTGATGCAGACGCGACAGAAGTTGCAGGCCATCGACGCCCAGAAACTCTTCGCAACGTCGACCGACCAGCGCCGAGCGCTCGGCATGCAGCAACTGACAGGCCTGGGCGCTGACCGCGAGAATCTGTCCGCCAAGGCTCACTGCCAACAAGCCCTGCCAAGGGGATTCGAGGTATTGCCGACGGCTATGGAAGGCCAGGACGATCTCGTCTGGATAACTGGCGTTGAACACCCGGCTTTCGATCTGGCTGACGGCCATGGCCAGCAACGCGGTGCTGTCGTGAACGCGGCCAAGCGGGCCTTCGCGCGTCAGGTCGAGTACGCCGAGGATGTCGCCTTGGGGGCAACGGATCGGCACCGAGGTGCAGGAGAAATCGGTCAGGCGATCGAGGTAATGTTCACCGCAATCGATCATCGTTGGCCGGGCTTCCACCAGTGCGGTGCCCAACGCGTTGGTGCCGCGAGCGACTTCGCTCCAGCAGGCGCCGAGGGTGATGTCTTGCAGGCCGCTGCCCTTGAAGCGATCGGCGCGTCCTTCGACGGCGAGGATGGTGGCGTCAGAATTGGCGAGGATGATCAGCCCTTCCTTGCCCTGACGTTCGGCCAGGTAATCGATGGCCGGCAATGCCGCATCGATCAGCAGCCGATTGCTCGCCAACAGGACGTCGAGGCTCTCGCTCGATTCCAGCGCCAGTTCGTGCTTGGCATTGAAATGCACGCCATGGCTCAGGCTACGCCGCCACGACGCATCGATTTCCGCCCGCAACACGCCATCCGGGACTTCGCCCTCGAGATGGAGCTTTTCCCGGGCCAGCCTGGCTTCGCGGTGAAGTTTGGGAGGAGTTGTTTTTATTAGCGTCATCAAGCGCTCCGGATCGGTCCGCTTTGCGCTTTTTTAAGATCAGCGCCCTGCCGCAATCTTTACGTTAACGTCAGGGCGATGGCAAGTGCCTTACGGCGCTTGTGTTCCGTCAAGTGGACCGCGTAATCGTTCTTCGCGAGCAGGCTCGCTCCCACAGGTCATGCGCAAAAAATCTTGTGGGAGCGAGCCTGCTCGCGAAAGCGATCTACCAGACACCAAAGATCTCAGATCTGCCACACCTTGGCATTCACAAAAAACGCCCGCGCATTATCCTCCAGACTCTCCAGGTGATACCCGCCCTCCTGCACAATCAGACACGGCACCCCCAGGCTGCGAATCCGCTCGCCCAGCCGCGCAAACCCTTCACGGGTCACCGCCACTTTGCTCTGCGGATCCAGCTCGAAAATATCGAACCCCAGGGACAGCACCAACACCTCGGCGCCGAAGTCTTTCACCGCCGCCAACGCCACGTCCAATTGACCCAGGAAGTCCGCCTCACTGGCGCCATGCGCCATCGGCAAGTTGAGGTTGAAGCCCTCGCCCTTCCCGACACCCCGCTCATCAGCGAACCCGGCAACCCCCGGATAGAAGTTGGTCGGATCGCCATGCACGGAGACGTAGAGCACGTCATCGCGGTCGTAGAAAATCTCCTGAATCCCCTGACCGTGGTGCATGTCGGTGTCGAGCACCGCGACGCGCTCAAATCCGGCACGCAATACCTGCGCGGCCACCGCAGCATTGTTCACATAGCAGAAGCCCCCGGCCGCTTCGGCCCGGGCGTGGTGACCCGGCGGGCGACATAAAGCGTAAGCGGCCGGCTCACCATCGAGTAACGCCTGAGCCCCGGCGATCGCACTTTGTGCCGACCAATAGGCCGAACGCCAGGTCTGCTCACCTACCGGGCAACTGCCGTCCGCGAGATAGCGGGCGGCTTGGGCGAGAATCCCGCGCAGGGCATTAGGTTCGCGGACGAAGATGTTCGACATCACCTCGTCACCCCAATCCTCGGGAATCTCTTTCCAGCGCTGATGCGCTTCCTGCAGAAACGTCAGGTACGGCGCGCCGTGGACCGCCAGCAGCGGATCGAGCCCGGCATCGGTCGGTTGCTCGACTTTAAAGCCCAGCGAGTGCGACGCCTGGACCAACCGCTGGACCCGCTCCGGCACTTCCTGTGGTGTGCGCATCTGCCCACGGGAGTAGTAGCTGCGTGGATGGTGAAGCAATTGTTCGGGGTGGAAAAAACTACGCATGGGTTAATACCTGTCAGTGTGGGAGCAACTGTCTTGATGATCTTTATTTTGAAGGCATATTGAAAGACAGCTGAATTCCCACAGCTTTAGGCCATGCGATGCCCTACAGGAACACCGCGACCCGTTTTAGGCCAAGGGTTCTTTCCACTCAGTTCGGTCTCGGATCATGGCGTTCAGCCGTATCAGCAGTACGCGCATACAGGCGATGAGCGCTACTTTTGCGCATTTGCCCTTACGACGCAGTGCGTCATACCGCGCTTTGAACCCAGGCTGTCGCTGAATCACCAACCCAGCACGCCATGTACATCGCGCGACGCGCAGCAAACCTGCCGCCGCTAATATGGCGCGGACCTTCATGCTTGCCGCTGTCATCGTTGTAGGGGGCTATGCCTGCCAGCCTTGTCTTCATCGCTCAGGGCCAGGCGGCAGCTGCCGCCACATGCGGTGGCGCCGATTTCGGCCATGTCCATCAGACTCGCCCAGAGGCGTTCACCATTAATGTTCAACATGAGTTACTCCTGGGAATACGTTAATTAAGCGTTGGCCATTTCGAGGCGTTCAGCGCTGGCATGGCGACGGGCAAGGGACAGGACACAGATCAGCGAAGTCGCGGCAATCAGGCTGTAGAACACCCCCATCGGCCACCATCGGCCGGCGAATTTGTGCGCCAGCAAGGTGCCGGTCAGCGGAGTCAGGCCACCGGCCACGGCGCCACAAAACGATGCGCAGCAGAATCAGCAGCACCGGCGTCGGACGGGAAGAACAGCGCGCCGAATACCAGCGCGGCGGCGGTGGCATAAATGTAAAAGTCGTTCCATTCGATCATGGTGCCGATAAAGGCTGCGGCTGCCGCACGGCGCGGCGCGGCTGAGGAGAAGTTGGGGGCTTCAAAATCGAGTTTGAAGTCGAGGTGATGGGTAGCTCGAATATCATCAGTTCACTGCTGCAAAAGACGGCGACCATTGGCGTCGGCCTGTGCCGTTTACCGCAGCCGCGGCTGGAGCAACGGGTGCTGTTTCGTGAGACTTATGCGTACTTTTGTGGGCAGCGTCATCGGTTGTTTGGGCAAGAGAATCTGACTCTGGAACAGCTCGCGACGGAGAACTTTGTCAGCTTCACCAGCGATCAACTGGGGGGCAATCTTTCGCCCCTGGCATTGTTCCGCGACCAGCAAGGCTTTACCGGCAAGATCGTCGCTTCATCGACGAGTTTCGAAGAGATTTATCGCTTGATTTGCGCAGGGTTCGGCATTGGCTGTCTGCCGACGCACCTGGTGCGTAGGGATGTCGAGCAGGTTTTGCTCTGGCGCTTGCCGCCGGAAGATGGGGTGGTGGATTTCGATATCCAGCTGCTGTGGAATCGCGAGCAGAAGATGAGTCAGGCCGAAACCGTGTTCCTCGAAAGCTTCCAGCACATGCTCAGTATTCGTGAGCCTGTGCTGTAAAGCCTTGATCGCTTAGACGTGAGGATCTCCCGGTGCTTTGCTGGGTGTGGCGTATTGCGGCTTCACGTGACCGTCCTGATCGAGTAGCCAGGCATCCATGATCTGTCGCACCACGGGACCTGCGACGCGACCGCCGGCCTCGCCGTTTTCGATCATCACCGAGATGACAATCTTCGGATGCTCGGCCGGGGCAAAGCCGACGAACAGGGCGTTGTCGCGGTTACGCTCCAGGGTTTTCGCCCGGTTGTAACGTTCGCCCTGCTTGATCGCCACCACTTGCGCGGTACCACTCTTGCCGGCGATGCGGTACTGAGCCCCCGCCGCTGCCGCCCGTGCAATCCCGCGAGCGTCGTGCATCACCATTTGCATGCCGTGGTTAACCTGCTCCCAGTCACGCGGGTCTTTCAACAGGATGTTTGGCATTGGATGCTCATCCACTGGCGCAACACCGTCCACGGTTTTGGCCAGGTGCGGGCGATTCCAGACACCTTTGTTGGCGATCAGTGCAGTGGCCTGGGCGAGCTGCAATGGTGTGACCTGCATGTAACCCTGGCCGATGCCGAGGATCACGGTCTCACCCGGGAACCATGCCTGACGGCGCGTGGCACGCTTCCAGGCTTGCGATGGCATCAGGCCGGCAGACTCTTCGAACATGTCCAGCGAGACTTTCTCACCGAGGCCGAACATAGCCATGTAGTCATGCAGTCGGTCGATGCCCAGCTTGTGGGCCAGGTCGTAGAAATAGGTGTCGTTGGAGCGCATGATCGCCGCGTCCATGTCCACCCAGCCATCGCCGCTGTGGTTCCAGTTGCGGTATTTGTGATCGAAGTCCGGGAGTTGGTAATAACCGGGGTCGAAGACGCGGGTCTGCGGGGTAACGACGCCGGCGTCGAGGCCGGCAATGGCCACTTCCGGCTTGATGGTCGAACCCGGTGCATAGAGACCGCGTAGTACGCGATTGAACAATGGCCGGTCGATGGAGTCGTGCAGCGCTGCGTATTCCTTGAAGCTGATTCCGGTGACGAACAGGTTCGGGTCGAAACTCGGCTTGCTGACCATCGCGAGTACTTCGCCGGTCGACGGATCGAGTGCGACCACCGAACCGCGACGATCACCCAAGGCTTCCTCGGCGGCTTCCTGAAGTTTGACGTCGAGGCTCAGTACGATGTTTTTGCCTGGGATCGGATCGGTGTGCTTGAGCACTCGCAGGACCCGGCCTTGAGCGTTGGTTTCGACCTCTTCGTAACCCACTTGGCCGTGCAACTGCGACTCGTAGAATTTTTCGATGCCAGTCTTGCCGATGGATTGAGTGCCACGGTATTCCACCGTGTCCAGGGCTTTGGACTCTTTCTCGTTGATGCGACCGACGTAGCCGATCGAATGCGCAAAGTGCACGCCCATCGGGTAGTGGCGAACGAATTGTGGCTCTACGTCGATCCCTGGCAGACGGAACTCGTTGACCGCCAACACGGCGATCTGTTCTTCGTTGAGCTCGTAGAACAAGGTGACCGGCACGAACGGATGCCGGGTCTGCTTCATTGCCTTGTCGAACAACGCGCGATCTTCGGTCGGTAAATGCAGGAGGTTGACCACCTCATCCAGTTCCTCTTTGACATCGGAGGCGCGTTCGCGGGTGATGGTCAGGTTGAAGCTGGGCCGGTTATCCGCCAGAACTACGCCGTTGCGGTCATAGATCAATCCGCGCGTGGGGGTGATCGGCAGGACGTGGACTCGGTTGTTTTCGGAGATCGTCGAGTGATAGTCAAATTCGACCACCTGCAGGACATACATGCGCACTACCAGCGCGCAGGTAATGGCAACAACGAACAGGGCACAAGCCATCAGTCTTTTGTTGACCAGGCGCGTCTCTTTTTCGTGGTCCTTGATCGGTATCGGTTGGGGCATTTCTGCAGCAGCTCTTTGACTGTAAAGGGGGTGCCGATCCGTAGGCTTGAAATCAGTCCGTTAAAAAACGAGCTGCACCATACCAAAAACCGGACGGTCACTTTAGTGCGATTTCCTCTAACGGTTGTCCTTGAAGACTAAAACGACGTTCGGTTTCTTTATGACTCGTGCGTTTTTCTCAAGATTGATATTCCCATTCATGCATTTTTCTTGAAGGAGGGCCTGTAGATACTGGGTGCATGTCATTCCGTTTTGTGTTTTTGGAGTCTTTCATGCATCCACGATTTCAACATTTACTTGGCTCGACTGGATTTTCCATTGGGTTGGAACTGCCGCTGGATAATGATTGGTCCAGCGATGGGCAGCGGCTGCGAATTGCCGAGGAGCGGCCGTTTGGTGTTCCGGACCTGAAGCAGCACGCCGTTATGGCACGCCTCGCAGACAAGGCTGGTTTCCACGCTCTGTGGGTACGCGATGTGCCGGTTATGATCCCAATTTTGGTGATGCGGCACAGGTGTTCGAAACCTTTTCCTACCTTGGCTACCTGGCAGGGATCACCGACAACATCATGCTGGGTACGGCGGCGGTTGTATTACCGCTACGTCAACCTTGGTTAACGCTCAAGGCAGCCAACAGTGTTGATGAACTGAGTGATGGACGTCTGCTACTGGGTGTGGCCAGCGGCGACCGACCTATGGAGTATCCATTATTTGGTGTGGACTACGATCAGCGGGGAGAGATCTTTCGCGAGACGGTTGAGTTGTTGCGCAGCCAAGGTGAAGGCCGCCTGCCCGAAGGTGCTCGTCTGTTACCGGAGCGAGATCAGCCAGTGCCATTACTGGTTGCAGGCCTTGGTCAGCAATCCCCTGCGTGGATTGGCAAACGCATGGACGGCTGGCTCGCCTACCCCGGTACTCCGGATGAGCATCGGCGCCGAGTGGGACTGTGGCGGGAGGTCGGTGGCGATAAACCCTACATCAGCTTCGTTCACCTGGATCTGGCGGCTAATCCTCATGCACCGATGCGACGTGTACGTTTTGGCGGCAGCTGCGGGAGGCTGGCATTGATTGATGAGCTTCAGGCTTTGCGTGAAGCCGGTGTGCAGCACGTTGGCTTGCATCTGCGTCGTAGCGAGCGACCGGTTGCCGAGGTTATTGAAGAGATCGCTGAATACGTTCTGCCGAAGTTTCACTAACGATGCTACTGGAACCTGGGATAGCCGATGGACTATCCCTTTTTCGCCACGCCACTTTCCTGCGGGCAAAACAAAACCCCTACCTGCATACGCAGATAGGGGTTTCGGAATTTAATCTTGACGATGACCTACTCTCACATGGGGAAACCCCACACTACCATC
>NZ_JBIWAM010000016.1:0-127524 GCF_044760065.1 Pseudomonas sp. NPDC098740 | reverse complement strand
GGATCTACGTCACAGCGTTCCGTGCAAGTATTGGGCTTTGGCAATTTTGGCTACCTTACCCCGCTGCACCGCCTAATCCGCTTCCTGTTCGTCAGCCCAGCATTTTGCCTCGGGCTTCCTTCAGATTCGCAGTCGCCCGCGACACCCTTGCCTCTGGCTAACACTTCCCCTTGCCGGGTGTGTAGAGGACTTTCACCTCCAAGTCACCAGCGTGGCCACCACAGCCAAGCTGGTTGCGCTTGCGCGCAACGCGCCATGCCTGGCGCACCAAAAGAAAAGGGAGACCCGTCGGCCTCCCTTTAGAGAACTTCGTCCGTGCTCGACGCTTTTGACGTCGGCTCACCTCACGCCGTCTTCTGGACAGTGTGTAGCTCGGGGGCCGGCTCATCCCCGGTGGGGGTGGCGACCGCAGCTGGCCTGATTGGGCGAGCCGCACTGGACTGTTTGTCCGAGCAGTGATTCTGGTGATAAGAATAGGCTCGCGGCGCCGGCAGAGGATTGCGAAGATTGCTCAAATAAACATCACTTGCGCAATTTTTAACCCTGGATAGATAATCCACCGCAATAGTTATGACAAAGGCCTGATTGATGAGCAAACTCGACCGATACGACCTGAGCATTCTGGCGGAATTGCAGCGTGACGCGCGCATCTCCAACCAGGAGCTGGCCGAACGCATCGGCCTGTCCCCCTCGCCATGCTCGCGGCGGGTCAAGCAACTGGAGGACGACGGCTATATCTCCCGCCAGGTGGCCCTGCTGGACCGCAAGATGCTTGGCCTGAGCCTGACGGCTTACGTATTGATCGGCATGGACCGGCATACGCCAGAGCGGTTCGAGAACTTCGAAGCGGCGATTCGTACGTTGCCGCAGGTGCTGGAATGCAGCTTGGTGACGGGGATGGATGCGGACTACCAGCTTAAGGTGGTGGTGCCGGACATGGACCATTATCAAAAATTGCTGCTGGGACACCTCACCCGGATTGAAGGGGTGACGAGTGTGCGGTCGAGTTTTGTGTTGAATCAGGTCTTGAACAGTACGGAACTGCCACTCACTCATCTGCGCAGCTGAAACCCGCTTCTGGTAGGAGCTGTCGAGTGAAACGAGGCTGCGATCTTTTGATCTTGCTCTTTAAAAACAACATCAAAAGATCGCAGCCTCGTTTCACTCGACAGCTCCTACAAGGTTAGGGCCGGGCGACGAATGACTGCGACACACCGACGCAGGTCAATCCTCCACCACTCCCCCATGCCGTATACTCCAGCGCCTTTTAGCCTCGCCCACGCTGGAGATGCCTGATGGATCCTGCAGTATTCGAAGAGTGGATGATGACCGGTCTGGTCAGCATTCTGATCATTTTCATGGGTTTCATCGTCTGGGATCTGGCGAAGAAGTCCAAAGCCGGACGCTTTGGCTCGTTCATCCTGTTCTTCGTACTCGGCTTGGGCGTGGGCGCGTTCGTGATCAAAAGCGTGGTCATCGGCCTGATTGAATCCGGCACGTTATAAACGCGCTGGCACTTCCTTCCACTGGCCCTGATCGAGCCCTTCGATCGACCAGTCGCCGATTCTGACCCGTACCAGACGCAACGTCGGCAAGCCGACCGCCGCGGTCATGCGCCGTACCTGACGGTTACGCCCTTCGCGAATCACCAATTCCAGCCAGCTCGTCGGCACGCTTTTGCGAAAGCGTACGGGCGGGTTGCGTGGCCACAGTTCAGGTTCTTCAAGCTGCCGCGCTTGCGCCGGTAGCGTCATGCCATCGTTCAGCTCCACGCCATCGCGTAAACGCTGCAATTGCTCGGCACTCGGCTCGCCTTCTACCTGCACCCAATACGTCTTCGCCAGTTTGTGTTTCGGGTCGGCGATCCGCGCTTGAAGCTGGCCATCGTTGGTCAGCAGCAGCAAACCTTCACTGTCGCGGTCCAGCCGTCCTGCCGGGTAAATCCCGGGAATCTCGATGTAATCCTTGAGCGTCGCCCGCCCTTCTCCGTCGCTGAATTGCGTCAGCACATCGAAAGGCTTGTTGAACAGAATCAGCTTCGGCTCGGCCGGTGGCGCTTTGGCGACACGGCGCGGGGCAGAGGACGATGGCGCAGGTTTCACGCCAGGGCGGCGGGAAACGGGACGTTGAGGACGAGACATGGGAAAAGGAACATCTAACGGTCAGGGCTGCTAATGCTAGTGCCCTGACCGCCAAATGACCATGACAACTCTCTATTAGCGGAACGGCGGCTCATCGAAGCTGCGCAGTTTGCGCGAGTGCAGCGAGTTGAGTTCGGTGCGCAACAGATCCACCGCCTCGATCCCAATCTTCAAGTGCTGGCTGACCGCGCGCTCATAGAAGGCGTTGGCCGAACCCGGCAGTTTGATTTCGCTGTGCAACGGTTTGTCCGAGACGCAGAGCAACGTGCCGTACGGAACCCGCAAGCGATAACCTTGCGCCGCGATAGTGCCGCTTTCCATGTCCACCGCCACGGCGCGGGACAGGTTGATCAGCGGACGCTCCTGAGCCCAGCGCAATTCCCAGTTACGGTCGTCGTAGGTCAGTACGGTGCCGGTGCGCAGGCGTTTTTTCAGCTCGTCGCCCTTCTCACCGGTGATATTGGCCGCCGCTTGCTGCAACGCCATCTGCACTTCGGCCAGCGCCGGAATCGGAATATTCGGCGGCACGACCCGATCGAGAATCCCGTCGCGGCGCATGTAAGCGTGCGCCAGCACGTAATCGCCAATGGTCTGCGACTGACGCAAACCGCCACAGTGACCGATCATCAGCCAGCAATGCGGACGCAGCACCGCCAGGTGGTCGGTGATGTTCTTGGCGTTGGACGGGCCGACGCCGATGTTCACCAGGGTCACGCCGTGGCCGTCGCTGGCGATCAGGTGATAGGCCGGCATCTGATAGCGGTGCCAAACCACACCGGCGGCAATCGCCGAGGCTTCGCCGTGGTCCATGCTCTTTTCGATGATCACGTTGCCCGGCAACACCATGCGCACGAAACGCGGATCGCTGCGCAACTGTTCCAGGCCATGGACGATGAACTGGTCAACGTAGCGGTGGTAGTTGGTCAGCAGAATCCAAGGCTGCACATGACGCCAGTCGCTGCCGGTGTAATGCACCAGACGGCGCAGGGAGAAATCCACCCGCGCAGCATCGAACAAGGCCAACGGCAGCGGGTCGGTGTTTTCCCAGTCATACAAACCATCGGCGATCCCGTCGGTGGCAGCGGACAGGTCGGTACTCGGGAACACCCGCGCCAGCGTGGCAGCGGTGACGCCGGAACCGGCCAGCTCATCGCCCTGCTCGACCACGTACGGATAAGGAATGTTTTGCTGGCTGATGCCGACTTCCACCGTGACGGTGAAGTCGTGCATCAACGGCACCAGTTGTTCCAGCAAGTATTTACGGAAGGCCGCCGGATGAGTGACGGTGACGCTGTAGGTCCCTGGCAACTGAACCTTGGCGTAGGCGCGAGTAGTCTGTGGGACTTCGCCCTGGCAGAGGTAGGTCAGACGCAGTTCGGGATAACGAAACATCGCACGCTGTTCGGCGTCCGGTTCGACACGATCCTTGAGGTAACGCTTGAGCGCCTGGTTCAGCGCGGTGGTTGCACGATTGTGCAAGAGCGCAAGCCGGTCCACGGCTTGCTCGGCGGTTTGAACGACAATAAAAGCTTCGGTCACGATCAGCATCCTGTGTTCTGACTTGCAGGCCTTCATCTTGCCTGCATCGTCGCTTCACGGGAACAGTGGAGTGTTGATACGCAAGTGCTTTGGTCACCGCAGATCAAATGTGGGAGCGAGCTTGCTCGCGATAGCGGTCTGTCAGGCGACATCTATGTCGGATGTTAATCAGTCATCGCGAGCAAGCTCGCTCCCACAGGAGTCGGTGTCGTTCACTGAAGTGGGGTCGACCTCGCGACAATCGCTTCCACATCCAGCCCACGTGGCAACGCGCCATACACCCGACCGGCCGAACCGAGGCGGCTCGCAATGAAAGCGTCACTGACGGCGGCGTTGCCCGCCTCCAGCAACAGCTTGGCCTGAAGGCCCAAGGCGATGTCTTCGGTGAGCTGCCGCGCGCGATACTGAATGTCGCTGGTGTCTTTGAAGGCAGTCTGCAATTGGCTGATGTGTGCGGCCAGGCGTTTGTCGCCATGACCATCGCCCAATTCGCTGAACAGTACGTCGAGCACGCCCGGCTCCTTGGACAACGCTCGCAATACGTCGAGGCATTGCACGTTGCCGGAACCTTCCCACGTCGAATTGACCGGTGCCTCACGGTACAACCGCGGCAAGATGCTGTCTTCGACATAACCGGCACCGCCCATGCATTCGGCGGCTTCATTGATCATTCCGGGTGCGCGTTTGCAGATCCAGTACTTGCCTACCGCCGTGACCAGCCGAGCGAATTTGGCTTCATGGTCGTCATCCAGATGATCCAGCGCCTGGCCCATGCGCAGGCTCAAGGCCAGGGCGGCTTCGCTTTCCAGGGCCAGGTCGGCCAGTACGTTCTGCATCAAGGGTTGTTCGCTGAGCAATTTGCCGCCGACCTTGCGGTGAGCGCAGTGATGGCTGGCCTGGGTCAGGGCCTGGCGCATCAACGAACTGGAGCCGACCATGCAATCGAAGCGGGTCATGGCGACCATTTCGATGATGGTCGGAACGCCCCGGCCCTCCTCGCCGACCATCCACGCCAACGCACCACGGAACTCCACTTCGCTGGACGCGTTGGAGCAATTGCCGAGTTTGTTCTTCAGGCGCTGTATGTAGAACTGATTGCGCGTGTCATCCGGACGATGGCGCGGCAGCAGGAAACAGGTCAACCCCTTGTCAGTCTGGGCCAGAGTGAGGAAGGCATCGCACATCGGTGCCGAACAGAACCACTTGTGGCCTACCAGCTCATACGCCTGGCCCGGACCACTGGCGCCGACCGGAAAAGCCTTGGTGGTGTTGGCCCGCACGTCGGTGCCGCCCTGTTTCTCGGTCATCGCCATGCCGATGGTGACCCCGGCCTTGTGGGCCATGCCGACGTTGCGCGGGTCGTATTCGGTGGAGAGGATTTTCGGCAGCCATTGCTCCGCCAGATCCGCTTGCAGGCGCATCGCCGGGACGCTGGCGAAAGTCATGGTCAGCGGGCAACCACTACCGGCCTCAGCCTGGCTGTGCAGGTAGGTCATGGCGGCGCGGGCGACGTGGGCGCCGGACTGCGGATGCGCCCAGGGCAACGAAGTCAAACCGTGCTCGACCGCCGTGCGCATCAGTTCGTGATAGGCCGGGTGAAATTCCACCAGGTCGATGCGATGGCCGTAATGGTCATGGCTGCTGAAAACCGGCTTGTTCTGATTGGCCAGGAACCCCGCTTCCATCAGCGGCCCGCCGGCCAGGGCGCCGTAAGCGTCGATCCGCGACTCGGCCCACCCGGCCCCGAAACGCCGCGACCACTCCTGCAACGGCAGGTCGATGCGATACAGGTTGGCGCCGTCCAGCGACGGTGGCTGGTTGGTGACTTCGTGGGTTTCGGCGAACTGATGCAGGTTCATGACGGGGCTCCTTTGGTCAGCCAAGGGACTTCAGTTAAGCACCGCCCCTTGACCGATCAAAGTGTCATATCTGCCTAACTGTCGGCGCTTTCGCCCTGTCTTGGACACAGTACCCGGCGATAGAGCGCTGCCTGCAGATCCTCGAATTTCACCGGTTTGCTCAGGTAATCGATCAAGGCACCGGTCGGGCAGCGTTCCCGATCAATGCTCAAGGCAATCACGAATACCGGCAGTTCGGTGCAGCCCGGCAACGCGCGGATCTGGCAACAGAGGGACGCGCCGTCCAGCGGTGGAAGCTGGCAGTCGAGCAATACCGCATCGAAGGTTTCGCGCTGCAAGTGATCGAGCGCGGTAGCCCCGTTGTCGACGGTACGCACCCGAAACCCAAGCTTGAGCAACATGCCGCGCATCACCAACTGATTGATGCTGTTGTCATCAACCAGCAGGACGGTGCAGTCCTGAGGCAGCCGCAGACGAGGAAATTCCCGGGGCATCAAGGGCACTGACGGCCGCGCCACTACAGGCAGTTCGAACTCGACGTCGAGCTGGAAGCGGCTGCCACGACCAGGTTCGGAGCGGTGAGTCAGTTTTCCACCGAGCAGTTCGACGAGCTGCCGACAGATCGCCAGGCCGACGCCCAGACCGCCGTACTCACGGGTCATCGAGCCGTCGAGTTGGAAGAACCGCTGATACAGTGTCGCCTCCCCCAGATCGGTGAAGCCGATGCCGGTGTCGATCACCGCAAAGGACAGTGCCAGTCGGTCGGGCGCCAACGGTTTACCCGTCACCCGCAGCGCCAGTCCACCGATCCGAGTGAACTTGATCGCGTTATCCAGCAGGCATTCCAGGCATTGCGCCAACTTGGCGCTGTCGCCGTGCAAGCGATCCGCCAGTCCCGGCGTGACCTCGACTTTGAAGTCCAGCGACTTGCTCAACGCGTTGCCCTCGAACTGCAGGCGCAAAGCCTCGACCACGCCGCGCAAACTGAAAACGGCCGGATAGGTCTTGAGCTTGCCGGCCTGCAACTCGGTCAGAGTGAGGATGCCGTTGACCATACGCATCATGTCTCGCGCGGAACCGGCGGCCGTCTGCTGATATTGCTCCAGCTCCGGGTCCATCTCGACCGTCTGCATCAGTTCCAGCGAACCGATTACACCGTTCATGGGCGTGCGCAGTTCGTGGGTCAGGGTGGCGAGGAATTCGTCCTTGAGCTTGTTACTGTGAGCCAGTTGCTGGTTCAGCACTTCAAGCGTTTGACCGGCATCGAACAGGGTCTGCGCCTGTTGCTCGCGCATGGCGTTAATGCGATCGGCCAGCGCCAGGGACAGCAGCGCCACCTCTATCGCCGAGCCGATCTGGCTGGAATACATGGTCAGGAACACGTTTGGCAGGTAACCCAGCACCATCAGGGTGTTGACGATGCCGCCGAGCAGGAATGCCGACCAGGCGATGATGAAATACCGCGCCACTCGCAGGCCACGCAGCCAGGCGAAAATCCCTGCGGCAAAAATCATTACGGTGAAGGTCAGTGCCAGCGCCGTCGCCAGGCGCAGGGCCAGGGCGTAACTGGTCATCAACGACAACCCGACAACCACCGCGCTAAACGCAATCAACGCCAACAGTAAGCGGTCGAGCCAACGACTGTGGGTTGCCGTCTGCAAGAAGCCGCGCGCGAACTGGCTGCCGAACAGGCCAGCGCAACCGATGAAAAACGGCGTCGCTGCGTTGGCCCACCAAGGATTGTTCGGCCAGAAATACTCCACGGCCGCGCCGTTCACTGACAGCTGATACAAGCCGAACGAGGCGATATAGAAGATGTAATAGAGGTAGCTGGTATCGCGCACACTGAGATAGATGAACAGGTTGTACACCAGCATCCCCAGCAACACGCCGTAGATCAGCCCCAGCACATACAGTCGGATCGGTTGCTCTTCCAGGTAGGCAGTGCTCGACCATAGGGTGACCGGCGCCTGGATCGACCCTTCACTTTGCAGGCGCAGGTACAGGGTTTGCGCTTGATCAGGAGTGAAGCTCAGATCGAACAGGTAGTTGTTCTGGCGGATTTCGCGACTGTCGAACGGCAAGGCATCGCCAGTCTGGCGTGCCAGTTGATAGCCACCGGCCGCATCGGGCAAATAGAGATCAATGTGATCAAGGGGCGGATAGGCCAGTTCCAGCAACCAGGTGCGTTGCACCGCGGGGTTGTTCGGGCGGTAATGCAGGTCAATTTTCAGCCAGAACACTGAACGCGAGTAACCGGCGTTGAGGGTGGCTTTATCGTGGGGCTTGAAGTTTCCGGCCGCGGCCTGCGCACGGACATCGGCGATGGTCGCCTGACCGCCCGCGTCTTCGAACACCTGCAAGGTTCGGCCCAGGGGAAGGCTTTGAGTGAATTCGTCGAATTCGACTGCACTCGCCATGAGGGGCAAGCACAACAGCAACATCAGCAAATAGCGCATTTAAGCCCCAGCGTGGCCTGTCCGGTTATCTCAGGAAGCCCCTCATTCCTTTTGAGTAGACGTAAAACCGGTATTACCTGTTATTGGTTTGGATCCACTCTAGCATAGCCGTTGGTGGCCATTGAACACCATTGAAATTTTTCCTACAAAGGCTCTAGCACGGGCGTTCCAGCTCTACGCATTGGACTGGAGATGTTTGCCCGTCCAGTTAGTGAAAGCGCTCATTCCCTGTAGCAGCTGGCGAAGCCTGCGTTCGGCTGCGCAGCAGTCGTAAAACCTGAACACGCGGTCTGCCTGATACACCGCGACTGACTTCACGACTGCTACGCAGCTCAACGCAGGCTTCGCCAGCTGCTACATGGGCCGCGTCATGACTCGCTGGTCGACTGGTGGTAAGCTCGCGCACCATGAATATCTACAGCTCTCGCCCCGTTGTCCTCTGTCTCTCCGGCCACGACCCAAGTGGTGGCGCCGGCTTGCAGGCAGATATCGAAGCCCTGCTCGCTCAGGGTTGTCATGCGGCCCCGGCCGTCACCGCCCTGACCGTGCAAGACACGGTCAACGTCACTGACTTCCGCGTCCTCGACCGTGAGTGGGTGTTGGCCCAGGCCAATGCCGTGCTCAACGACTCGACGGTCGCGGCGGTGAAACTGGGCATGCTCGGTTCCCTGGAAATGGTCGACACCGTGGTCGAACTGTTGTCGGCGCACCCGCATTTGCCGGTGGTCTGCGACCCGGTGCTGCGCGCCGGTGGCGGCGGACGCCTGGGCAAGGACGAAGTCGGCTACGCCATGCGCGAGCGCCTGCTGCCTCTGTCGATCATCGCCACCCCAAACCTTCCCGAAGCCCGCATCCTCGCCGAACTGCCCGAAGGCACCGCGGACGAGTGCGCTGAAAAACTCCTGCCATTCGTCAAACACCTGCTGATCACTGGCGGCCATGGCGATGAACACGAGATCCACAATCGCCTGTACAGCCGCGACGGTCACCGCGAAACCTTCACCTGCCAGCGCTTGCCCGGCAGTTATCACGGCTCCGGTTGCACGCTGGCCAGTGCCCTCGCCGGTCGTCTGGCCCTCGGCGAAAATCTCGCCAGTGCCGTGCAGACCGCGCTTAACTACACGTGGCGCACCCTGCGTGATGCGGAGCAGTTGGGCAAAGGCCAGTTCGTACCGCGCCGCCTGCCGCTGGATTTCTGTTCGTAACTGTCCATGCGTAAAGCAAAAAGGATTGCCCGATGAAGCTACGTGGCCTGTACGCCATTACCGATAGCCAGCTGCTGGCAGGTAAATTTCTTTCGTACGTGGAGGCGGCGCTGGAAGGCGGCGTCACCCTGCTGCAATACCGCGACAAGAGCAGCGACGAGGCCCGCCGTCTGCGCGAGGCCGAAGCCTTGCGCGATCTGTGTGAACGCTACAAAACCCAGTTGATCATCAACGACGATGCCGAACTCGCTGCACGCCTGAACGTCGGCGTGCACCTGGGCCAGACCGATGGCCCGCTGATGCCGGTTCGGGCACTGCTCGGTCGCCAGGCGATCATCGGCTCGACCTGCCACGCGCAACTCGAACTCGCCGAGCAAGCGGCCAAGGAAGGCGCCAGTTACGTCGCTTTCGGTCGTTTCTTCAACTCCAACACCAAACCCGGTGCACCGACTTGCAGCCTCGAATTGCTCGACCAGGCCCGCAGCAAACTGCACCTGCCGATCTGCGCGATTGGCGGCATCACCCTGGAAAACGCCGCGCCACTGGTGGCCCACGGGGTCGATCTGCTGGCGGTGGTCCATGGCCTGTTTGGCGCCGAGAGCACGGCTGAAGTGACACGCCGCGCCCGCGCATTTAACGAACTGCTACGTAATTAAATAGCTAAATCTGATTTGAGAGCCCCATCATGTCTCGTTCCGAAACCCTGTTTGCCAATGCCCAGAAACACATTCCCGGTGGCGTGAACTCGCCTGTTCGCGCGTTCAAAAGCGTTGGCGGCACACCGCTGTTCTTCAAACACGCGGAAGGCGCCTACGTCACCGACGAAGACAACAAGCGTTATGTGGATTACGTCGGTTCCTGGGGGCCGATGATTCTCGGCCACAGCCACCCGGACGTGCTGGACGCCGTGCGCAAACAGCTTGAGCACGGATTGTCCTACGGCGCGCCGACCGAGATGGAAACCCAGATGGCTGATCTGGTCTGCTCGATCGTGCCGTCGATGGAAATGGTGCGCATGGTCAGCTCCGGCACCGAAGCAACCATGAGTGCTATCCGTCTGGCCCGTGGTTTCACCGGCCGCGACAGCATCATCAAGTTCGAAGGCTGCTACCACGGTCACTCCGACAGTCTGCTGGTCAAGGCCGGCTCCGGCGCCCTGACCCAAGGCGTGCCGAGCTCGGCCGGTGTGCCGGCGGCCTTCGCCAAGCACACCCTGACCCTGCCGTTCAACGACATCGACGCCGTAGCAACCCTGCTCGCCGAAGTCGGCCCGGACGTGGCGTGCATCATCGTCGAGCCAGTGGCCGGCAACATGAACTGCGTACCGCCGGCGCCAGGTTTCCTCGAAGGCCTGCGGCCCCTGTGCGACAAGCATGGCGTGGTATTGATTTTCGACGAAGTGATGACCGGTTTCCGTGTCGCCCTCGGCGGTGCACAAGCCCACTACGGCGTGACGCCAGACCTGACCACCTTCGGCAAAATCATCGGTGGCGGCATGCCGGTGGGCTGCTTCGGCGGCAAGCGCGAGATCATGTCGCACATCGCGCCATTGGGCCCGGTCTATCAGGCTGGCACCTTGTCGGGTAACCCGTTGGCCATGGCTGCGGGCCTGACGACCCTGCGTCTGATCAGCCGCCCTGGTTTCCACGCCGAGTTGACTGACTACACCAGTCGCCTGCTCGATGGCCTGCAACAACGCGCGGATGCCGCGGGCATTCCGTTCGTGACCACACAGGCCGGCGGCATGTTCGGTCTGTACTTCAGCGGCGCCGACGACATCGTGACCTTCGATGATGTGATGGCCAGCGACGCCGCCCTGTTCGGGCGCTTCTTCCACCTGATGCTCGAAGGCGGCGTGTACCTGGCGCCGAGCGCCTTCGAAGCCGGCTTCACCTCGATCGCCCATGGCGAAACCGAGCTGAAACTGACGCTGGATGCCGCCGAGCGCGCATTTGCTGCATTGAAATAACGCTGTGCCGCTGACGTTGGCGGTTGCCAGCGTCAGCTTTCACCTGCTTTCCCACCCTTATTCCTACGCTTCTGCTCAAAATCCGCAGCAAAGTGGGCGATATATTCCCCGCGCAGCAGAAAAACGAGTAAAGACTTTGTAAGGTTGGCCCTGCTTATTTCATAATGCGCGCTTATTGGATCCCTCGATGGGTCCGCGCGCCCTTCAGAGGTAAGTCGATTCCCATGAACCGCACCGGCCGCGCCCTTGCATTGGGCTGCCTGTTGCTCCTTCAGCCCCTGCTCGCGCTCGCACAAGCAGGCGGCAACTCGTTGTTAATCCCAGCGATGGGTCGTTGCACCCTCAATACTCAGCCACAAGACCTGGCACAGGCGCTTGCCGCCTGCCAGAAAGCGTCGGATGAAGGGGATGCGCAAGCGCAATACGAGTTGGGTGAGTTCTACTACGACGGCAAAAATACGCCGCGCGACCTCAAAAAAGCCCTGGGCTACTTCGAAAAGGCCTCGTTGCAAGGCCATGCTCAGGCGCAGTTCAAACTTGGCACCATGTTTTTCCACGGCGAAGGCGTACCGGCCAATAACGTTCAGGCGTATATCGTGCTGAAAATGGCTGCGGTCAATGGCGCTGAAGAAGCGTTGGACACCGCCGACGAAGTCGCCGAGAAAATGCCTCGCGAAGAACTTGAAGTGGCTACCCAGGTGCTCGGGCAAATCTTCCGCAAATATCTGATGGAATTGCAGAGCGCCGATGGGCGTACGCCGTTCTCGCCCCTTCCCTGATTTCTGCGTTGTTCTGACTGACCCCTTCGCGAGCAGGCTCGCTCCCACAGTTGATCTTTGGCGCACACAAATATTGTGTACGCAGACGATCCATTGTGGGAGCGAGCCTGCTCGCGAAGGCGGCGACTCGGTCTTGAGGCTTACTTCTCAGGCATCGGCATCGGAAACGGCATGACATTGCCGACCGCGCCGCGGGCTTCGCTGATTTTCGGCGTACCGAGGCGCTCGACTTCGTCGATCCGCACGATCGAATGCATCGGCACAAAGCTGCGCACAACGCCTTCGAACTGAGCCTTGAGCTTCTCTTCGCTCGGATCGACGACCACTTGCGTGCGCTCGCCAAAGACGAACTCTTCCACTTCCAGGAAGCCCCACAGATCACTTTGATAGATCTGCTTGGCATACATTTCGTACACCTGGCCCTGGTTGAGGAAAATCACCTTGTAGATTGGAGCTTCACGTTTGGTCATGGTGGGCGAGCAACACATCGGGGATAAAAATGAGGGCGCGAACTATAGCATAGCCACCGGACGCACAGCGGTAGGAACCTTGGGTCATGTTCCCTATAATGCGCGGTTCTTTGAATCACGTGATGACTCTTTCCATGGCCAAGAAGCTTTACATCGAAACCCACGGTTGCCAGATGAACGAGTACGACAGCTCGCGCATGGTCGATCTGCTGGGCGAACATCAGGCCCTGGAAGTCACCGCTCGCGCCGAAGATGCCGACGTGATCCTGCTCAATACCTGCTCGATCCGCGAACGCGCCCAGGACCGTGTGTATTCCCAACTCGGCCGCTGGCGCGAACTGAAACTGGCCAACCCGGACATGGTCATTGCCGTTGGCGGTTGCGTGGCCAGCCAGGAAGGCGCTGCAATTCGCGACCGCGCCCCTTACGTGGACGTGGTCTTCGGTCCGCAGACCCTGCACCGCCTGCCGGAAATGATCGACGCCGCCCGCGCTACCAAGCTGCCGCAAGTCGACGTCTCGTTTCCGGAAATCGAAAAGTTCGACCACTTGCCCGAGCCGCGCATCGATGGCCCAAGCGCCTACGTGTCGGTCATGGAAGGCTGCAGCAAGTACTGCACCTTCTGCGTGGTGCCTTACACCCGCGGCGAAGAAGTCAGCCGACCTTTCGATGACGTGATCGCCGAGATAATCCACCTGGCTGAAAACGGCGTGCGCGAAGTGACCCTGCTAGGGCAGAACGTCAACGGTTACCGTGGGACCACTCACGATGGACGCCTGGCGGATCTCGCCGAACTGATCCGCGTCGTGGCCGCCGTCGATGGCATCGACCGCATCCGCTACACCACCTCACACCCGCTGGAGTTCTCCGATAGCCTGATCCAGGCCCACGCCGACGTGCCGGAACTGGTCAAACACCTGCACTTGCCGGTGCAATCGGGCTCGGACCGAATCCTGGCGGCGATGAAGCGCAACCACACCGCGCTGGAATACAAATCCAAACTGCGCAAGCTGCGTGCTGCCGTGCCGGGGATATGCATCAGCTCGGACTTCATCGTCGGCTTCCCGGGCGAGACCGAAAAAGACTTCGAACAGACCATGAAGCTGATCGAAGACGTCGGTTTCGACTTCTCCTACTCGTTCGTCTATAGCCAGCGCCCGGGCACTCCAGCTGCCGATCTGGCCGACGAAACGCCGGAAGCGCTGAAAAAAGAACGCCTGAACGCCCTGCAACATCGCCTGAACCAGCAAGGCTTCGAGATCAGCCGACAAATGGTCGGTTCGATCCAGCGGATCCTGGTGACCGATTATTCGAAAAAAGACCCCGGCGAACTGCAAGGCCGGACCGAGAATAACCGCATCGTCAATTTCCGCTGCGACAATCCGACGTTGATTGGTCAGTTCGCCGATGTGCACATCGACGCCGCTCAGCCGCACTCGCTGCGGGGCTCGCTGATCCAGTAACACCTCATTACCCTGTGGGAGCGAGCTTGCTCGCGATGGCGCCAGCTCAGACAACTTAAATGTTGAATGTCAGACCGTCATCGCGAGCAAGCTCGCTCCCCAGGGGCAGGTGTTCAACATTGGTCTGTATAAGACCTTTCGCACCCAGGCCACTGGCGTTATCCTTAATTTCATCTTAATTGCCCCAGGGCGGCTAAATACGACCTTGAACGCACCCATAGAACCACATCGTTTTATCCTCGAGCCTTTTGAAGCTCGCCGCTTCGCCAATCTGTGCGGGCAATTCGACGAGCATCTGCGCTTGATCGAACAGCGCCTGACCATCGAGATCCGTAACCGCGGAAACCAGTTCGAACTGATCGGCGACCCCAAGCACACCACCTCCGCGGAAAACCTCCTGCGCCGTCTGTACCGGGAAACCAAGGGTACCGAGCTGTCGCCGGACATGGTTCACCTGTTCCTGCAGGAATCGGCCGTCGAAGAGCTGGACAACGTCTCCCCCTCCGAACCTTCCGTCGCCCTGCGCACCAAAAAAGGCATGATTCGCCCTCGCGGCTTGAATCAGTTGCGCTACGTGAAGGAAATCCTCGGAAACGACATCAACTTCGGCATCGGCCCGGCCGGTACCGGCAAGACCTATCTGGCCGTTGCGTGCGCGGTAGACGCGCTGGAACGCGAGCAGATTCGCCGCATCCTGCTGGTGCGTCCGGCGGTTGAGGCGGGCGAAAAGCTCGGCTTCCTGCCCGGCGACCTGTCGCAGAAGATCGACCCGTACCTGCGCCCGCTCTACGACGCACTCTACGAAATGCTCGGCTTCGAACACGTCGCCAAGCTGATCGAGCGTCAGGTGATCGAAGTTGCACCGCTGGCCTACATGCGCGGTCGCACCTTGAACAACAGTTTCATCATCCTCGACGAAAGCCAGAACACCACCGTCGAGCAGATGAAGATGTTCCTGACCCGGATCGGCTTCGGCTCCACGGCAGTCATCACCGGTGACATCACCCAGGTCGACCTGCCGAAAGGCACCAAGTCCGGGCTGCACCATGTGATCGAAGTGCTCAAAGACGTGCCGGGAATCAGCTTCACTCATTTCAAGCCCAAGGACGTTGTGCGCCATCCGCTGGTGCAACGCATCGTCGAAGCCTACGAGCGTTACGAAAACCGGGTGACCGATGAAGCGCCAAAGGATAGCCGCCGCGATGCTTGAGCTTGATCTGCAACTGGCTACCGAAGCGCCTGCCCCAAGCGAAGCCGAGTTCCGCCAATGGTGCGAACTGGCGCTGCGCCAGCGCACAGCCGACTCCGAAATGACCATCCGTTTGGTCGATGAAGAGGAAGGTCGCGAGCTGAACCACACCTGGCGGCAAAAGGATTACGCCACTAACGTCTTGTCGTTTCCTGCCGATGTGCCCGACGAGTTTCTCGACATCCCGCTGCTGGGCGATCTGGTGATCTGCGTGGCGGTGGTCGAGCGCGAAGCAGCCGAACAAGGCAAGGCACTCAAGGCCCATTGGGCTCATCTGGTCATTCACGGCTGCTTGCATCTGTTGGGTTACGACCATATAGATGACGATGAAGCCGAAGAAATGGAAGCACTGGAACGAACGTTGCTTGCAGAGTTGGGCCATCCCGACCCGTATGCGGACGACGAAACAGACACATCCCCTATCGTTACAACAAAGGATTCAGAGTAATCGCTATGAGCGAAGATCGATCGAGCAACGGGCAAAAGTCATGGCTGGGTAAGCTCACCCAGGCTTTTGCCCACGAGCCGAAGAACCGCCAGGAGCTGCTGGAGCTGCTGCGCGATGCACACCAAAACAAGTTGCTGGACAGCGAAGCGCTGGCCATCGTCGAAGGCGCCATCCAGGTTGCTGACCTGCAAGTACGGGACATCATGGTCCCGCGCTCGCAGATGATCAGCATCAAGGCGACCCAGACACCCCGCGAGTTCCTGCCTGCCGTGGTCGACTCGGCCCACTCCCGCTACCCGGTGATCGGCGAAAGCCACGATGACGTGATGGGCGTGTTGCTGGCCAAGGATTTGCTGCCGTTGATCCTCAAGGAGAACGGCGACAGCTTCAACATCAAGGACCTGCTGCGCCCGGCCACCTTCGTGCCCGAGTCCAAGCGTCTGAATGTGCTGCTGCGCGAGTTTCGCGCCAACCACAACCACATGGCCATCGTCATCGACGAATACGGCGGTGTGGCGGGTCTGGTGACCATCGAAGACGTGCTGGAACAGATCGTCGGCGACATCGAAGACGAGCATGACGTCGAAGAAGACAGCTACATCAAGCCGCTGCCCAGCGGTGACTTCCTGATCAAGGCCCTGACGCCGATCGAGAACTTCAACGAGTTCTTCGACAGCCAATTCTCCAACGACGAATTCGACACCGTCGGCGGTCTGGTGATGAGCGCGTTCGGGCACTTGCCAAAACGCAACGAAATCACTGAAATCGGTCCGTATCGCTTTCGCATTTTGAACGCCGACAGTCGTCGAATTCATCTGCTGCGTTTAACACCTATTGCCCGTTAAGGATTGACATGCTCCGCGCAACCCGCCCCGGCTGGCCCGGTAACCTGCTGGCCGTGGTGGCCGGTGCAATCACCACCCTGGCCCTGGCGCCGTTCGATATCTGGCCGTTGGCGTTGCTGGCGGTCGGTTTCTTCTATGCCGGCTTACGCAAGCTGAACCCACGTCAGGCCCTGGGCCGTGGCTGGTGTTTCGGTTTCGGCCTGTTTGGCGCTGGTACCAGTTGGATCTACTACAGCATTCACCACTTCGGTGGTGCTTCGGTGCTGCTGGCCGGTTTCCTGATGCTGATCTTCACGGCGGCGATTGCCTGGTTCTTCGCCCTGCCCGCCTGGATCTGGGCGCGCTGGCTGCGCCGTAACGAAGCACCGTTGGCCGACGCCCTGGCGTTCGCGGCGTTGTGGGTCGGTCAGGAAGCCTTTCGCGGCTGGTTCCTGACCGGTTTCCCCTGGCTTTATTCCGGCTACAGTCAGCTCAACGGCCCGCTGGCCGGGCTCGCGCCAGTCGGCGGAATGTGGCTGATTTCCTTCACCCTGGCCCTGACGGCCGCGCTGATCTATAACGCTTTGCGTCTGGTGCGCACCGGCCGCAAAGGCTTCATCGCCGCGGGTGTGTTGCTGCTGGTCGGACCTTGGGTGGCCGGCATGGCGCTCAAGGAGCATGCCTGGACCAGCCCGGCGGGCGCACCGCTGAGTGTCGCGGCGATTCAGGGCAACATCGAACAGAGCATGAAGTGGGACCCGGCGCAGCTCAACGCGCAGTTGGCGCTGTACCGCGACATGAGCTTCAGCTCGAAACCGGTCGACTTGCTGATCTGGCCGGAAACGGCCATTCCGGTGCTCAAGGAGTCCGCCGAGGGCTACCTGAACATGATGGGAAACTTCGCCGCAGAGCGTAAGTCCGCGCTGATCACCGGCGTACCGATTCGCCAGGAAGTCCATCACGAGAAGCGCTTCTTCAACGGTATTACCGTGGCGGGTGAAGGCGATGGCACTTACCTCAAGCAGAAACTGGTGCCGTTTGGCGAATACGTTCCGTTGCAGGAAGTGTTGCGGGGGCTGATCGCTTTCTTCGACCTGCCGATGTCGGACTTTGCTCGTGGCCCTTCCGATCAGCCGATGCTGCAAGCCAAGGGTTATCAGATTGCGCCGTTCATCTGCTACGAAGTGGTTTACCCGGAATTCGCCGCCAGCCTTGCGGCGCGTAGCGATCTGCTGCTGACCATCAGCAATGACACCTGGTTCGGCACCTCCATCGGCCCGCTGCAACATTTACAGATGGCGCAGATGCGCGCGCTGGAGGCTGGTCGCTGGATGATCCGCGCCACCAACAACGGCGTGACCGGTTTGATCAACCCGTTCGGTCAGATCACCGTGCAGATCCCTCAGTTTGAACGTGGCATTTTGTACGGTGAAGTGGTGCCCATGCACAACCTGACGCCTTATCTGGAATGGCGTTCGTGGCCGCTGATCATTGTTTGCGTGTTGTTGTTTGGTTGGGCGCTGGTGGCTAGCCGGATGGCCAAGACCGTTTAGGTATTGCGGCGCCAGTAAAAAGATCGCAGCCTCGTTTCACTCGACAGCTCCTACAGAGTACGCAATCCCCTGTAGTAGCTGTCGAGTGAAACGAGGCTGCGATCTTTTGATCTTCAGCGGTAAAACAACGAATACCCCACCTGCCCCACCGCCTCATTCAACAACTGCCCGCTCTGCCAGATCGACTTGAATTCCGGCATCCAGCCGCCCAGTGGCCGGGCGTTGTCCACGCCTAAAAACCCCACCGGTGCTGGCACCACTTCAAATCCTGCCTTTTTGAAGCTCCAGACGGCTCGTGACATGTGCCAGGCCTGAGTCACGACGACCACGCGTTTGATCCCTTCCGGCAACAACACCTCGGCGCTGAACTGCGCGTTCTCCTGGGTTGTGCGGCTGCGCCCTTCCTGCCAACGCACGGCCACGCCGAAATCATCGCGCAACGAGTCCGCCATCAACTTCGCTTCGGTCGGCGGGGTGCCGTAATGCAGGCCTCCGCTGGTCAGAATCGGCAAACCGGAGGCCTTGGCCAGCCTCGCCGCATAGCGCTCGCGCTCCAGGCCCACGCCCGTTGGCTGGTCAGCGCCCCATGCCAAATCGCCCCGCTCACGTCCCGAACCGAGCACCACGATCGCATCGGCGCGCTGACTCAGCGTTGCCCATTCATCGCGAGCCAGCGGCGCTTCACGCTCCAGCGCCTTGGCGCCCCACTGCACCACCACCGGCAGACTCATCAGCCAGAAGCCGCCCACGCCCAACGCAAAGCAGAATCCGGCAAGGCGCGGCCTTGAGCGGCGCAACCACCAGGCAAGCACCAACAGCAGCAAAAGAATGCCGGGCGGCAACAGGAGTTGTTTAACGAAATATCGAAAAGGCATCGAGCATCTCCAAAAAGATGCCCGAAGCCTAAGTGGGTTGACGCAATGCGACAACAAATACGGAAGGACTATGCTTCACAAATACATCAGACATTGCTTCCAGTGTCCTTACTTGAATTGCAAAGACCGGACCTTTACCGCGTCCCTGCCGGGAACCTTGTCCTTGAGCCAGATGATCTTGGCCGAACGTGGTGCGTCGAGTTGCTTCACTGCTTCAGACAGGCATCCGTGTGTCTCACGTTCACTGCGATCGAGATACGCCTTGACCAGTGCAAACTCTGCGGGGCTCAGGCCACGCAATTCCAGCTCCAGCGGACGCTCATCGCGTAACCGGTCAGCGGTTTTGGCCGCGTCCAGGGCCATTCCCAGACGATCGATCAATCTTTCGTACAGCTCCGGTTTTGTAACTTTTTGCCGTGACTCAACCATCCCTCACCTCATTGAAGATAAGACTCACTCCCCATTTAGAGCTTAGCTTCCATGAACAAACCGGCTGAGCGCTGCGACCAACGGCCCTCGCAGCGGTTTTTGGGCGACCCGCAGCAGCAATCAGGGTTTCCCTCGGTAGAGTGCGGTCATGTATGCTACGGCGCTTCCTGTAACTCCACTTCCAGCTCGTCTGGGCACCGAAACGCCGATTTGGCGTGATCACCGTCCAGCGTTGCATTGAAGAGGATTAGGCCACCCCTATTCAGTTCAAAAGTAGCCATGCACGAACAATATCAGCCCCGTGAAATCGAAGCCGCCGCCCAGTCGTTCTGGGACGAGCAAAAGTCCTTTGAAGTCAGTGAACAGCCAGGCAAGGAGACTTTCTACTGCCTGTCGATGTTCCCTTACCCCAGCGGCAAGCTACACATGGGGCACGTGCGCAACTACACCATCGGCGACGTGATCTCCCGCTACCAGCGCATGCAAGGCAAGAACGTCCTGCAACCCATGGGTTGGGACGCCTTCGGCATGCCGGCGGAAAACGCCGCGATGAAGAACAACGTAGCGCCCGCCAAGTGGACCTACGAAAACATCGCCTACATGAAAACCCAGCTACGCAGCCTGGGTCTCGCGGTGGACTGGTCCCGCGAAGTCACCACCTGCAAGCCTGATTACTACCGCTGGGAACAATGGCTGTTCACTCGCCTGTTCGAAAAAGGCGTGATTTACAAGAAAAGCGGCACCGTGAACTGGGACCCGGTCGATCAGACCGTCCTGGCCAACGAGCAGGTGATCGACGGTCGCGGCTGGCGTTCCGGCGCGCTGATCGAAAAGCGCGAAATCCCGATGTACTACTTCAAGATCACCGCTTACGCGGATGAGCTGTTGTCGAGCCTCGACGATCTGCCGGGCTGGCCTGAACAGGTCAAGACCATGCAGCGCAACTGGATCGGCAAGTCCCGCGGCATGGAAGTGCAGTTCCCGTATAACGTCGATTCCATCGGCGAAAGCGGTGTACTGAAAGTCTTCACCACCCGTCCGGACACCTTGATGGGCGCGACCTACGTTGCCGTAGCCGCCGAACACCATCTGGCGACCCTGGCCGCGCAGAACAACCCTGAGCTGCAAGCGTTCATCGCTGAATGCAAGGGCGGCAGCGTCGCCGAAGCCGACGTCGCCACTCAAGAGAAAAAAGGCCTGCGCACTTCGCTGTTCGTCGAGCATCCGCTGACCGGTGAGAAACTCCCGGTGTGGGTCGCCAACTACGTGCTGATGCACTACGGCGACGGCGCGGTAATGGCCGTTCCGGCGCACGACGAACGTGATTTCGAGTTCGCCACCAAGTACAGCCTGCCAATCAAATCGGTAGTGCGCACCAGCTCCGGCGACACCAACCCGTCCCCGTGGCAAGACGCCTACGGCGAGCACGGCACGCTGATCAATTCCGGCGAGTTCGACGGCCTCGACTTCGAAGGCGCCTTCGATGCCATAGAAGTCGCGCTGATCAAGAAAGAACTCGGTGCCTCGCGCACTCAGTTCCGCCTGCGCGACTGGGGCATCAGCCGTCAGCGCTACTGGGGCTGCCCGATCCCGATCATCCACTGCAATGCCTGCGGTGATGTGCCGGTGCCGGAAGATCAGTTGCCAGTCGTATTGCCGGAAGACGTCGTACCGGACGGCGCTGGTTCGCCACTGGCGCGCATGCCCGAGTTCTACGAGTGCAGCTGCCCGAAATGCGGCGCACCGGCCAAGCGTGAAACCGACACCATGGACACCTTCGTCGAGTCCTCGTGGTACTACGCCCGTTACGCCTCCCCGCACTATGAAGGCGGTCTGGTGGAAAAAGCGGCGGCCGACCACTGGTTGCCGGTTGATCAGTACATCGGCGGTATCGAACACGCGATTCTTCACCTGCTCTACGCGCGCTTCTTCCACAAGCTGATGCGCGATGAAGGCCTGGTGAGCTCCAACGAGCCGTTCAAGAACCTGCTGACCCAAGGCATGGTGATCGCCGAGACTTACTATCGTCGCGAAGCCAACGGCGCCTATACGTGGTTCAACCCGGCGGACGTCGAACTCGAACGCGACAGCAAAGCCAAAGTAATTAGCGCCAAGCTGATCGCAGACGGCCTGCCGGTGGAAATCGGTGGCACCGAGAAGATGGCCAAGTCAAAGAACAACGGCGTCGACCCACAGTCGATGATTGACCAGTTCGGCGCGGACACCTGCCGCCTGTTCATGATGTTCGCCTCGCCACCCGACATGAGCGCGGAATGGTCCGACTCCGGAGTAGAAGGCTCGCACCGCTTCCTAAAGCGTGTCTGGCGTCTGGCTCAAGCGCACGTCACTCAGGGCCTGCCGGGCAAACTGGACGTCGCCAGCCTGAATGACGAGCAGAAAGCCATTCGCCGTTCGATCCACCAGGCCATCAAGCAGGCCAGCCACGACGTCGGCCAGAACCACAAATTCAACACCGCCATCGCTCAGGTGATGACGTTGATGAACGTGCTGGAAAAAGCCCCGCAAGGCACCGCACAGGATCGCGCGCTGGTTCACGAAGGTCTGGAAACCGTGGTCCTGCTGCTGGCACCGATCACCCCGCACATCAGCCACGAGCTGTGGAATCAACTGGGTCACGCTGACCCGGTGATCGACGCCGCTTGGCCGGTGCTGGACGAAAGCGCGTTGGTGCAGGACAGCCTGCAACTGGTCATCCAGGTCAACGGCAAGCTGCGCGGCCACATCGAAATGCCCGCCAGCGCCAGCCGCGAAGAAGTCGAAGCCGCCGCACGGGCCAACGAGAACGTGCTGCGCTTTGTTGACGGTCTGACCATTCGTAAAGTGATCGTAGTGCCCGGGAAACTGGTCAATATCGTCGCGAGCTAATTGGATCAGGCGCCAGGTCATGCCTGGCGCCGAGTAAAACCTTTCGGGCCGCAAGATCGGCCCACATGGTTTCAAGGGGAGCAACAAGATGATCAAACGCAATTTGCTGGTGATGGGCCTTGCGGTCCTGTTGAGCGCCTGCGGTTTCCAGCTGCGCGGCACCGGCACCAATGAACTGGCGATCAAGGAACTCGACCTGAGTGCCCGCAACGCCTACGGCGAAGTCGTGACGCAACTGCGCCAGGTGCTGGAAAGCAGCGGCGTCAAGGTCTACAGCGGCGCACCTTACAAGCTGGTATTGACCGATGAGCAGGAAAGCCAGCGCATCCTCAGCTACGCAGGTGCCGGTCGCACTGGCGAGTATCAGGTGAGCACAGTGCTGAACTACGACATCCGTGGTGAGAGCAATTTGATGCTGCTGAGCGACAAACTTGAAGTGCAAAAAATCTTTATCCACGACGGCAGCAACCTGGTGGGCTCCGACCAGGAAGCCAACGATGCCCGCAAGGAAACCCGTCGTGAACTGGTTCAACGGATGATGCTGCGCCTGCAACAGCTCACTCCGGCTCAGCTGGATCAGATGCAACAGACCGCCAACGCCAAAGCCAAGGCTGAAGCCGATGCATTGGAAGCGGCGCAGAAGGCTGAAGCGCAAACGCCGCGCCAGTCGCCAATCGAACTGCCGCAGCAGTAAGACTTACGGGGCGCTCAGGCGCCCCGTTCGACCTCTCCGATGAAACTCGCCCCCGCCCAACTCGCCAAACACCTGCAAGGTGCCCTCGCGCCGGTCTACATCATCAGTGGCGATGACCCACTGCTGTGTCAGGAAGCCGCCGACGCCATTCGTGCCGCCGCCCGCCAACAGGGATTCGACGAGCGCCAGGTCTTCGCCGCCGACGCCAGTTTCGACTGGGGAACGTTGCTGCAAGCCGGCGCGAGCATGTCGCTGTTCGCCGAAAAACGTCTGCTGGAACTGCGTCTGCCGTCCGGCAAACCCGGTGACAAAGGCGCTGCCGCGTTTATCGAGTACTGTTCACGGCCCGCCGAAGACACGGTGTTGCTGATCAGCCTGCCGAAACTTGATGGCAGTGCGCAGAAAACCAAGTGGGGCAAGGCGCTGGTCGAAGGTCAGCAGACCCAGTTCGTGCAAATTTGGCCGATAGAGGCCAACCAGTTGCCGAGCTGGATCCGTCAACGGTTGTCCCAGGCCGGGCTTTCCGCCAGCCAGGACGCCGTCGAACTGATCGCCGCACGGGTCGAGGGCAACCTGCTGGCGGCAGCCCAGGAAATCGAAAAGCTCAAACTGATGGCCGAAGGTGGTCAGATCACCGTCGAAACCGTGCAAGCGGCCGTCGCTGACAGTGCGCGCTTCGATGTCTTTGGACTGACCGACGCGATTCTCAACGGTGAAGCGGCTCATGCCCTGCGCATGCTCGAAGGGCTGCGCGGTGAAGGCGTCGAACCACCGGTGATTCTCTGGGCGCTGGCCCGGGAGCTGCGTCTGTTGGCCAACCTGTCGCTGCAGTACAGCCAGGGCGTGCCGCTGGACAAAGCCTTCAGCTCTGCCCGACCGCCGGTCTGGGACAAACGCAAACCATTGATGAGCAAAGCCTTGCAACGCTACTCGGCGCAACGCTGGGCGCAGCTATTGCTGGAAGCTCAGCGCATCGACGCACAGATCAAAGGCCAGGCCGCCGGTTCGCCGTGGATGAGTTTGAGTCGGTTGTCGTTGTTGATGGCCGGCCAAAGATTGTCGTTGCCTGCAGAATAAGATCAAAAGATCGCAGCCTTCGGCAGCTCCTACAGACGTACGCAATCCCATGTAGGAGCTGCCGCAGGCTGCGATCTTTTGATTTTTCTTCCTACAAATCACACCTGCATTTGCCCTATAGACAGAACCCTTGGTTCGGCCGATGATTTGCCCCGCAAAACCCACTCACTTGCGAGAAATCATCATGAGCAAAAAGCCATCGAAACATGGCCCCAACAAGGCCAAATCCATCATCGCCCAGCCTCTATTCCGCTGCCGTCAGGAACCAGCCGGCAAGGGCAAAGGCAGCTACCGCCGCGAAGCCTTCCAGTCTAATAGCTGGGAGGCTTCTTACTTTCTGGCGGCCTGAAAGGCAAGCGGTCGCTCAACATGTTAAGGTCTGCACCTGATTCGTACTCCCTGGACCCGTGCATGCCCTTTTGTATTTCCCGTCGTTGGCCCCTGCGCCAACTGATCGCTGCCTCCAGCCTCATTTTGCTTGTTGCCTGCGCGGAAAAACCCACCGCAGCCGACGCCAAGCCGCTTCAGACCCTCCCCGTCGCGACAGCCCCTGCGGTCATTCCGCCCGTGGTTCCGACCGGTGAAAACCTCGACATCCAGCCCACCCAGACCTTCGCCGAATGGCAGGCGGGTTTCCGCAAGGACGCTCTGGCCGCCGGTATCCGCGCCGACCTGTTCGACCGCGCTTTCGCCAATGTCAGCCTCGACACCAGCGTGATCCGCGCCGACCGCAGCCAGCCGGAATTCTCCCGCCCGGTGTGGGAATACCTCGACGGCGCCCTTTCGCCGCTGCGGGTACACAAAGGCCAGGCGCTGGTCAGCCAGTACGCCGACATCCTGCAAAGCATCGAACAGCGCTACGGCGTCGATCGTCAGGCACTGGTCTCGGTGTGGGGCATGGAAAGTAACTTCGGGCAGTTCCAGGGCAACAAGTCGGTGATTAATTCCCTGGCGACCCTGGCCTATGAAGGTCGGCGTCCCGGGTTTGCCCACGCGCAACTGATCGCCGCCCTGCAGATCCTGCAACAGGGTGATATCGAGCCTGAGAAAATGCTTGGCTCCTGGGCCGGCGCCATGGGCCAGACCCAGTTCATCCCAACCACCTACAACACCCACGCCGTGGACTTCGATGGCGACGGCCGCCGCGACATCTGGGGCAGCCCGGCCGACGCGCTGGCCTCGACGGCGCACTACCTGCAAAGCTCAGGCTGGCAGAAAGGCCAGCCGTGGGGCTTTGAAGTGCAGCTACCGGGCAGTTTCAACTACGTCCTGGCCGATGGCACGACTCGCAAGAGCGTCGCCGAATGGCTGCAACTGGGCGTCACCCTGCCCAATGGCGGCCAGGTTCCGCCAGGCTCCGAACACCTGTCAGCCGCCCTGCTGCTGCCGGCCGGTTACCGTGGCCCGGCGTTCCTGGTCCTCGACAACTTCCGCGCGATCCTCAAGTACAACAACTCGTCGTCCTACGCCTTGGCCGTTAGCCTGTTGTCCGAGCGTTTCAACGGCGCCGGCCTGATCAACGGCACATGGCCGAAAGATGATTTGCCGCTGAGCCGTACCGAGCGGATCGAACTGCAAAGCTTGCTGAGCGCGCAGAACTATGACGCGGGCAATGCTGACGGCATTATCGGCGCCAACACTCGCAAGGCGATCCGCAGTGCCCAGCAGACGTTTGGCTGGCCGGCGGATGGGTATCCGACGCACAAGTTGCTCGAAGGCCTGCGTAACCGATAGTCAGCCGTATGGCGGATGCCGCCTTCACGCGAGCAAGCTCGCTCCCACATCTGGATCTGTGTTCGACCTAAATCCAATGTGGGAGCGAGCTTGCTCGCGATGACTGACTAACAGGCGACCACACTCTAGCGTCTGATCACCACATCCTGCTCCAACACCAATTCCTTGATCCCCGCATCCAGCCTCACCAGCGCGCCCATCGGCAATGTCAGGTTCGGATCGCAATGCCCGCTGCGCCACCCGGCCAGCACCGGGATGCGCAACGGCTCAAAGGTCTGCTTGAGCAAACGCTCCAGCGCAACCCCATCTACCCCCGCCACATCCCCCACCAGAACCCCGCGCAGCTTGTGCAGCGTGCCGGCAAGACGCAGATGGGTCAGCAGTCGGTCTATTCGATACAACGGCTCGTTGATGTCCTCGATGAACAGAATGACGCCCTCGGCATCCATTTCGTAAGGCGTACCCATGGTCGCAGCGATCATCGACAAATTACCCCCAAGCAAACGCCCGTGAGCTATGCCTGGCCCAATCGTGGCCAGCGAGTAGGCCACCGGGTGCGCCAGCACGCTGCCCGCCTTCACCTGTCCTCTGAGCATGTTGAAAAACGAAGACTCGGTAGGTTTTTGCTTGTCACCCAGCAGGTCGGCGTTGAGCATCGGGCCATGAAAGGTCACGAAGCCCGCATAACGGTTGATCGCCAAGTGCAGTGCGGTGATGTCGCTGTAGCCGATGAACGGCTTGGCATTGTTGCGCAGCAATTCAAAGTCGATGCGATCGAGCAACCGCGGCGTACCGTAACCCCCGCGTAAGCAAATAATGGCGTCGACCTCACTGTCGGCGAACGCCCCGTGCAGGTCATTGAGCCGCACATCATCGCTTCCGGCCAGGTAATCGTCTTTCTCATACACGCCGGGAAAAACCCGCAGTGAATATCCGCGAGCGTGCATCCAGGCGATGGCCTTATCGGTGTCCAGCGCTGCGGGACCGGCGGGCGCGATGACGCCAATCAGTCCTTCCGACGGCAAAGCCGGAACGGGTGAGTGAGGAAACAGCGTGTGAGTCGGTCGAACGGTCATCCATGAATCTCCCTGCGCAGAAAAGCTTCAGCACACAGTAGTCAGGAACGGGGGCAAACAGAAGAGGATCAGTCGCCCCGCAGGTTGCAGGAAAAGACTGTAGTGGCCGTAGACACGGCCAACAAAAACGCCCGCAAGGCTGAAAAGCCTTGCGGGCGCTTTGTTACAAGGACGACATCAATTCAGCTTTAACCAGTTTCGCCTGCTCGTCGGCGTGGTACGAGGAACGTACCAGCGGGCCCGAAGCGACGTTCTTGAAGCCCATTTTGTAACCTTCCTCGGCGAACCAGGCGAAGGTATCCGGGTGCACAAAACGCTCCACCGGCAAGTGGCTGCGGGACGGTTGCAGGTACTGGCCCAGGGTCAGCATGTCGATGTCGTGTTCGCGCATGCGTTTCATGACTTCGATCACTTCTTCGTCAGTCTCGCCCAGACCCAGCATCAGGCCTGACTTGGTCGGAATGTGCGGCATCATCTGCTTGAAGCGTTGCAGCAGGGTCAGCGACCACTGGTAATCCGAACCCGGACGCGCAGCCTTGTACAGGCGCGGTACGGTTTCCAGGTTGTGGTTGAACACATCCGGCGGCTCGGCAGCGGTGATTTCCAGCGCAACGTCCATACGGCCACGGTAATCCGGCACCAGGGTTTCGAGCTGCACGTTCGGCGACAGCTTGCGGATCTCGCGGATGCAGTCGGCAAAGTGCTGGGCACCACCGTCACGCAGGTCGTCGCGGTCAACCGAGGTGATCACCACGTACTTGAGTTTCAGGTCGGCGATGGCGATGGCCAGGCTTTCCGGCTCGTTGACGTCCAGTGGCTTCGGACGACCGTGGCCAACGTCGCAGAACGGGCAGCGACGGGTGCAGATGTCACCCATGATCATGAAGGTCGCGGTGCCGCCGGAGAAGCATTCGCCAAGGTTCGGGCAGGACGCCTCTTCGCAGACACTGTGCAGCTTGTGTTTGCGCAACAGGGCCTTGATGCGGTCGACTTCCGGGGAAACCGGGATACGCACGCGAATCCAGTCAGGTTTCTTCGGCAGTTCGGTGGTCGGAATGATCTTCACCGGGATACGTGCAACCTTCTCGGCGCCGCGCAGCTTCACGCCGGCTTCAACCTTGGCACGCGGGGCCGGACGCTCGGTAACATCCAGCGTCGGGATCATGGTTTGCACTGCATCAGTAGTCATATCAGTCGATTCCGCCCGTTTGGGTGGTCTGCTCAGCTTTGTCGTTTTTTTTGTCGAGGTGCGCGCGCAGCCGGGCACTTACCTCGGCAAATTCAATCGATCCTGCGTGATCGCTCAGCTGGGTCATCGCCAGCCCGGCGTAGCCGCAGGGATTAATCCGTCGAAACGGTTCCAGGTTCATGTCCACATTCAGGGCCAGGCCATGAAAGGAGCAACCGTGGCGGATCCGCAGACCCAGAGAAGCGATTTTCGCCCCATTGACGTAGACACCCGGAGCATCCGGCTTGGCCACTGCGGTCACGCCATAGCTGGCCAGCAACTCGATCAGGCATTGTTCCATGCGGCTGACCAGGTCACGCACGCCGAAACCCAGCTTGCGTACGTCGAGCAACAGGTAGGCCACCAATTGGCCGGGACCGTGATAAGTCACTTGACCACCGCGATCAACCTTAACCACCGGAATATCCCCTGGGAGCAACACGTGCTCAGCCTTGCCGGCCTGCCCCTGGGTGAACACCGGTGGGTGCTCGACCAGCCAGATCTCGTCCGCTGCATCGCTGCCGCGTTCGTTGGTGAAGCGTTGCATGGCATGCCAGACCGGCTCGTAAGCCATCTGGCCGAGCTCGCGAAAGCCCACCGCGGCAGACATCACAGCACCATGTGCACGAAACCGGTAGCCCGCAACTCGCTGTTGATGTCGTACAGCTGTTCTTGACCGGTGGCGATGATGTGCAGCTGGATGGTCGTATATTTGCCGTTGGTGCTCTGGCGCTCGGCCAGGGTCTTGTGGTCAACGGTCGCGTGTTTCTCAAGGATTGCGATGATCTTGTCCTTGAAACCCACGCCGGTGTCGCCGATCACCTTGATAGGGTAATCCGCGCAGGGGAATTCGATTTTTGGCGCCTTTACTTCGTTGTCTGTCATGGCGTAACGGCCTCGTAAGCCGTGGCAACGGACATGGCCCCGTTCCGGATTGGAACAGGGCCATGCAAGTCCACACTAATTCAGTTGAACAAGCCGTAGAAGAATAGACGGATGCTATCCCACATGCGGCGGAAGATACCACCCTCGTCGACCGCGTCCAGAGCGATCAGGTCAGCGCTATGCACGACTTTGTCGTCCAGCTTCACTTCGACTTTACCGATTACGTCGCCCTTGGCGATTGGCGCAATCAGTTGCGGGTTCATGGTCATGCTGGCGGCGAGCTTTTTCAGCTGGCCTTTTGGCAGGGTCATGGTCAGGTCTTGGGCCAGGCCGGCCTTGACTTGATTGGTGGTGCCTTTCCAGACAGGAGCCTGAGCCAGCTCGGCGCCTTTCTGATAGAACGTCTGGGTTTCGAAGAAGCGGAAACCGTAGGTCAACAGCTTCTGGGTTTCGGAGGCGCGAGCCACTTCACTGTTGGTGCCGAACACCACAGCGATCAGGCGCATGCCATCACGTACTGCCGAAGACACCATGCAGTAGCCGGCTTCGTCGGTGTGGCCGGTTTTCAGGCCGTCGACCGTCTTGTCGCGCCACAGCAGCAGGTTGCGGTTAGGTTGCTTGATGCCGTTCCAGAAAAACTCTTTCTGCGAGTAGATCGCGTAGTGAGCCGGGTCTTCGTGGATGATCGCGCGAGCCAGCACCGCCATGTCGTGAGCCGACGAGTAGTGCTCCGGGTTCGGCAGACCGGTCGGGTTCATGAAGTGGCTGTTGGTCATGCCCAGATCGGCCACGGTTTTGTTCATCATGTCAGCGAAGGCGTCTTCGCTGCCGGCGATGTGCTCGGAGAGCGCAACGCTGGCGTCGTTACCCGACTGAATGATGATGCCGTGCAGCAGGTCGCTGACAGTCACCTGCGAGCCGACCTTGATGAACATCCGCGAACCGCCGGTACGCCAGGCGTTTTCGCTGACGGTCACCGGGTCGTTTTCGCCGATCTGGCCACGACGGATTTCCAGGGTCGCGATGTACGCGGTCATCAGCTTGGTCAGGCTGGCCGGAGGCAGACGCTGGTCACCATTGTTCTCCACCAGCACGTTGCCGCTGCTGGCGTCCATGAGTACATAGGCTTTGGCGGCCAGTTGCGGTGGCGACGGCATCATCTCGACCGCGAAAGCGGCAGGCGAGAGGAGCAGCGGGACTAGCAGACACAGGCATTTGGCAAAGGTGGTGATGTTCATCCGTCTCTCGAAATCGCTAATGGAAACTGCCCAAGGGCAAAACTAATCAGACAGCTTTCTAACGAGCTGTCGCGTGTTCAGTTGTTCACTCAGAACCCTTGCCGGGCTTTTGTTCTTTAACGAGCCAACAACCAGGTCCACCCCCCAAACCGCAAGCGAACCGTCAATCAAGTACTACGTATTACTCGGCAGTGACCAGGCTCGGCGAACCGAGATTGGCCATTCGCACGCTGTTCTGCACTTGCTGGATTTCACCCGGCGAGCCGATCGGCCCCAGGCGCACCCGATGCAGCGTCTGTTGATTGCGCACGATCGAGCTGATGAACACCGGAGCGCTCACCATCCCGCTGAGCTTCGATCTCAGGAGTTCTGCAGCGTCCGGGTTGGCGAACGCGCCCACCTGCAGATACTGGCCAGAGGCTGGTACAGAAGCGTTTTTTTTTGCATCGATCGGCACGGGCACGACAGCGGCGGCGTGTTGCTGCGGCGGTGGCGTCCATTGCTCGACGGTGCCGGCCGAAGCCGTAATCGTCGGGGCGCTATTTTGCGCGACTTGCGGCTCGTTAAGCATCAAAGGCGCCGGACGGCCTTTGGCTGCCCACCATTGCTGCGGATCGATGCCTTCGACCTTGACCCGCGCGGTGCCGGTTTCGGCATAGCCGAGCTTTTTGGCGGCCGCGTAGGACAAGTCGATGATTCGGTCCGAGTAGAACGGCCCTCGATCGTTGACCCGCAGAATCACAGTCTTGTTGTTGTCCAGGTTGGTCACCCGAACGTAACTGGGCAGTGGCAAGGTCTTGTGCGCGGCACTCATGCCGTACAGGTCGTAAACCTCGCCATTGGCGGTGTTCTGGCCGTGGAATTTGGTGCCATACCAGGAAGCCGTGCCGGAGGCGATGTAGGACTTGGATTCCTGCTGCGGGAAGTAAGTCTTGCCCAGCACGGTGTACGGATTGGCTTTATAAGGACCGCTGTGCAGGGTCGGCGTGGCATCCGGGATGCGCGAGACGTCGACATCCCACCATGGCGCGCCATCCTTGTGGGCGCGGTTGATGTCCAGGCCTGGCGTTGCGCGCACGGCGGTGGGAGAAGACTTTTGCGCCGGCGCGCGGCTGGTCGAACAACTGGCGACCAGCACCGCCAACGCGGCGAATGCCATCAGCTTCAGGGGTTTATTCATAGGCAATGCCCGCATTACTTGACGCCCCGTGCTTGGACCAGCTGTTCAGACAGTTGATGTACGGCCATGGCGTACATCACGCTGCGGTTATAACGCGTGATCGCGTAAAAATTCGTCAGGCCCATCCAGTATTCGGAGCCATTGTCACCTTCCAGGCGGAAAGCCGTGACCGGCATATCATCGCGCAGCGCATCATGACTTGACCACCCCAGCGCCCGCAACTCCCCGACGGTTTTAGTCGGTTCGATGCCCGTGGTCAAACCTGCGCCCACCTGATCGCCACGCACATCGGCGCGGCTGACCACCGGTTCGCCGGCTACCCAGCCGTGACGCTTGAAATAGCTGGCGACGCTGCCAATGGCATCGTCCGGATTGGTCCAGATATTAATGTGGCCGTCACCGTCAAAATCCACCGCATAGGCACGAAAGCTGCTCGGCATGAACTGCGGCAAGCCCATCGCGCCAGCGTAAGAGCCTTTAAGGGTCAGCGGATCGACCTGCTCTTCCCGGGCCAGCAACAGGAACTCACGCAATTCCTTGCGGAAAAATTCGGCACGGGGAGGATAGTCGAAACCCAGGGTCGACAAGGCGTCGATTACCCGAAAATTGCCGGTATTACGGCCAAAAAAGGTCTCAACACCAATGATCGAAACAATAACCTGCGCCGGGACGCCGTATTCCTGTTCGGCTCGGGCCAGCACCGCCTCGTGCTGACGCCAGAAGTCCACACCACGGGCGATGCGCGCGTCGGTGATGAACATCGGACGATACTCGTTCCACTGCTTGACCCGTTCGGCCGGTTTCGAGATCGCGTCCAGAATCGATTGCTTGCGCTCGGCTTCGCGGAACACGCCCATCAGTTGCTCACCGGCGAAACCGTAGTCGCGGGTCATTTCACCGACGAATTCGGCCACCTGCGGTGAGCCTTCGTAATCGCCGGCCAACGCTACCTGCGCTGTGCCAAGGATGCTTACCAGGCCGACCCATGGCGCATATCGAGTCGCCCAGCCACGCATTACTTGCATTGAAATCTTCACCTTATTCAAACCTGAGCGATCCACTTGCGATGGGTATGGATCGACATCAAAACCCCAAACGCTGACAGCAGCGTCACCAGCGAAGTTCCTCCGTAGCTAATGAACGGCAACGGCACCCCCACAACCGGCAACAGGCCACTGACCATACCGATGTTGACGAAAACATAAACAAAAAACGTCATGGTCAGGCTGCCCGCGAGCAATTTGCCGAACAATGTCTGGGCCTGGGCGGTAATCACCAGTCCGCGGCCGATCAACAGCAGGTAAATCAGCAGCAGTGCGCAGATACCCACCAGGCCGAATTCTTCGCCCATGACCGCAATAATGAAGTCAGTGTGGCTTTCCGGCAGGAAGTCCAGGTGCGACTGGGTGCCGAGCAACCAGCCCTTGCCGAACACACCGCCGGAACCGATGGCGGCTTTCGATTGAATGATGTTCCAGCCAGTGCCCAGCGGATCGCTCTCGGGGTCGAGGAAGGTCAGGATTCGCTGCTTCTGGTAGTCGTGCATGATGAAGTACCACATGCCGACCGCCACCGGCACAGCCGCGGCAATCACGCTGAGAATCCAGCGCCAGCGCAGGCCGCCCATGAACAGAACGAACGCGCCACCGGCGAGGATCAGCAGCGAAGTGCCGAGGTCGGGCTGACGCACAATCAGGATAAACGGCAAGCCGATCAGAAACAGACTGACGCCCACATGCTTGAGCTGCGGCGGCAAGGTGCGCTTGGACAAGTACCAGGCGATGGTCGCCGGCATCAGAATCTTCATGAATTCCGAGGGCTGGAAGCGGATCACCCCGGGAATGTTGATCCAGCGTGTGGCGCCCATGGCGTTGTGGCCCATGACGTCCACCACCACCAGCAACAGCACGCCGAGCACATAACCGACTGGCACCCAACGGGCCATGAAGCGCGGCTCAAATTGGGCGATGACGATCATCGATACCAGACCGATGCCGAACGAAGTGGCTTGCTTGGCCAGCAGATCCCAACTTTTGCCGCTGGCCGAATACAGCACGAACAGGCTGCCGGCGGCGAGGGTCAGCAGCAGGATCAGCAACGGGCCATCAATGTGCATGCGTTGCAACAGCGTCGCACGGCGACGCATCACATCTTCGCTTGAGAGGATGCGATCGAAATTACTCTTCACGGGCCGTAGCCTCCGCACTGATAGGGCTGGCGTATTCGGCCTTCAACCGACCGTCCTGGTCCAGAAGCCAGGCGTCCATGATTTGACGCACCACGGGCGCTGCGACGCCGGAACCGGACTCGCCGTTCTCGACCATCACCGACACCACGATTTGCGGGTTGTCGGCCGGCGCGAAGCCGACGAACAAGGCGTGGTCGCGATGGCGTTCCTGAACCTTGGAGCGGTCGTACTTTTCGCCCTGCTTGATCGCGACCACCTGGGCCGTACCACTTTTACCCGCAATGCGGTATTGCGAACCGATCGCCGCTTTGCGTGCAGTACCCCGGGCACCGTGCATCACCTGTTGCATGCCGTGATTGACCTTGGTCCAGTCGGACGGGTCACGCAGGACGATGTCCGGCATCGGGTTTTCGTCCTTCGGCTTCTCGCCTTCGACAGTCTTGGCCAGGTGCGGACGGTTCCAGACACCTTTGTTGGCGACCAGCGCGGTGGCCTGGGCCAGCTGCAACGGCGTGGACTGCATGTAGCCCTGCCCAATCCCGAGAATCAGTGTTTCTCCCGGGTACCAGGCCTGACGTCGGGTTGCACGCTTCCATTCCCGTGTCGGCATCAGCCCCGGTGACTCTTCGAACATGTCCAGCGAGACCTTCTGGCCGATGCCGAACTTGCCCATGTAAGCCGACAACCGATCGATCCCCAGCTTGTGGGCCAGGTCGTAGAAGTAGGTGTCGTTGGAACGCATGATCGCCATGTCCAGATCGACGTAGCCGTCGCCGGTACGGTTCCAGTTACGGTATTTGTGGTCGTAATTGGGCAACTGGTAATAGCCGGGATCGTAGACCCGACTCGACGCAGTCACGACACCCGCATCCAGCCCGGCAATCGCCACCGCCGGCTTGATAGTCGAGCCCGGCGGGTAGAGGCCGCGCAGCACGCGGTTGAACAGTGGCCGGTCGATGGAATCGCGCAGCTCGGCATAGGCTTTGAAGCCGATGCCGGTGACGAACAGGTTCGGGTCGAAACTCGGCGCACTGACCATCGCCAGCACTTCGCCGGTTTTCGGGTCCAGCGCCACCACCGCACCACGACGACCGCCGAGCGCTGCTTCGGCCGCTTCCTGCAATTTGATGTCCAGGCTCAGGACGATGTCCTTGCCGGGAATCGGATCGGTACGCTTGAGCACGCGCAATACGCGGCCTCGAGCGTTGGTCTCGACTTCTTCGTAACCCACCTGACCGTGCAGCTCGGGCTCATAAAAGCGCTCGATACCGGTTTTGCCGATGTGGTGGGTGCCGCTGTAATTGACCGGATCGAGTGACTTCAGCTCTTTCTCGTTGATCCGCCCCATGTAACCCACCGAGTGCGCAAAGTGCGCGCCCTGCGGATAGTGACGCACCAGCTGTGCGACCACTTCCACACCCGGCAGACGGAACTGATTCACCGCGATGCGGGCGATCTGCTCTTCGGTCAGCTCGAACAGGATCGGCACCGGCTCGAACGGCCGGCGCCCCTGACGCATGCGCTTCTCGAAGATCACCCGGTCCTCGGGCGTCAGCGCCAGCACTTCGACGATCACGTCGAGCACTTGCTGCCAGTCGCCCGAGCGCTCACGGGTCATGCTCAGGCTGAAGCTGGGCCGGTTATCGGCCACCACCACGCCATTGCGGTCGAAGATCAACCCGCGAGTCGGCGGAATCGGCTGCACATGGACGCGGTTGTTTTCCGACAGGGTCGAGTGGTACTCGTACTGAATCACCTGGAGAAAATACAGCCGCGCGATCAGCACACAGATCAGCAACACCACCGCAATTGCCCCGAACACGACGCGGCCACGCACCAGACGGGCGTCTTTTTCGTGGTCCTTGATGCGGATCGGCTGGGGCATGAGGGCAGAACTACTTGTGGTAAGGGTGGCCGGACAGGACTGTCCAGGCACGATACAGCTGTTCGCCGATCAGGATTCGCACCAGCGGGTGCGGCAACGTCAACGGCGAGAGCGACCAGCGCTGATCGGCCCGGGCACAGACTTCCGGCGCCAGCCCTTCGGGGCCGCCGACCATGAAATTCACCGTGCGCGAGTCCAGCCGCCAGCGATCGAGCTCGACCGCCAGCTGCTCGGTGCTCCAGGGCTTGCCGTGGACTTCGAGGGTCACAACGCGCTCGTTCGGCCCGACCTTGGCCAGCATGGCTTCGCCTTCCTGACGGATGAAGCGCGCCACGTCGGCGTTCTTGCCACGGGTGTTGAGCGGTATTTCCACCAGTTCCAGCGCCAGCTCGGACGGAAGACGCTTGGCATATTCATGCCAGCCTTCTTCCACCCACTTGGGCATGCGTGAACCGACGGCGATCAGTCGCAGTCGCACAGCGGTCCCTTATTGCTGGTCTTTGTTGAGCTTGACGAAGTGCTCATGGGTGTTTTCCGGGCTGTGGTGAGCCGCGTTCAGAGCACGGCTCTGTTCTGCACCGGACCACAGACGCTCCAGGTCGTAAAACTGACGAGCCGAAGCGGTCATCATGTGCACGATGACATCATCCATATCCAGCAGGACCCAGTCGCTGTCGCCCTTGCCTTCTTCACCCAGCGGCTTGACGCCCAGGGCTTTGACCGCCTCGCGGACCTTATCCAGCATCGCGCCGATCTGGCGGTTGGACGTACCGGTAGCGATGATCATGAAGTCAGTGATGCTCTGCTTTTCACGAACGTCGATCACCTGAATGTCCTGGCCCTTGACGTCTTCCAGGGCCGCTACGGCAACCTTGACCAGCTCTTCGCCGCGCAGCTCAGGGCCGGTTGGAACTTCTACTGGCAGCGGGGCGCTCTTGAACGTGCCTTTGCGCTTTACTTTAGTTACGTCTTTGTCAGTCATATAAAACTCGTTTTGCTCGTATGTTCGGGCGCTTCGGTACACGCGTTCACGTGTTTTGAAGCGCTCCCTTTTTCAGTTCGACGCACGGTAGAGACCGTGCGCATCGATGTAGGCCAGGACCGCGTCGGGCACCAGGAAACGTACCGACTTACCGCTGGCCAGCAGTTGACGGATCTGGGTGGCGGATACCGCGAGCGGTGTCTGCCAGACGAATGCAATCTGTCCGCTCGGCCCTTTAAGGGCCAGCGGGTCGCTCACCGAGCGTGCCGCCAACAGATTGCGCAAGGCATCCGGCGGTTCGCTGTCGGCATCCGGGCGTTGCAGCACCAGGATGTGGCAATGCTGGAGCAACTCTTCCCAGCGGTGCCAAGTGGGCAGGCCGCAAAATGCGTCCCAGCCCAAAAGTAGAAAAACCTGGTCTTCAGCGGCCAGTTCGGCACGCATCAGTTCCAGGGTGTCGATGGTGTAGGACGGTTTGTCCCGCTGCAATTCGCGGGCGTCCACCACCAGCGGCGCCACACCGGCCACCGCGCACTCGACCATCGCCAGACGGTCTTTCGCCGATACCTGCGGCGTACCGCGATGAGGCGGTCTGGCACTGGGTGTCAGACGCAGCTCATCGAGCGCCAGCGATTCGGCGACTTCCAGCGCACTGCGCAAATGGCCGATGTGCACCGGGTCGAAGGTCCCGCCCAGCATGCCAATGCGCCGAGGCGCAGGCTCGCTGGCGGTGACCGGGGCTGACAGGTCGAGGTCGCCCAAGTCAGTCCGACGCCTGGCCGCGCAACTGGCCATCACCGACCACGATGTACTTCTCGCAGGTCAGACCTTCGAGGCCCACCGGGCCGCGGGCGTGCAGCTTATCAGTAGAAATGCCAATCTCGGCACCCAATCCGTATTCGAAGCCATCGGCGAAGCACGTCGGGGTGTTGATCATTACCGACGATGAGTCGACTTCCGCGACGAAACGCCGGGTGTCAGCAAGGTTTTCGCTGACAATCGAATCGGTGTGATGGGAGCCGTACTTATTAATGTGTTCGATGGCCTGGTCCAGCCCGTCGACCACACGGATCGAGAGAATCGGTGCCAGGTATTCGGTGTTCCAGTCTTCTTCGCTAGCGGCAACAGCCTCGATGATCGCCCGGGTGCGTTCGCAACCGCGCAGCTCGACGCCTTTTTCGCGGAACTGTGCAGCCATCGATGGCAGGAAATCCTTGGCGACCGCCTGGTCCACCAGCAGGGTTTCCATGGCACCGCAGATACCATAGCGGTAAGTCTTGGCGTTGAACGCGATGCGCTGGGCTTTCGGCAGGTCGGCATGAGCACTGACGTAAACGTGACAGATGCCGTCCAGATGCTTGATAACCGGCACGCGGGCGTCACGGCTAACGCGTTCGATCAGGCCACGGCCGCCACGGGGCACGATAACGTCGACGTATTCTGGCATGGTGATCAGCGCGCCAACGGCGGCGCGATCAGTGGTTTCGACCACTTGCACCACGGCGGCAGGCAAATCGGCTTCGGCCAGACCGCGCTGGATGCAGGCGGCAATGGCACGATTGGAATGAATCGCCTCGGAGCCGCCACGCAGGATGGTCGCGTTGCCGGACTTCAGGCACAGGCTGGCGGCATCGATGGTCACGTTCGGCCGGGATTCGTAGATGATCCCGATCACGCCCAACGGCACGCGCATCTTGCCGACCTGAATGCCCGACGGCCGAAAGCTCATGTCGCGGATCGCGCCGACCGGGTCCGGCAGAGCCGCCACCTGACGCAAACCGACGATCATGCCGTCGATGCGTTCCGGGGTCAGCGCCAGACGCTCAAGCAATGCCGGTTCAAGACCATTGGCACGGCCAGCGGCCAAATCCAGTTCATTGGCAGCCGTCAGCTCGGCGCGTGCAGCGTCCAACGCATTGGCAGCAGCCTGCAAGGCGCGGTTTTTCTGCGCGGTGCTGGCACGGCCGATGACGCGAGAAGCTTCGCGGGCAGCGCGACCCAGGCGGGTCATGTAGTCAAGAACGGACTCAGTCATGGTCTGGAGTGGTCTTTGCTAAGGTCTTGGTAAAGAGTAAAGCGGCAGATTATAGCTGTCGCGTCCCGGGACTAACAGCGGTGACGGGCGGATGGTCGAAATGGAGGGCGATTTGCCGACGTTCAGCCGTGATTAAGCTGCAAATTGTTATCATCACGACTCAATCAGCCCTGATAAACGCCGTTCATCATGACCAACCTGACTGTTCCCACGTCCGCGACAAGCCCGCCCAAGGGGCTCGCGGATGCATTTTTCGACAGAGACGCCCAAACGCTGGCCCGGGATTTACTCGGCAAAGTCATCCGTCACCGGGTCGGCGACCTGTGGCTCAGCGCCCGGATTATCGAGACCGAAGCCTATTACTTCGAAGAAAAAGGCAGTCACGCCTCCCTCGGCTACACAGAAAAACGTAAGGCTTTGTTTCTGGATGGCGGCCACATCTATATGTACTACGCCCGTGGCGGCGATTCCCTGAACTTCAGCGCCAAAGGTCCCGGCAATGCGGTGTTGATTAAATCCGGTTATCCATGGGTCGATGAACTGAGCGGGCCGGCGAGCCTGGCGCAGATGCTGCTGAACAATCCCGACGCCCAGGGTCGCCCTCGCCCCTCGCAAAAGCTTTGCGCTGGACAGACGTTGCTCTGCAAGGCTCTGGGCCTGAAGGTGCCTGTCTGGGACGCCAAGCGCTTCGATCATGAAATACTGCTGGTGGAAGATGCCGGCCCAGCGCCTGTTCACATCATACAAACCACGCGTTTGGGCATTCCCCACGGCCGCGATGAGCATTTGATGTACCGTTTCGTCGATGCGGCTTACGCGCCGTATTGCACGCGCAACCCCATGCGACGGGGGCAGGTCGAAGGTCGCGATTATTTTTTGCTGTGAACACAATCCCCTGTAGGAGCTGCCGTAGGCTGCGATCTTTTGCCCTTAAAGGATAAAGATCAAAAGATCGCAGCCTTCGGCAGCTCCTACGCCGGGGTCAATTCATAAAATGGAGTTGTTTTTATGGGCCCATGGCTCGATAGCGTGACCGGTTGGTTGACGGTCAATCCGCAGTGGTTGGCCGCGGCAGTGTTCATAGTGGCTTGTGTGGAATGCCTGGCGATTGCCGGGCTGATCGTGCCCGGCACAGTGTTGCTGTTTGCGGTGGCGGTGCTGGCCGGCAGTGGCGCGTTGTCATTGGGTGAAACGCTGCTACTGGGTTTCCTCGGCGGCGTGCTGGGCGACATCGTTTCGTACTTTTTAGGGCGACATTTCCACCAGAACATCCGGCGCCTGCCAGGGTTGCGCCATCATCCGGAATGGATCGCCGGGGCCGAGGCATATTTCCAGCGTTACGGCATCGCCAGCCTGTTGGTCGGGCGTTTCATCGGTCCGCTGCGGCCGATGTTGCCGATGGTCGCGGGGATGTTCGACATGCCCTTCCCGCGCTTCGCCGCCGTCAGCCTGCTGGCCGCCGCTGGCTGGACCGTTGCCTATCTGCTGCCCGGCTGGGCCACGGGGGCGGCGATTCGCTTGCCGTTGCCGGATGGCTTCTGGCCTGAGGCCGGCGTCGTCGCCGGTAGCATCGCCCTCATGGTGGGCTTGAGCATCACCAGCAGCATACGCCGTCATCGCAAAGCGACGATGCTGATTACTGGAATGAGCTTCCTGATTTTGGCCGGACTGTTTATCGGCTATCCGCACCTGACCGCCCTCGATCAGGGCGTGATGACCCTGGTGCAGGAACACCGCAGCCCGCTGCTCGATGAAGTGGCGGTGACGTTCACGCTGATCGGCGAGTTCCGCAACATGCTGTTGTTCAGCGCCCTGCTGACGGGTTTGCTGTTGCTCACCCGGCAATGGCGCCAGGCGATTTTCGCCGGTAGCACCCTGCTGTGCACCGCGCTGGGCAACACCGTGACCAAACACTTTTTCGCCCGCGTACGCCCGGAAGTGTTGAGCGATCCTCTGACCAGCTACAGCATGCCCAGCGGCCACGCCTCGGGCTCTTTTGCGCTGTTTCTGACGCTGGCCGTGCTGGCCGGCCGCGGACAACCGCCGCGCATGCGCCTGACCTGGCTGCTATTGGGTTGCTTGCCCGCGCTGGCGATTGCCCTGTCGCGGGTGTACCTGGGCGCGCACTGGCCAACGGATGTGCTGGCCGGCGCCATGCTGGCAGCGTGCGTGTGTGCCGCGAGTTTGTGGCTGAATCAGCGCCCGGCGCCGCTAAACGCCATGCCACCCAAGGTCTGGTGGCTGGTGCTTCCGGCGCTGGTGGCGCTGTTCGGGTTCTTTGCGTTGCGGCACTTACCGCATGCGATGTTGCGGTATGCCTATTAGCAAAAGCAAAAGATCGCAGCCTTCGGCAGCTCCTACAGGATGTACACCGAACCCCAGTAGGAGCTGCCGAAGGCTGCGATCTTTTAGCGGGCGTCAGGCGAACAATTCGCCTTGCAACTCATCCAGCAGCGCCTGAATTGCATCCAGTCGCTGCTGCGGATCATCGAGTTGCAGCAGGTCGATCTTGTCCACTTCGGCAAACGGCAACAGGTACGCCAACTGATTGGCCAGCGATTGTTGCCCGCTCGCTTCAGTGCCCATGTTCAGCGCCTCGACCATCGGGTGTTCGGCCAACGCTTTAAGCAGCGCAACCAGGTCGGCATCCTCATCCTGCAACGGTTGCTCAGGCTCGTCCTCCAGCCACTCGACCTCGGCGACGGTCAGCTGATCGCGCTGAATCTCGGTGCGCAACACGTGGAAACGCCGTCCACCCTGCACCCGAATGCCCAGCAAGCCATTGTCCTGCTGTTTGAAATCGGTGATCAGCGCCTCGCATCCGACCAGCGCGTAGCCCGCCGGGGCGATGCCGACTTCTTCGCCGTCGAGGATGCACACCACGCCGAAGCCGCCGCCCTGTTTCATGCAGCGACTGATCATGTCCAGGTAGCGCGCCTCGAAGATCTGCAAATCGAGGATGCAACCCGGAAACAACACCGTATTCAGCGGAAAAAGCGGCAAGCTCATAGACATTTCCTTACACCACCATCGACACCGCCAACGGCAGGAAAACTGCCGTGGCCACGCCCATCAGACTCATCGCCAGCGCCGCGAAGGCGCCGCACTCATCATTTTCCTGCATCGCCACCGCCGTGCCGACCGCGTGAGCGGTCATGCCCAGCGCCATGCCGCGCGCCTCAGGGCTGTGCACACCCAGCCTGGTCAAAAGACTCGGCCCGAAGATCGCCCCGATGACCCCGGTAATCAACACGAACACTGCCGCCAGCGCCGCGACGCCACCGATCTGCTCTGCCACCAGCATGGCAATCGGCGACGTCACCGACTTCGGCGCCATGGTCATCAGGATCATGTGTTCGGCACCAAACGACCAGCCCAGCAATACACCCATGCCGGTAGCAACGACGCCACCTATCACCAGCGTAGTAAATATCGGCCAGAACAACTGCCGAATACGTCGCAGATTGAGGTACAGCGGCACTGCCAGCGCCACGGTCGCAGGCCCGAGCAGGATGCTGAGGATCTCGGTGCTCTTACGGTACTCGGCATAGGTCAGGCCGCAACCCACCAATACGCCAATCACCAGCAGCATTGAGACCAGCACCGGCTGCAGAAAGATCCAGCGGGTTTTCTCGAACGCCGCCAGCACCAGCTGATAAGCCCCCAGCGTAATACCGATACCGAACAACGGATGATGAATCACCGACGCCCAGGCGCCGTGCCAGTCGAGGATCATTGGCCGTCCTCACGATGAGCGTGACGCTTGACCATGCGCTGCATCAGCACGCCAGCGAAAGCCAGGGACAGCAACAGTGACAACACCAGCGCACCGACGATGGCCCAGAAATCCGCGGCAATGTCTTTGGCGTAGACCATCACACCCACGGCGGGCGGCACCAGCAACAACGGCAAGTAACGCAACAGACTGCTGGCCGCGAGGTTCAGCGGTTCGCCGACCTGGCCACGGCTGATCAGGAACACCAGCAGCAACAGCAGGCCGACAATCGGCCCCGGCAGCACCGGTAAAAACAAGTGGTTGATGGCTGTGCCCAGCAATTGGAACAGCACCAGCCAGGTCAGGCCACGTAACAACATTCGTCATCTCCCGCCAATATCATCCCGCACAAGCGGGCCGAGCATTATAAGCACGCCAACGCTATAGACCGGCATTCGCCAAAATCATGGTCAGTTGACCGGAGCCATTTGCCATGTTGATCTAAAGTGGTAATCCGGGAGGTCAAATCCCCCCACCTCAAAACTATAAAACCGATGAACCCAAGGAGAGTCTCAATGCCCTATGTTCCAGTTGCAGAGCTCAAAGATTATGTCGGCAAGGAACTCGGACGTTCCGAATGGCTCACCATCGATCAGGAGCGCATCAACCTGTTCGCCGAAGCCACAGGGGACTATCAGTTCATCCACGTCGACCCGGTCAAAGCCGCGCAAACGCCATTTGGCAGCACCATTGCACACGGTTTCCTGTCGCTGTCGCTGATCCCCAAACTGATGGAAGACATCCTGATCCTCCCTGAAGGGGCGAAGATGGTGGTCAACTACGGCTTGGATACCGTGCGTTTCATCCAGCCAGTGAAGGTCAATTCCAGGGTACGACTCAAGGTCGATATGAACGAAGTCACCGAGAAAAAACCGGGCCAATGGCTGCTCAAGGCCACCGCCACGCTTGAGATCGAAGGCTCGGACAAACCGGCCTACATCGCCGAGCCACTGTCTCTCTGCTTCGTGTAACCCATCCCGGAAGCGAAGCAGCTCACGCTGTTTCGCGCCCTCTCCTGTTTCCTGGCTATATAAGGTCAAAGAGCTGCGGCATACTCGGTCGCCTAATTGCCCGGATCCCGCTATGCGCCCACTTGCACTCCTCGCTCTGACCCTATTGCTCACCGCTTGCGGCGACGGCGAATCGCTGTTGCCCCCCGACGCCCGGTTGCCGGACGGCGGACGCTATCGCGGTGAACTGGTCAACGGATTGCTGCAAGGCCAGGGCCGTATCGATTACCCGAACGGCAGCTGGTACGCCGGCGATTTCGACAAGGGCCAATGGCATGGCCAGGGCGAATGGCACGGCAGTAACGGCGAAGTCTATCGCGGGGGATTCAATCTAGGGCTGTTCGACGGCAAGGGCTCACTGACCACCAGCGGCAGCAGCTTCACCGGCAGTTTCAAAGCCGGTCGACGGGACGGCGAAGGCACCCTCAAAGAAAACGGTATGACCTACCGCGGTGAATTCAAGGCCGATCAATATTCAGGGCTCGGTCGTCTCGAACTCGAAGACGGCAGCTCCTATCAGGGCCAGTTCGCCCACGGCAAACCCAACGGCGAAGGCCAGCGGGGCGACGCCAGCGGCAATCAGTTCACCGGGCATTTCGTTGACGGTCAGCTCGAAGGCAACGGGACTTTCAACAGCGCCGATGGCGATATCTATGTCGGCGGCTTCAAGAACAACCAACTGCACGGCAAGGGCCGCTACGAGAACGCCGACGGTGATGTCTGGCTCGGTCAATTCAAGGAAGGGTCGCTGAACGGCAAGGGCGAGTTGATCGGCGCCGACGGCAGCCATTACATCGGCCAGTTCAGTGACTGGCGCTTCACCGGCCAAGGTCGATTGAACCTGTCCGACGGCAGCTTCTACATTGGTCAATTCGACGGTGACAGTTACTCGGGGCACGGCACCCTGGTGCTGACTGACGGCACGGTGCAAAACGGTACGTGGGTCAATGGCCAGCGTGTTCGCGATGCCGGTGGCAAGCTGCTGCCCGATAGCCTGGAACTCGGTTTGCTGGCCCAGGGTCGTTTGCTCGACGATGCACTGTCCAACGTGCCGGCTTCGACCCCGACAGTCGAGTTGTACACCTTGACCCTGGGCGGTGACGGCAAGCAAAGCGTGTTCCTGCGCGAATCCGATTACGTCAGCAACATGCTCAGCAGCCGCTTTGGTGCGTTTGGCCAGATCCGCCTGGTGAACCATCGCGACCACCTCGTCGACCGGCCGATGGCCACCCGGGAAAACCTGCGCCGCGCCGCCGCCGCCCTGGCCGAACGCAGTGGTCCGGAAGACTTGATCTTCATCTACATGACCAGTCACGGCACCAGCGAACACGAACTGGTGCTCGACCAGCCGCGCATGGAACTGTCCGATCTGCCGGCCGACGAACTCGCCGCAGTTCTCTCTCCGCTGAAAAACCGCGACAAGATCATCGTGATTTCGTCCTGCTACTCCGGTGGCTTCATTCCCGCGCTCAAGGATGAACGCACCCTGATCATGACCGCCTCGCGCGCTGACCGAGTGTCCTTCGGCTGCTCGGAGGAAGCCAACTTCACCTACTTCGGCGATGCGCTGTTCGCCCAGGCACTGAACCAGACTGACGATCTGGAGCAAGCCTTCAAATTGGCCAGGGCCACCGTCGCCGAACGTGAACTGGCGGACAGCTTCGAAGCCTCTGAACCGCAGATCTGGGCGCCGAAAACCGTTCTCTCTCACTGGCAGCTGTTACGCAAACAGCAGGCACGAAAAGCACTACAAAGTGTCTCTATCAGCAACAAGGATGCAAAGAGCAACTAAGCTGAATAGTATCAAGGGGGAAACACTATGTACTTGACGCCTCAGCACGTATTGCTTGCCGGAGCTACCGGTTTGACCGGTGAACATCTTCTTGACCGTCTGCTCAATGAGCCCACGATCTCACGGGTATTGGCGCCCTCACGCCGGCCATTGGCCGAGCATCCCCATCTGGAAAACCCGGTCGGTGACCCTGCGGTGTTTCTGCCGCAATTGAATGGTCGCGTCGATATCGCCTACTGCTGCCTGGGCACCACAATCAAGAAAGCCGGCTCGGAACAGGCGTTTCGCGCGGTGGACCTGGACCTGGTGGTGGCGTTCGCCAAACGTGCACGGGAGATGGGTGCACGGCACCTGATCGTGATCAGTGCCTTGGGGGCCGATCGCAGGTCCCCTATTTTCTACAACCGGGTCAAAGGCGAGATGGAATATGCATTGCGCGCACAGGACTGGCCGCAACTGACCATTTGCCGACCTTCGTTGCTGCTGGGCGAGCGACTCGAACCGCGCATGGCCGAACAATTCGTCGGGCCTTTGTCCCGTTTGATCCCCGGCAAATACCGCGGCATCGAAGCCTGCCAACTGGCCCGCGCCATGTGGCGACTGGCGCTGGAAGAGCAGGATGGGGTGCGGGTGGTTGAGTCGGATGAGTTGCGCAAGTTAGGCAAATAAGATCAAAAGATCGCAGCCTTCGGCAGCTCCTACAGTGGAATGTGTACTCCTGTAGGAGCTGCCGAAGGCTGCGATCTTTTGCTTTTTACAATCCGCCCGTAGCCTGAAAACTTACCCCGATCACTGTGAGCACCGACAGCGGCAACAGCAGCGTGTCGAGCAACGCACTGGCCGGCAGGTCGACGCCGGGGTAGCTCGGGGCTTCGGCGCCGAAGCGGTCCATGGCGCAGCAGCCGCCATTCATGGCATACAAATCCAGACGCGTCCCCGAATACACCACTGGCGCCCCTGGCTTGGCGGCATCAAGCGTTCGCGCCGTGGCGCAGCCAGCCAATTGCAGCGCCAGCACAATCGCCAGCAGCTTATTCATCGCTGGTCAGATGGTGTTCGCCCCAGCGCGGCAGCATGTCCTGGGGAATGTTCAGTAGATTGAGAATTCGCGCCACGACAAAATCGATCAAATCGTCGATGGTTTGCGGCTGATGATAAAAACCGGGCGACGCCGGCAAAATCGTCACGCCCATGTTCGACAACTTGAGCATGTTCTCCAGATGGATGCTCGAATACGGCGCCTCCCGCGGCACCAGAATCAGCTGACGGCGCTCCTTCAACGTCACATCCGCGGCACGCTCGATCAGGTTGTTGCAGGCCCCCGTCGCAATAGCCGACAAGGTGCCCGTGGAACACGGCACCACCACCATCGCTGCCGGCGCGCCGGAGCCCGAGGCCACTGGCGACATCCAGTCTTCCTTGCCATACACCCGAATCTGCCCGGCGGCAGCGCCGGTGTATTCAGTGAGGAAGGCCTGCATCATCTGGGTTTTCGGCGGCAACGTAACGTCAGTCTCGGTGGCCATCACCAGTTGCGCAGCCTTGGAAATCATGAAGTGCACCTCGCGGTCTTCACGAATCAGGCAGTCAAGCAGGCGCAAACCATATTGGGCGCCCGAAGCGCCCGTCATCGCCAGCGTGATGCGTTCCGGGCCGTTGTTCATTGCAGCGCCTCGGCGAGTTTGCCGTGCAGGCCGCCGAAGCCGCCGTTGCTCATGATCACCACGTGAGTGCCGGGCTGGGCCTGGCTCTTCACGCGCTCGATGATGCCTTCCAGCGAATCGCTGACGATCGACGGCACCGTGCACAACGCAGCAGTAGCCCCCAGATCCCAACCGAGGTTGGCCGGCGCGTACCAGATCACTTGATCGGCATCGACCACGCTTTCCGGCAAGCCATCGCGGTGAGCACCGAGCTTCATGGAGTTGGAGCGCGGCTCGATGATCGCAATCAACGGTGCATCGCCGATGCGCTTGCGCAGACCGTCGAGGGTCGTCGCAATAGCCGTCGGATGGTGAGCGAAGTCGTCATAGATGGTAATGCCACGAACCTCCGCGACTTTCTCCATCCGGCGCTTGACGCTTTTGAATGCGCTCAGCGCAGCGATGCCCATGGACGGCACAACACCGACGTGACGGGCCGCAGCCAACGTGGCCAAGGCGTTGGCGACGTTGTGTTGGCCGGTCATGTCCCACTCGACCACGCCTTGGGCAACACCTTCGAACATCACTTCAAATTTCGAGCCGTCTTCGCTGAGCAGTTTGACCTGCCACTGACCGCCGGCGCCGGTGGTCTGCACCGGGGTCCAGCAGCCCATCTCGATCACACGCTGCAACGCAGGCTCGGTGGTCGGGTGGATCACCAGGCCTTCGCTCGGGATGGTCCGCACCAAATGGTGGAATTGCCGCTCGATGGCTGGCAGATCGGGGAAGATGTCGGCGTGATCGTATTCCAGGTTGTTCAGGATCGCCGTACGCGGGCGGTAGTGAACGAACTTGGAGCGCTTGTCGAAGAACGCGCTGTCGTACTCGTCGGCTTCGATCACGAAGAATGGGGTGTCACCCAGACGAGCGGACACCGAGAAGTTTTGCGGCACGCCGCCGATCAGGAAACCCGGGCTCATGCCCGCGTGTTCCAGCACCCAGGCGAGCATGCTGCTGGTGGTGGTTTTGCCGTGGGTACCGGCGACGGCCAGCACCCAGCGACCTTGCAGCACGTGATCCGCCAGCCATTGCGGGCCGGAGACGTACGGCAGGCCTTTGTTCAGCACGTATTCGACAGCCGGGTTGCCGCGGGACATGGCATTGCCGATCACTACCAGATCCGGTGCCGGATCGAGCTGCGCCGGGTCGTAGCCTTGGGTCAACTCAATGCCCTGAGCCTCCAGCTGAGTGCTCATCGGCGGATAGACGTTGGCATCGGAGCCCGTCACGTGATGACCCAGCTCTTTGGCCAGAACCGCCATCGAACCCATGAAAGTGCCGCAGATACCAAGAATGTGAATGTGCATTAGTCGACCTCGTAAAACATGGCCGCAGGTTAGCTTAGGGTGGGAAAATTCGCACTCTGTCTTTAATGATCGTCTCCACGCTGATCGTTCCCACTCTGGGCGGGAGCGATCAACGGCTTACCGCTCAATCCCATGTTTACGCAGCTTTCTATAAAGGGTGTTACGACTGACACCCAACTGTTCCGCTGTATGAGTCATATGCCAACGTGTCTGCTCCAGCGCATTCAGCAACGCCAAGCGCTCGGCATCGTCTAGCGGATGCTCGGACGCTTCCTCAACCGTCACTGCAACCACCGGCCGGATCTGACGAATCATCACCGGCAAATCCTCCAGCCCGATCCGCCCACCGTCGCACAACGCCGCTAACGTGCGCAGCACATTGCGCAACTGCCGCACGTTCCCTGGCCAGGCAAAGGCCAGCAACGCCTGGCGTGCCGGACCGTCAATCAATACGGTTTCCCCACCCGCCTCTTCGGCCAGCAAAAAGTCGAGCAGTTGGGATTTATCACTGCGATCACGCAATGCCGGCAGTGCAACTTCCAGCCCGTTGAGCCGGTAATACAAATCCTCGCGGAAGCTGCCGTCCTGCACCCGCTCCAGCAGATTGCGGTGAGTGGCGCTGATGATCCTTACGTTGACCGACTCCGGCTCGCCGCCGATCGGCACTACCTGACGATCCTCCAGCACCCTTAATAGCCGGGTCTGCAAAGCCAGGGGCATGTCGCCGATTTCATCGAGGAACAAAGTCCCGCCATCGGCCTGCTGCAACTTGCCACGCATGCCTTCCTTTCGCGCACCGGTAAAGCTGCCGCCGCGATAGCCAAACAGTTCGCTCTCGATCAGGCTTTCGGGGATGGCGGCGCAGTTGAGGGCGACGAAGGCTTTTTCTGCTCGCTGGCTGGCCTGGTGGACGGCTTTGGCAAACGCTTCTTTGCCGGATCCGGTTTCGCCGTTGATCAGTAGCGGTACGTCCCGCTCAAACACGCGTAAGGATTTACGGAAATCTTCCTGCAACCCCGTGTCACCCAGACAAATGCCCGATAGGCGCGAAGGTTCGGCGATCACCGCACTTGGCACCACCGGCACCGGAATGCTGCGTGGCTGCCCGCGCAACACCGCAAACAGGCTCCGCCCGTCGCGCGTGCGCAACGGCCAACTGGCGCTGGCATTGACACTGGCGCGGCCGAGCAATTCATCCAGCGAACAATCGAAAAACGCCTCCACCGGTTTGCCCAGCAACCCACCGCGAATATGCCCCAACAGGTTCAGCGCACTCTGGTTGACAGCGCTGATCCGCCCTTCTCCGTCAAACGCCAGTAACCCTTCGCTGAACAACCCGACGGATTCGGCCTGAAGATGAAAACGCAGCAACCACTGATTGTCGAAGTAGCGCAGGAAATAGCAGCTCTCGATCATCTTCGCCGAAAGATTGACCAGGGCCATGGTGTGGAATTGGCTCTGACGCGAGACCTCGTGACGCGCCGAGGACACGTCGAGCACCGCCAGCAGTTCGCCATGCGGGTCGAACACCGGGCTCGCCGAACAGGTCAGGCCGGTGTGACGGCCGCGAAAATGCTCGTCCTGATGGATGGTCAGGGACTGACGCTCCACCAGACAGGTGCCGATACCGTTGGTGCCTTCGCAGGCCTCGCTCCAGTCAGCACCAAGCCAGAGGCCGGCTCGCTCGAAAATCTTCCGCTCGGCAGGCGCGGTGACGCAATTGAGGATCACGCCGCGGGCGTCGGTCAGCAGGACCGCATGGCCGGCACCGGAGAGTTGCTGATGAAGGCTGGTCATTTCGCTGCCGGCGATGTGCAGCACCTGCTGCAAGCGCTCGCGGCTTTCCAGGACGCGACCATGTTCCAGCACCGTCGGCGCCATGGTCAGGGCCGGGTCGAGGTGATAATCCTCAAGACAACGCAGCCAGGAGCGGGCAATCGACGGATCGCTGCCGGGACCGCGCAGGTGGGATTTCCCCTGAGTGACGGTCAGGACCTGCTGGGCATGGCGACTCAAATGGTTGTCGTGCATTTCTTATTGTTCTCCCCGAAAGGTGTACACGGCCCTGTAGGAGCTGCCGAAGGCTGCGATCTTTTGACTTTGATGGTTCGAGATCAAAAGATCGCAGCCTTCGGCAGCTCCTACGGTCCATCACAGGCACCGAGCATCCTCCAGCCATCCATGCTTTGCAATGCTGGCGAGACCGCCCGGTCACAGGTTGCGCCAGAAGCGGTACAAAGTGTCACCAGGGCTGTACCGAAAGCGTCACAGGCAGCGTCCGTCGGTCCGGCAAAAACCGCGTAAGGCCTTGATTTGCCTGACCTGCAAGGCAGTGGCCCGACCTTTGCTCTACGCTTATAGCAAGCGCACATGCGCTCTCCCTTATAAGCACAAAAGCCAAGGAGAAATCACCATGCGTTACGCTCACCCCGGTACTGAAGGCGCTATCGTTTCGTTCAAGAGCAAATACGGTAACTACATCGGCGGCGAGTTCGTCGCGCCTGTTAAAGGTCAGTACTTCACCAATACCTCGCCAGTGAATGGCCAGCCGATTGCCGAATTCCCGCGCTCCACGGCCGAAGACATCGAAAAGGCCCTGGACGCTGCCCACGCGGCCGCCGATGCCTGGGGCGCCACGTCCGCCCAGGCTCGCTCGCTGGTGCTGCTGAAAATCGCCGACCGCATCGAACAGAACCTCGAAGTCCTGGCAATCACCGAATCCTGGGACAACGGCAAAGCCGTGCGTGAAACCCTCAACGCCGACATCCCGCTGGCGGCCGACCATTTCCGTTACTTCGCCGGTTGCATCCGCGCCCAGGAAGGCAGCGCTGCCGAGATCGATGGCAACACCGTGGCCTATCACATCCATGAACCGCTGGGCGTGGTCGGGCAGATCATCCCGTGGAACTTCCCGATCCTGATGGCCGCCTGGAAACTCGCCCCGGCCCTGGCCGCCGGTAACTGCGTGGTGCTCAAGCCTGCCGAGCAAACGCCACTGGGCATCACCGTGCTGATGGAGCTGATCGGCGACCTGCTACCGCCGGGCGTGCTGAACGTCGTGCAAGGCTTCGGCAAAGAAGCCGGCGAAGCGCTGGCCACCAGTAAACGCATCGCCAAGATCGCCTTCACCGGCTCGACCCCGGTCGGCTCGCACATCATGAAATGCGCTGCCGAAAACATCATTCCGTCCACCGTGGAGCTGGGTGGCAAGTCGCCGAACATCTTCTTCGCCGACATCATGCAAGCCGAAGAAACCTTCATCGAAAAAGCCGCCGAAGGCCTGGTGCTGGCGTTCTTCAACCAGGGCGAAGTCTGCACCTGCCCGTCCCGTGCATTGGTGCAAGAGTCGATCTACGACGACTTCATGAAAGTCGTGATGAAAAAAGTGCTGTCGATCAAACGTGGCGACCCGCTGGACACCGACACCATGGTCGGCGCCCAGGCGTCCGAGCAGCAATTCGACAAAATCCTTTCGTACCTGGAAATCGCCAAGGGCGAAGGCGCCGAGCTGTTGACCGGCGGCAAGGTGGAAAAACTCGAGGGCAACCTGGCGACCGGGTATTACATCCAGCCGACGCTGCTCAAGGGCACCAATAAAATGCGTGTGTTCCAGGAAGAAATCTTTGGCCCGGTGGTGAGCATCACTACCTTCAAGGACGAAGCCGAAGCCCTGGCCATCGCCAACGACACCGAGTTCGGCCTAGGTGCCGGCCTCTGGACCCGCGACATCAACCGCGCCTATCGCATGGGCCGCGCCATCAAGGCCGGCCGTGTGTGGACCAACTGCTACCACCTGTACCCGGCGCACGCCGCGTTCGGCGGTTACAAAAAATCCGGCGTCGGTCGTGAAACCCACAAAATGATGCTCGATCACTATCAGCAGACCAAAAACCTGCTGGTGAGCTACGACATCAATCCGTTGGGCTTCTTCTAAAGCGTCTGTCGCAGGCAAGCCACTCTCCTTGTGGGAGTGAGCTTGCTTGCACATTGGGCCTTCGCGCCCACCCGGCAACCACGCCAGTCAAAAACAATAAGAACAGGTGAACCCCTATGCCTAGCGATCAAGCCAGCGTGCAGCCGGCTACCTCCTCTGTCGACTTTGAAAAAGTCGGCTCCGACTATTTCCAGCAACGGGAACTGAAAAAAGGTGCAGCAGGCTGGGTCCTGCTAGTGGGCCTGGGCGTGGCCTACGTCATCTCCGGCGATTACGCGGGTTGGAACTTCGGCCTCGCCCAAGGTGGCTGGGGCGGTATGTTTCTCGCCACGTTGCTGATGGCGACCATGTACCTGTGCATGTGTTTTTCCTTGGCGGAACTGTCTTCCATGATTCCTACCGCGGGTGGCGGCTACGGTTTTGCCCGTAGCGCATTCGGGCCGTGGGGCGGGTTTCTGACCGGGACCGCGATCCTGATCGAATACGCAATCGCCCCGGCGGCGATCGCGGTGTTTATCGGCGCCTATTGCGAATCACTGTTCGGCATCGGCGGCTGGATGATTTACCTCGCGTTCTACATCATCTTTATCGCCATTCACATTTTCGGGGTCGGCGAAGCCCTGAAACTGATGTTCGGTATCACCGCCGTCGCCGCACTGGCGCTGGGCGTGTTCCTGGTGTCGATGGTGCCGCACTTCAACGTCGCCAATCTGCTCGACATCCCGGTGACTGACGCCAAGGGCGCCAGCAGCTTCCTGCCCTTCGGCTACGTCGGCGTGTGGGCGGCAATTCCTTACGCGATCTGGTTCTTCCTCGCTGTCGAAGGCGTGCCGTTGGCAGCAGAAGAAACCAAAAACCCGAAACGCGACCTGCCCCGCGGATTGATCGGCGCCATGCTGGTGCTGGTGAGCTTTGCCCTGCTGATTCTGGTAATCGGGCCAGGCGGTGCCGGCGCCAATGCACTGCTGACCTCGGGTAATCCGTTGGTCGAAGCATTGAGCAAGGCGTATGGCGGCTCGACCTGGATGGGCCACTTCGTCAATCTGGTGGGCCTGGCCGGGCTGATCGCCAGTTTCTTCTCGATTATTTACGCCTACTCGCGGCAGATCTTCGCGTTGTCCCGCGCCGGCTACCTGCCGCGCAAACTGTCGGAAACCAACAAGAGCAAGGCCCCCGTACTGGCGCTGATTATTCCCGGCATTATCGGGTTCGGCTTGTCGCTGACCGGTCAGGGGGACTTGCTGATTCTGGTGGCAGTGTTCGGCGCGACCATTTCCTACGTCTTGATGATGGCGGCGCACATCACACTGCGCATTCGGCGCCCCAAAATGGATCGCCCATACCGCACGCCGGGCGGTATCTTCACCTCGGGTGTAGCGCTGGTTTTGGCTTGCATCGCCGTGGTGGCGGGTTTTCTGGTAGACCCACGCGTGGTGATTGGCGCTGCGATCATCTATGGAGTGTTAATTGCTTACTTTGCTTTCTACAGTCGGCATCACTTGGTAGCAGGCACGCCCGAAGAAGAATTCGCGGCCATTCAGAACGCTGAAAAAGCCCTGCACTAACGGCCAGAAAACACGGCGCAGGCCCTGTCTGCGCCGTCACGGAGAATCTGTATGGCAAGTTTTGCTCACACGGTCGGCGCCCAGACCTACCGTTTCGACAGCCTCAAGGACGTCATGGCCAAGGCCAGTCCGGCGCGTTCCGGGGACTTTCTGGCCGGCGTCGCCGCCCTCAACGATGGCGAACGGGTTGCCGCGCAGATGGCCCTCGCCAACATCCCGCTCAGCCACTTCCTGCAAGAAGTACTCATTCCGTACGAGGCCGATGAAGTCACCCGACTGATCATCGACACTCACGACAAACAAGCATTCGCCGCCGTCAGCCACCTCACCGTCGGCGGCTTTCGCGACTGGCTGCTCAGCGATGCCGCCGACGAACAGAGCCTGTGCGCCCTCGCGCCAGGCCTGACTCCGGAAATGGCCGCCGCCGTGTCGAAGATCATGCGCGTGCAGGATCTGGTGCTGGTCGCGCAGAAAATCCGCGTGGTCACCCAGTTCCGCGGCACGATGGGCCTGCGCGGTCGGCTATCCACCCGCCTGCAACCCAACCACCCCACCGACGAACCGGCCGGTATCGCCGCGAGCATTCTCGACGGCCTGCTGTATGGCAACGGCGACGCGATGATCGGCATCAACCCGGCCACCGATAGCATCGCCTCGATCTGCGCCATGCTGGAAATGCTCGACGCGATCATTCAGCGCTACGAGATCCCAACCCAGGCCTGCGTGCTGACGCATGTCACCACGTCCATTGAGGCAATAAATCGCGGCGTTCCGCTGGACCTGGTGTTTCAGTCGATCGCCGGCACCGAGGCGGCCAATGCCAGTTTCGGTATCAACCTGAACGTGTTGCAGGAAGGTTACGACGCCGGATTGAGCCTGAATCGCGGGACGCTGGGCCAGAATCTGATGTATTTCGAGACCGGCCAAGGCAGCGCCCTGTCAGCCAACGCCCACCACGGCATCGATCAACAGACCTGCGAAACCCGCGCCTACGCCGTTGCGCGACATTTCAAACCGTTCCTGGTGAACACCGTCGTAGGATTCATCGGCCCGGAATACCTCTACAACGGTAAACAGATCATCCGCGCCGGCCTCGAAGACCACTTCTGCGGCAAGCTCCTGGGCGTGCCCATGGGTTGTGACATCTGTTACACCAACCACGCCGAAGCCGACCAGGACGATATGGATACCCTGCTGACCCTGTTGGGCGTGGCCGGGATCAACTTCATCATGGGCATCCCCGGCTCCGACGACATCATGCTCAACTACCAGACCACGTCGTTCCACGACGCCCTTTACGCCCGCCAGACGCTGGGCCTGAAACCGGCGCCGGAATTCGAACAATGGCTGGCGAGAATGGGCATTTTCACCCAGGCAGACGGCAAGATTCACTTCGGCGACAGCCTGCCGCCGGCTTTCCGCCAAGCGATGGGGCAACTGGGATGAGTGTTGAAATGGACAAACCACCTGCTGACCCAGAGAACCCGTTACTGGAACTGCGCCGCCTGACACCGGCACGGATTGCCCTTGGTCGTACGGGCACCAGCATGCCGACCAGCGCGCAGCTGGACTTCCAGTACGCCCACGCTCAGGCGCGGGATGCGGTGCACTTGCCGTTCGACCATGCGGGGCTCAGCTCACAACTGGCTGAACGCGGGCGTGCCAGTTTGCTGCTACACAGCGCCGCTACGGATCGGAACAGTTATTTGCAACGCCCCGATTTGGGGCGAAAGTTGAGTGGTGAGTCGGCGCAGGCACTGCGCGATTACGCAATGGCCAATCCCGGCGGTGTCGATCTGGCAATTGTCGTTGCCGATGGGTTGTCGGCGCTGGCCGTTCATCGCCATACCCTGCCGTTTCTGGCGCGGATGGAAGATCAGATTGTGAGTGACGGCTGGTCCGTCTCACCGGTCATTCTGGTGGAACAGGGTCGGGTCGCCGTCGCCGACGAGATCGGCGAACTGCTGGGTGCGAAAATGGTGGTAATCCTGATCGGCGAACGCCCTGGCCTCAGTTCCCCGGACAGCCTGGGGTTGTATTTCACCTACAATCCAAAGGTCGGGCTGACGGATGCCTATCGCAACTGCATCTCCAACGTCCGACTCGAAGGTCTGAGTTACGGCATGGCGGCACACCGTTTGCTGTATTTGATGCGCGAAGCCTGCCGGCGGCAGTTGTCAGGGGTCAATCTGAAGGACGAAGCCCAGGTTCTGACACTGGAGTCGGACGCTGGAGCAGACATGAAAGGTAATTTCCTACTGAGTCTGCCGGATGCCTGAACCGTTTCCGCATTGCGTTTCTGATTCAGTTTCAGGCAGGATCGAAACACGGCTGCCCGAGTGAGAACCGTTCGCCGTCACAGTACGTGAAGACAGCCACTTGAAGACGAGACCTACCATGCGGATTATTCAAGCGACCCTCGAACACCTGGACCTGTTGACCCCGTTGTTCGTCAAATATCGCGAGTTTTATGGCTCCCTGGCTTATCCGGACTCGTCCCGGGCGTTCCTTGAAAAGCGCCTGCGTCGCAAGGAGTCGGTGATCTACCTGGCCCTGGCCGATGACAACAGCAACAAACTGATGGGTTTCTGTCAGTTGTATCCGAGCTTTTCGTCCCTTTCGCTGAAGCGCGTGTGGATCCTCAACGACATCTACGTCGCCGAAGAGGCTCGCCGCCAGTTGGTGGCCGACAACCTCATCCGCACCGCGAAGAAAATGGCCAAGGAAACCAATGCTGTGCGCATGCGCGTTTCCACCAGCAGCAACAACGAAGTCGCGCAGAAAACCTACGAATCCATCGGATTCAAGGAAGACACCGAGTTCAAGAACTACGTGTTGCCGATCAGCGACGAACTCTGATCCGCATCGAACATTGTGGGAGCGAGCTTGCTCGCTCCCACAGGAATCGATTGCAACTCCAACCGGTATGGATCCATAGACATCCCCCGCTACAAACTCAACGCGCTTTTCACCTCTCAGCCCGTATAATGCCGACCTTTCCGGCTTGTAAGAAAAACTACACCCGTCTGTAGCCTTTCGCGAAGTCATCCGCACAGGCCTGCCGAGTCGGGCCGTCACCTCAGGTGCTCTCCATGGATTTCAACCCGCTCGACCTTATCCTGCATCTCGATGTTTACCTCGATTTGCTGGTAAACAACTACGGGCCATGGATTTACGCCATTCTGTTCCTGGTGATCTTCTGCGAAACCGGTCTGGTGGTCATGCCGTTCCTGCCGGGCGACTCCCTGCTGTTCATCGCGGGTGCCGTTGCGGCCGGTGGCGGCATGGACCCGGTGCTGCTGGGCGGCCTGCTCATGCTGGCGGCGATCCTTGGTGACAGCACCAACTATGTGATCGGACGAACGGCGGGTGAACGTTTGTTCAGCAACCCGAACTCGAAAATCTTCCGCCGCGACTACCTGCAGCAAACCCACGACTTCTACGACAAACACGGCGGAAAAACCGTGACCCTGGCGCGCTTTCTGCCAATCATCCGCACCTTTGCACCGTTCGTCGCCGGCGTGGCGAAAATGCCGTATCCGCGGTTCTTTGCTTTCAGCGTCCTCGGCACCATCCTGTGGGTCGGTGGCCTGGTGACCCTCGGTTACTTCTTCGGCAACGTACCGTTCATCAAGCAAAACCTGTCGCTGCTGGTCGTGGGCATCATCCTGCTGTCGTTGGTACCGATGATCATCGGCATCATCCGCAGCCGCTTCGGCAACGCCGCGTCCAAAACTCACTCGCGCTGATTCACCATGTGGTCCCTTAGCGCCTGGCGTCGCCGACGCATCCTGGCCAAGCATCCAATTGCCGACGACATGTGGCAGCGGGTGCGCCATCACTTGAGTTTTCTCGATGGCATCAGCGCCGCCGAAGACCAGTGGTTGCGCGAAGCCAGCGTGCTGTTCCTCGAAGACAAGCACCTGACCGCCTTGCCCGGCGTCGAACTTCACCAAGAGCAACGCCTGCTGCTGGCCGCCCAGGCGCAATTGCCATTGCTCCATCTGGGCGATCTGAACTGGTATCAGGGTTTCCACGAAATCGTCCTCTATCCCGACGACTTTCTCAGCCCCCAGCGCCATCGCGACGCCAGCGGTGTCGAGCACGAATGGGACGGCGAACACAGCGGCGAAGCCTGGCAGCAAGGCCCGATCATCCTCGCGTGGCCCGGCGTGATGGCCAGTGGTGGCTGGGAAGGCTACAACCTCGTGATCCACGAACTCGCGCATAAGCTCGACATGCTCAACGGCGACGCCAACGGCCTGCCGCCACTGCACGCCGACATGCGGGTCAGCGACTGGGCCAAGGTCATGCAAGAGGCCTACGACGACCTTGATCGGCAACTGGACCGCAATCCCGACGCTGACACCGCCATCGACCCGTACGCTGCGGAAAACCCCGCCGAGTTCTTCGCGGTCACCAGCGAATACTTCTTTAGCGCCCCGGATTTGCTGCACGAGGCGTATCCTCAGGTCTATGAACAGTTGAAGCTGTTTTATCGTCAGGACCCTCTGGACCGGCTGCGGCAACTTCTGGCCGAAGACCCGGTCTATCAGGCACGCGACTAAGGTCTCTACGACCCTTGGATCGTGGCATCGGCGGCGGAATATGCCTATAATCGCCGCCACTTTTTGGTCAATCTGGCCAAGTGTTTTTGGTCAACTAACGGGGGCACCGCCCAATGAGCTACAGCAAGATTCCGGCTGGCAAAGACCTGCCGAACGACATCTACGTCGCGATCGAGATTCCGGCCAACCACGCCCCGATCAAATACGAAATCGACAAAGACAGCGATTGCCTGTTCGTTGACCGTTTCATGGCCACCCCGATGTTCTACCCGGCCAACTACGGTTTCATCCCGAACACCCTGGCTGACGACGGTGACCCCCTCGACGTGCTGGTCGTGACCCCTTACCCGGTTGCTCCAGGTTCGGTCATCCGCGCCCGTCCGGTCGGCATCCTGCACATGACCGACGACGGCGGCGGCGATGCCAAAGTCATCGCAGTCCCACACGACAAGCTGTCCCAGCTGTACGTCGACGTGAAGGAATACACCGATCTGCCACCTCTGCTGCTGGAACAGATCAAGCACTTCTTCGAGAACTACAAAGACCTCGAAAAAGGCAAATGGGTGAAGATCGAAGGTTGGGGCGACGCAGAAGCCGCTCGCACCGAGATCATGAAGTCGGTTGCTGCCTATAAAGGCTGATAGCCGCTTCTCACGAACGGCTATAACGAAGAACCCCGGTTGATCCGGGGTTTTTTGTGGGCGTTTGAATATCATGTTCAACAGCACATTTAACTGGCGGGCAAGCCGGTTTTTCTTGTTTAATTTTTACAAAAGACGTCTTACATCAGGACTTAAATTTCACGCCAGATTTGAACGTTTTGTTGAATCAAAGCCTTATGCCGCACGGCTAGACTCGTGTTTATGAAAAAGAACAAAACCTGCGGCCCACGATTCAGAATGCTCCTGAAAGACTTACAAATCACGACAACGAGATTTGCCGAATTCCTGGGTATTTCCGACCCTCAAACTGTCCATAACTGGTATACCCGCGGAGTTCCTGACTACCGCATGGAAGATGTCGCCAGAAGACTGTCCGTGAACACTGAATGGCTGAAAACCGGCGAAGGACCGCAAGACGCCAGGGCATTGCATCTGATCGACGCATCCGGCAACACCTTCGACGCCCAGTCAATCCGGGGCACCTATCGGGTCATCGACCCGGTCGATATCGAACTACCCTTTTACAAAGAAGCGGCCACCGCCCCCGGCTCCGACAAAACCCATGTCATCAAAGACCCGAGCGAATCGATCCGCCTGCCGCGCAGCGATCTTGACTCCCTGGAAATCAACCACGCCGATGCCATTTGCGCCCGCATGGTGGGCAACAGCATGGCCGAAAGAATTGAAGATGGCTCCATCGTCGCCATCGACCGCGGGCTCACGCAAATTGTCGATGGAGAGATTTACGCAATCGAGCACGACGGCATGTTGCGCATCAAATACCTGAGCCGGGTACCAGGCAACGCGATACGCATGCGCAGCCACAACAGCTCCGAATACCCGGATGAAGTCTTCAGACCTCCACAAATCGAAGAACAAAACATAAGGGTTCTGGGATGGGTGTTCTGGTGGTCGACCCGGAATAAACGCAGGCCGCCCGTACCTTTTCTGTAAACACATAACTTTGTAGCAGCTGGCGAAGCCTGCGTCCGGCTGCGCAGCAGTCGTCAATCCTGCAGGCACGGTCTGTCTGATTCTCCGCGTTGCATGGTTTTACGACTGCTCCGCAGCCGAACGCAGGCTTCGCCAGCTGCTACAAGTCACGGGATAGCTCTACCCCGCATGCCACGCTGGGAATTCTGCAAAAAAATCAGTATGCTGCGCCCCACATTTGCGCTCGACCCGCCTCGCGGCTCAGATCGCACCGACAAGGCAGATGATTTTCTCGCCAAGTCCCACAGCCGGACGCAAGATCCGGGTGTACGTTTTGAAGGCTGGCGCGGTTTACCAAAAATGATCCAAGCCAGTCCCCGAGAAGCCGGCCACAAGCCGGCTTTTTAATGTCTGAAAGAAAGCATGCCTGTCATCTGAAACTCTGAACGAGGGGTTGTCGGGCCAGCGCCGCAATTGCCACCGTAACGACAAACGTCATTACAGGTATTTCACCATGGCTTCCCTCAACATCCGCATCGACGATGATCTGAAGCAGCGTTCATTTGCTGAGCTGGAAAAGCTCGAGGTAACGCCTTCCGAACTCCTGCGCCAAACTCTTCAGTACGTCGCCGAACGCGGGAAACTGCCTTTCAAAGCAGCACTAATCAGCGAAGAGGATGAAGCCCTTATCGCCGTGGTCACCGAACGTCTTGCCGCCCCTCAGCGAGTCAAGGTAAGCCTGGATGACCTATACCCTCGAATTTGATCGTCCCCCTTTGAAAGAGTGAAACAAGCCAAGCGAAAGATGCGCAGGATCAAATCAATCATCAATGCTGACCTATTCTTGCATTCGGCAACAGAAGCCTAAAAGTAAGCAACGTCCCTTTCTTCTGAAGGAAATATCCTTGAAAGCCCAACCTGCTTGCGCACGATAAATGCGCTGACTAATCTTCGCGCTCCACCGAAAAACCATAAGGGATAAAAGCATGAGCGACACCCCCGCTAGCCTGAGCATGCCCCCCGACGGCTACGGCGATTGGCTGATCGATCTTAAAAGCCGCATCCATAATGCCCAGCAGCGCGCCACTCTGGCGGTGAACCGCGAGCTGGTGCTGCTGTACTGGCAGATCGGTCAGGATATTTTGACCCGCCAAACACAGCAGGGTTGGGGGACTAAGGTCATCGACCGCTTGGCTCAGGATTTACGCGCGGCTTTTCCGGATATGAAAGGGTTTTCCCCACGCAACCTCAAATACATGCGCGCTTTTGCTGGCGCGTGGCCGGACGGGAATTTGTGCAAGAGGTGCTTGCACAATTGCCGTGGTATCACCAGATAGCGCTTCTGGACAAATTGTCCAGTCCTGAAACCCGCCGCTGGTATGCCGCCCAGGCCATCGAGCACAACTGGTCGCGCAACATCTTGGTAATGCAGATCGAGACCCGTCTGCTGGAGCGCAGCGACAAGGCCGTCAGCAACTTCGATAGCCAGTTGCCCAAACCGCAATCCGACCTTGCCCGCGAATCACTGAAAGATCCCTACCGTTTCGACTTCCTCGGCTTGACCCTTGATGCTCAGGAGCGCGAGATCGAGAACGCTCTGGTTAAGCATGTCACCGACTTCTTACTGGAACTGGGCGCAGGCTTTGCTTTCGTCGGCCAGCAAGTACTGTTGGATGTAGGCGGTGACGAGTTCTTCATCGATCTGCTGTTTTATCACCTCAAGCTACGCTGCTACGTGGTGATCGAACTCAAGGCTGGCAAGTTCAAACCTGAGCATTTGGGGCAACTGAGTTTTTACCTCACTGCAGTGGATGCGCAACTCAAACATCCGCAGGACGGCCCGACCATCGGCCTTCTACTATGCAAGAGCAAGAACAAGGTAGTGGCCGAATATGCGCTGCGAGATAACGCGCGCCCTATCGGCGTGGCCGAGTACCAGTTGGTGGAATCCTTGCCGGCAGAGCTTCAAACCAGCCTGCCCAGCATCGAACAGATTGAGCGCGAGCTGGCCAGTGATGACGCCTTCATGGAGGACGAATCGCAATAATGGGACAACCAAGGATCGGGGACTGCAGCTACGTAAAAACGCTGCGGTCGCTTTATTTCACGCTCACGGATAACTAAACCCCTTTACCAACGTCAACTCCCCCACCGCCCGCATCGGCACCAGGAATGTCTCCATCTTCTCGTTCGGCGTCCCTTCCTCCGTTATCACCGTCACCTGCGCCGTCGTCAGCGGCTGAACCGCCTCCTCCTGCCCCTCATCATCACTGCGATACCCGCCTCCAAAGTAATTCACATAGACGAGGTATTGCCCTTTGATCGGCGCCGGCATGGCGAAGATTTCCGGGCCGTACCCGGTCGTCACGTCAACATCGAGCGCAGCACCGTTAGGAACAACGCGGTCGCCGTACCAGATGTGGGCGCCGTCGGGTGTGATGAGGTGCAAGTCGAGGTCCGTGCCGTCACTGTCCCACGCCAGTAGCACCCGCAACTTCGCCGGAGTGGCCCCGCCACTGGCGTTCAGAAATTGCGTGCGATGCCGTTGCTGGCCATCGGGGCTGCGGACTTCGACGCTGTTGCTGCCATTGGGGAATGAGAACGGACGATCAAAGCGACCAGCGGGGTCAATTTTCAGTGGCATGCTAACGCCGTTGACGATCAACCGGCCCGGCTCACCAGACTTGGGCGTCGCGTTGATCTGACCGGTGATGCGTGCAGTGTTGGCCTGCCCCACCGGGGTGTTCACCGAGGAGGCCGGGTAGTTAACGATCTGGCGAAAGTTTTCGCCTTCGCCTTCAGGCGCGCCAGTGCGCCAGCCGCCAACGGGTGTATCGAGTTCGGCGGCGAACGTCGTCGGCCATACGCAAAAGGAGCAGAGGAACAGGAAGACCTGTGGATAACGGAGTTTCATGGCCTATTCCAGCAAGAGGTGGCGGGCGAGCCCTTCGATGTAGGTTTCATCCTGGCCGTTGGGGTGTGCTTCGAAGGCCAGGTGCAGGTATTCGTGGGTCAGGTCGAGGCGGTCTTGCAGCGACAACACGCCGCGCACGTAGAGGCGCTGGCGTTCGCGGTCGACATAGGGGCGGCCGAAGGCCAGGTGGCAGACGGCGAAGGTGCTGACTTCGTTGTAGCCAACCTCGCTTTCCAACCGAGGACGCCAGCCTCGGCGTTGGTTCAGCAGCCAGTCTTGCGCGGCGGGGAGCGCTTCGCAGGAAGCGACTGGATTGTCCCAGCGGCTGAGGCTGGCGCGGGGATAGGCGTGGAGCAGGATGGCGTCGTAGCGTTGGCCGGCGTTGGCTTGTTCGACGGCTTGCTGCCAGGAGAGTTTGTCCGGGCCGGGCTCGTCGGAGTGGTAGGTGACAGTGCTGCCGGCGAGGACCAGGTCGCTGGTCCAGGCGGCGATGTTGCGTGATTCGGCGGTGGCTGGACGTGGGGCGACACGTTGCCGGCTGCTGCTGTCGTCGATGCTCAGGCAGTCGCCGTTGCGGGTAGCGTTTTGCAGCAGGTACGTGCGGATGGCGATGGCCAAAGCTTTGGCGGCTTCGGCGGGTTCGGGTCTGGCTTCGCGCTGGAGGACGCGGGCGACGTATTCTTCGCGGTCCAGACGGGCGATCAGTTTGTCTTTCACCAAAAACAGTTCGCCGTCGCTGTGGATATCGAGTTGGTTGCCGTTGGTGAATTCCACGCGGTAATCGCCCAGCAAGGGCCCGGACTCAACAACACGATCCCCCGCCAGAACGCGCCCGATGGGATAGCGTGAAAACAGCCCCACCTCGACACAGCGTCCCGCATTCAAAGGCCAATCCACCGGCAACACCGAAGCCAACGCCCCACCGTAGTTACGCAAGACCATTTGACTGGTCCCACGCCCACCAGCCCAAACCGGCGTGCCATCCACCGTCCACCCGGCAAAACCACCCTGACGCGACGAAGGGTCCTGATCCCCCAACCAGCTCCAGGTTTTCACCCGCAACCGGCCACCGAGTTCGCCCACGACATTGCCGTCAGCCGCATTCAACACCACATCCAGCAACACCCGCCGCGCTTGATCCTGCGCCGGCATCACAGCCAGCATTCGCAGCAACTCAGTCACTGAAACGCGCGTGGAAGGCTGCAACGAAGCCAAGTCCAGCAACCACTCCGGTGCCTGCCGCGCCTGCCAATACGCGCGCCAGTCAGCGCCATCAATGCCCAGCCGCTGCGGTTCAAAGTACAAACCGCACGACTGCACCAAGGCCTGATCGCGCTCAATCTTGCCGCCCGCCGTGCAGCAGTAAACCTCCTCTTTCGACTGACCCCGACATTCGTAAGCCGGCTCATGGGCATTGGTATCCAACAGCCAGCCGTACACAAACAACTTCCACACACTGCCCAGCGGAGTCTGCACATCAGTAGGCAACGGCTCGCGCGCGATCACCTGAGTCCGGCTCAACGACAGCAACTCACCTTTAAAAGCCAGCCGCAGCGGCTCCTCCTGCGCTGTCGCCAGCGCAGGGATCAAGCACAGCAGCCACCAGACCAGAGGTCGGGTCATGTCAGTTGACCGTGACCTGGCCGAGGGCCGGTTTCTGTTCCTGAGCCTGATGCTGCGGCGCGTAAACCTGAGTGAAACGCACCGGCGGCAGGTTGAACTGGCCTTTCTGCGAGAAGCGCACCAAATGACGCAGACGCAACTCGCCACTCAAGGCATCCACCGGAATCGCGTAAGCCATTTGCCCCGGCTCGAAACGCGCCTTCTCCAAAGCGGACGGTTCGGTGCCGGCCTTGCCCATGAGCTTGATGCCCCACGTGGTGCGTTCGACATCGGCACCTGGTGGCAGCGGCACTTCGAGCATGCCGTAGCGCAGCGGTTTGGCGACTTTGCTGGTGATGATCACTTCGTCCAGATACAGGCTGTCGCTGGACAACGGCTTGGTACCGACCGCTTCCAGTTTGAAGGTGAAGGCTTCGTCGCCCGGCACCAGACGCGACAGGCGACGGGTGATGGTCACGGCCATCGGATCAACCAGCGGTTGTTTGGTCTGGAAGCTCAAAGCCGCTCGCAACGGACGCTCTTGCGCACCTGTCAGCGACAACACTGCTGGCACTGGCGAAGCCCCCTGCCACGTCCAATAAGTCTCACCGGTATCACCGAACTTTTTCTTCCAGCCCTCACCCGGTGCCAGAGCGACGGTGGGCGAAGCCTGCTCGATGCTGCGTTGCAACCAGCTCAGCGCCAATGCGCGTTCCAGGGTCGATTGCTGTGGCAACAGACGTTGCAACAACGCTTGCGCGTGAGCCTGATCAAAGGCTTGCAGCGACAGGTTCAAGGCTTCGGCAAACGGCTGCGAACTGACCGCCAATCGTTGCTGCGCGTCTGGCAATTGACGATTGAATGCGTCCGGCAGAGTCACCTTCGATTGCTTCGCCAAAGAGGCCGTCAGCGCACGAGCGGCCGCCACACCCAGCGCCGAATCTGGATCGCTCATGACGATGCTGTCTTCGCCATCGTCCATCAGGTTCGCCGCATTGCCCTCGCCCGCTTTCGACAGATCATCCATCAAACCGCTGAGCAAAGTGTTCACCGGTAATTGCATCTGTTTGGCGAACGACAGGATCAGCGCTCTCTGCAACAACGGCGTGTTTTTGGCCTGTTTCGAATAGACCTCCAGCACCCGCTGCCAATGCTCCGGCGGCAGGCTCAGCTCCAGCGCTTTGCTGGCGTGCCAGTCGGCGTAGTAAGCGTAAGCCGTGAGGAACGCATCCGGTTCACCGTCCATGCCCCACCAGGTGAAGCTCGCCGAAGGCCCGGCCATTTGCACCAGCCGCAGACGGCTGTTCTGCATGATCAGGCGCAAGCGATCGCGGATCTGCGGATTCGACGACAAGGTCGGATACGCGATGCTCAGCGGCAGCAAACGACTGGCCGTTTGTTCGACGCCGCCGTACGGATAACTCAACAGATCGTCGAGCGCCGAGCGGAACAGCGCTTGCGGACTGTCGTCCAGACGCAGGCGAATATCCGTGGCATCTGCCGGCAGAGTCAGCGGCGTATCACCGCTGGCCACGTCCAGGCTTTGGCTCTGGGTCACCTGCCAACCTTCGCCGGTCGCGGTCAGCCGCACAGCCAAGGCATCAGCCGTTTTACCGTCCTGCACCAGCTCAGCCGACCACTCGCCACTGGCCAGCGCGAACGCCGGCAGCGCGATGTAGTTGATGCCGTTATTCAGCGTCACCGGCACCCTCTGTTCGGTACCGCCGAAATGAATTACCAGCTCAGCCTTGACCGGTTTTTCCGCTTGGCTGAAAGCAAACACACCCAGATCAGGTTTGTCGCCAGCGCGGAACTTGGTGGGTCCGCTCCACTTCAGGTACAGCGGTTTTTCCGAGCGTACGAATTGCTTCTTCTGCCCGACCTGACCGTCATCGGCGATGGCCCGGGCGGTGATGCGCCAGCGGGTCAGCGAGTCCGGCATCTTGAAGGTGAAGCGGGTTTTGCCGTTGGCGTCGGTGATCAATTCCGGCTGCCACGCGGCAGTGTCGACGTCTTCACGACGCGGCCGCTCCAGCACTTTCACGCCCCGCTCGCTGCGATTGGCTTTGCCCGGCGCGCCTGGGCTGCCCGGCAATGCCACGTCGTAGCTGATGAACGACAGACTGGCGCTGGTGCGCACGTTGTTGCGGCGCGGGTGGTAGAAAAACTGGTCGATGGTCGGCGCAACTTCCGGTTGCAACGCGTAGACCATTTCGTCCACCACGCTGACCGTCAGGTGCGCTGGAACAGGCTTGCCAGCGAACTGCGTGGTCAAGTCCACCGACACGGTATCGCCCGGCTGATACGACTCTTTGTCGGTGGCAATCGCCACGTCGATCTGCGGCGCGATCACCTTGATGCCGGCGTTCTGGAAGCTGTACTGACCACCCTTGGTGTAGAGCACGGAGAAGGTCAGGTTAGGTGCGAAATTGTCCTTCACCGGAATCCGCGCGCGGTATTGGGTCTCGCTGAGTTTTTCCATCTTCAGCCAGTCGCCGCCCTTGGACAGCAGCGCTGTGGCCTCAACCTTGTCGCGCTCCAGCGACAGCAGTGCGTCGATGATCGGCTCAGGGAACGTGATCAATGCGAGGGCTTCGTCGCCGGCCTTGTACTCGGGTTTATCGAGGACGACTTCCACGGTGCCCGGCACGGCTTTGACGCCGTCGCCAGTGACCGAATGACCGGTGGCACCCACCACGCGGCCATGGTCATCCTTCAACGTCAGGTTGTAAGTACCCGGACGGTCGAAGGCCAAGGTGAAGCCTTTGTCTTTCGCAGCGAGTTTGCCCTCGCCGGTGGTCTGGTCTTCCAGGCGCACCCAGCTATAACTGCTCGGCGTGACCCCTTTGCTTTGCTCGCTGCCGCCTTCATTCAAATAATTGAACGCAACCTTGTCGCCCACCGCGCTAAAGCGCTGAGGCGCGCGCAGGCTGAAACTCGCCGCGCCGCGGTCGATGAGGATTTCCTTGGTGGTCTTGACCCGATACGCCGCGCCGTCGCTGGCAAACACGGTGAGCATGTAACGGCTCGGCTTCTCGGCAGCTGGCAGATCCAGCGTCGCGTTGCCCTTGGAGTCGGTGGTCAGTTCGGTGCTGGTCAGCTCCACCGGGAATTGCCCGAGGTATTGCAGCTCGTTGTCGACCATCGACAGTTGTTGGGCCCGCAGGCTCAGGGTCAACTTGGCGTTGGCCACCGGTTTGCCGTCCGGGTACAGCAGCACGAGGCTGCCCTTCACGGGTTCGCCGGTGCGGTAATCCTGCTTGGCCAGGTTCAGGGAAATCTCGAAGTGCGGCTTGATGTACTCGGCGACACGGAAGGCGCTGCTGTAGGTCTGATCCTTGTAGCTGAAACGCAGCTCATAACCGCCCGCGACCGCGTTGTCCGGCAACTGAAAGCGGCCTTGAGTGCCAGCCTTGGAATCGAGTTTCAGCGCCAGCGATTGCAGCGCCGTGCCAGTGGCATCGAGCACGGTCACGTTGACGTCGGCAGCGGTCGGCAGCACAGAGTCGCGGGCGTTCTTGAACTCGCGCCCGACGATCTTCAGCGACACCCAATCCCCCGGCCGGTACAGCGGCCGGTCGGTGAAGGCATAGAGTTTGGTGTCGTAGATTTCGCTGTCGTAATAGAAGTTCTCGGAGACAAACACCCCGCCCTCTTCGTCCTCGCCAATCACGAACGAACGCTCCGGGCTGACGTGTTTCAGACGCAGCAAACCATCGGCATCGGTGGCGCCACTGCTCATCACGCCGAGGCCATCGGTCCACAGCACATTCACCTTCGGCACCGAACTGCCTTCGTGTTTGCGCGCGGCCCACACCAGCAAATCATCACCGGCAATCTTGCTCACGGCTACGGTGTTGGAGACGAAGACCATGGTGGTCGCACGGTATTTCCCAATCAGTGCTTCGACCAGGTACAGACCCGGCTTCAGGTTGCCCAACGGGATGTAAACGTTACCCGGCGCAACGCTGACGAATTCGCTGGAAGAACCGGCGAGGTTCACGCCCTCGGGCGGCTGGATCGGTTTGGCTTGCCACAGCGGATAACGGAATTGACTGACCACCGGCAAGCCCGGAATCAGCGCGAATTGCGGCTGAGCATCGTAGGGCGTTGGCGCGGCCATCGCGGTGCCCATCTTCAGTTCTGGCACTTCCTCGGTGACTTGCTTACGCGATTCGTAGGAGAACGCTCGCTGCATCACACGACGGGATTTGCGGTACCAGTTGTCCCACAGGTACGCGAGGGTGTTCGACAGGCCTTCGCCCTTGAACTGGCCGTCGCTGACCACGCGGTGCAGGTTCTTCTGGCGCTTGAGGAAATCCAGCGGCTTGTCGATGCGGTACACGCGAATGTCGGCGCCGCCGTAAGGCTCCATGCGGAACCGACGATAATCGCGGCCCGGTGCTTCGAGGCGAACCATCGCCTGTTCGTCGCTGGCAAAACTGCTGTCGGCCAGCAGGAAAAAGCTTTCACCGGCCACCGGCGTGTAACCGCTCGGCTCGACGGTGTCTTCGGCGTTCACCGCCGACAGAGGCAGAAGCAGCGCCAGCAACAGAGGCAGTTTTGAACAGATACGCAACATGCGGGCACCGATCATTGGGAGAGAAAGTTCAGTCGATAGACGCCGATGAAGTTGGGGTTGGCTGCGTCGGGTATCCATCGGGTGTCCTTCCATGTCATGAGTTGCTGCAGGCTCGCGGAGCGCATGCCGTTATCAGTGGGGGTGGTGGTGCCGGTGTGATAGGCGATGAAGCGACCCATCCAGATCATCAGGTGCTGGTCGTCGCCCTGATCGAAAAACATCAGGTCGCCGGGCCGGGCTTGCGCCAGATCGCGGCCGACCAAATGGCTGTTGAACTGGATCAGTTTGATCGCGTTGACGTACGGCCCGACCTTGCCACCGCCCTGCTGCCATTGCTGGGCGAGGCCGCGTTGCGCCTCGCTCAGTTGCAGCTCTGGCGGCAGGTAACGGTTGGACAGGCCATTGCTGCGCAGCCATTTATCGTCATGGACTTTCAGCGCTTCGTTGGCGGCGAAACGGACCAGGCCGGCGCAATCCTGCTGATACCAGCGCGGGCTCGGGCCTTGGGTCAGTTGTTCCTGAGCGATGCGCACGAACCAGGCGCGGAACACCTGGGATTGCTGCACGTCCAGTGGCGGCGCCTCAGTGGCAAATGCCCGGGTGCCCAGCAGCAACGCCAGCAGGCCAAGGCCTCGGATAAGTGCGGTCACAGGGCTTTCCATTCCAGCGGCAGCCATTGCCAGTGGCCATCGGGTTCGCTGCCTTCCGGAAGCGTCAGTGCGTACTTGCCGTAACCGCCGAGCTTACGCAGTTTGGGGATCAGGTTGGTTTGCGCCGCGTTGTAGAACACCGGTTCCATGTCTTGCGGCAGGCTGTCGAGGGTTTCCTGTTGCATCAGCTGCGCCATGGAATCAGGGCCGAAGTAGACCGGCATCAGCAGGTCTTTTGGCACCACGTCGGCCATCGGCGGGAAGCGTTTGTCGAGGGTGCCGAGGGCCTTGTCGACCAGTTTGTCGTCGAGGGAGAACAGCAGCGTCGAGCCGTGGCGCGCGAGGCTGACTTTCATGAACGCTTTGCCGGTGATCGCGTCCGGGTTCTCGGCATTCTTGGCTGCGTAAGGGCCGAAGTTGGAGCTGACCTGACGCTGCCATTGGTGGGTTGGGCCTTCCTGTTTCTCGACCACCGGGAACGCGTGTTCTTCGACGTTGCCTTCGTAGGCGCCGACCATCGAGCCGAACAGATTGCCCAGGTCGACGTCGAGTTTGGCGCTGTCGTCATCGTTCAGGCTGGCCACTAACAGCGGCGTGTACAACCGCGAATCAGCGTACCAGCAGAGGCCAGCGGCACCGGCCATGTGTTCGGTCAGAGCCTGGGCCACCGACTCTTCGGCACCGAGTTTCACCAGCAGCGGTTTTTGGTGTTCGGCAGCGAGCGGCAAGGCTACGCAGGCGCTGGCGCCCATCGGCATGGCTTGCCAGATCGGCTTGAAATCGAAGTCCGGCTGGTCGTCCAGTTCGTCCATGGCGAGGAAGCTGTGCCAGCCCTTGTCGTCCATGTCGAAGCGCAGCCCGGCGAAGTTCGGGATGAAACGCTGATACCCCATGGCCAGGACGCTGGAATTGACCGACAGGCGTTGTTTCACCTCAGGCGTGCGCGGTTGCAGGCCGAAGGCTTCGGGGAAGAGTTTGTCGCCGTTGAGCAACGCGGCGATGGCCTTGGTCGAAACGCTGCCTGGCTCTTGCGATGAGCCGCTTTGCGGATCGTAGAGTTTGGTCGGGTTGGACAGCACCACCAGTTTGTCGCCGTGGGAGGCGAACACCAGGGCTTTGCTGGCGTTGTAGTTGAGTTGATAAAGCGCCACATCGTCGGCGCCGACTTTCACGTCACCGAGCTTGGTTAGCTGCGAATCATCCAGCGCCACTTTGGCCAGCGGCTCCAGCACCTTGGCCAGTCCACCGCGATCCATCACCAACAAAAAGTCTTTCAGGCGACCATCCGCTCCACGCCACAGCGCCACGTCTGCCGGTTGATCGAAGAGCTGCTCGATCAGGCTGTCCTGCAATTTCAGGTCATGTTCGTAAATGATCCGCCGCAGACTGCCGATCAAGCCGAGGCGATCGGCGTGCGCTTCGTAATAGAAGACGAAATCTTCGGTCAGGGTTTCCTTGAGGAACGGCACCGCCAGCAAGTCCTTGGGCAACTGGCTCAAGGAGTGGGTTTCGAGCAGACCGTCCGGCCGGCTCATGCCCAGTTTGTCGCTGGCCAACTCCGCCGGGGGCGCCTTGGGTTTGTGCATGAACCAGCCCAACCCGGCCGCGACGCCAGCCACCAGGATCAGCCCGACCAGCAGCGCCGGCCAGCGGCGAGGAGTTTTGGCTGCAGGCGTTTCGGCGGCCGGAGAAACAGTGTTATCGCTCATGTTCACAAAGCCCAATTCATCCGTGGTGCGGGATGCTTAATAGTTGAAAGTCTTGACCAGCAGCAGGTCACCGATGGCCCGCAGGGGCACGATGAAGGTCTCGCGTTTTTCGTCGACGGTGTTTTCGTTGAGCACCAGATTGATCTGCGAGGTGATCACCTCGTTCTGGTTGCTGGTCTCATCGAAGTTATAGCCGCCACTGCCGAAGTTGCCCCAATAGTTCACGTAAACCAGATAGGTGCCATGCATCGGCGCGGTCATGGTGAACATTTCCGGGCCGGGGCCATCGACGCCGTCCGGGTCCAGACCGCCGCCGTTGCTCATCGCCGGGCGAGCCCAGAACGCGTGCTGGCCGTCGGGAGTAATGATGTGCAGGTCGAGCTCGGCCTTCGGGTCATCCCAGCCCAACACCACGCGAATCCGCGCCGGGGTGCGCAGGTTGTTGGCTTCGTAGAATTGAACGCGCTTGAGCGATTGGCCTTCGGAGCTGCGTACTTCAACGCTGTTGGAGCCGGCGCCGAACGCATACGGCCGGGCGAAGCGCCCCTGGTCGTCGGTGTACAGATTCAGGGGGTTGCCGTTGACGGCCAGGGTGTGCGGCCCTCGCTGAGTGCCGATGGCCTTGAGCTGGCCCTGAATCATGGTGCGATTGCGCTGCACACCGCGATCGATCGGTGGCGTGGGATAGGCGACTTGAGGATTTTCACTGCGGTCCAGCAGGCCGGAATAACGCCAGCCACCCACCGGTTCCGACACCTCGGCCGAAGGCTCGGCCCAGGCCGCGGCCGCGCAGACGAGCCCCATCAGCAATAGAAGAAATGAACGCATGTGACGCCTCCTGCCATGCATAACGAAACCTTGCGCCCGATCCTCGGCGCGTTACAGATCCAAAAACTGCGTTTCGTCAGAAAGACCCATGACTGTTGGGTCGTAGAAGGCGCGAAGATTAGCCATTCGGCGGTTTTTTAACAATCGGATACATCTATATTTGCGGTGGGATTCACGGTGATTGCTGGGCGTGAGCCGAATAGCGAGGTTATTCGGCTCACCAAATGAGCCGAATAAACCGTTCCGTCAAACCGTTATGCGATTTGTAGCAGCTGGCGAAGCCTGCGTTCGGCTGCGTAGCAGTCGTCAATCCTGCGTGCACGGTATGCCTGATGTACCGCGAGTTCTGGTTTTACGACTGCTGCGCAGCCGGACGCAGGCTTCACCAGCTGCTACATAGTGTGTTGCTGCTGAAACCAGTGGCCGAAACACCCTGCTCATTTGCCCATAACCCCCATGTCTGCTAGTGTCGCGCCGGTTTAACGTCAACCGGAAATAGCCGCCATGGCCCGCAAAAAAGCTGCACTGGATTTCGAACAATCTCTCGCTGACCTGCAAACGCTGGTGGAGCGTCTGGAGAACGGCGAATTGTCGCTGGAAGACTCGCTGACGGCTTTCGAGCAGGGCATCGGTCTGACCCGCGATTGCCAGGCGGCTCTGGCCCAGGCCGAGCAAAAGGTTCAAGTGCTGCTCGAGCGTGATGGCGAGCTGGCCGAGGAACCCTTCGAAGCGGATCAGCCAGAATGATTGCAGCGTATTCGGCGACCAGCCAAGCCCGCGTCAATGCTGCACTGGAAACCCTGTTCAACCCGCCGAGCGCTGAGCTCGCCCGCCTCTATGACGCCATGCGCTACAGCGTGATGAATGGCGGCAAGCGTGTGCGTCCGCTGCTGGCCTACGCCGCGTGCGAAGCACTGGGTGGCAAGGCTGAGCAGGCCAACGGCGCGGCCTGTGCGGTGGAGCTGATCCACGCTTACTCCCTGGTGCACGACGATTTGCCGGCGATGGACGACGACGATCTGCGTCGCGGCCAGCCGACCACTCACAAAAAATTTGATGAAGCTTGCGCGATTCTGGCCGGTGACGGTTTGCAGAGTCTGGCCTTCAGCGCCCTGCTCGACCCTCGCCTGAGCACCTCGGACGCTGAAATCCGCCTGCAAATGGTCAGCGCTCTCGCGTTGGCCGCAGGCCCGGCCGGTATGGTCGGCGGTCAAGCCATTGACCTCGGTTCGGTCGGTCTGAAACTCGATCAAAAAGCCCTCGAATACATGCACCGGCACAAGACCGGCGCGCTGATCGAGGTCAGCGTCAAACTCGGCGCCCTGGCCAGTGGTCGCGCCGAGAAAGACGAACTCAAGTCCTTGCAGACTTATGCACAGGCCATTGGCCTGGCGTTCCAGGTGCAGGACGACATTCTCGACGTCGAAAGCGATACCGAAACCCTCGGCAAACGCCAAGGCGCCGACATCGCACGCGACAAGCCGACCTATCCGGCCCTGCTCGGCCTCGACGCCGCCAAGGCCTACGCCCTGGAACTGCGCGATCAAGCCCTGCATGCGCTGCGACCGTTTGACGCGGCGGCCGAGCCGTTGCGCGATCTTGCCCGTTATATCGTCGATCGGCGTAGCTGACGGCGTATCCGCCAAAAAATACCAACGCGTGGGCAGGGGGCGATGCATCAGGTAAACTGCCGCATCTTTTATACCTATAACGATTCGCCTGATGCCCACGACGTTTCATGAGATTCCCCGCAAGCGCCCGACCACGCCCCTGCTCGACCGTGCCAACACGCCGGACGGCCTGCGCCGGTTAGGCGAAGCCGAGCTGGAAACCCTGGCCGATGAGTTGCGCCTGGAATTGCTCTACACGGTCGGTCAGACCGGCGGGCATTTCGGTGCCGGCCTGGGCGTCATCGAGCTGACCATCGCGCTGCATTACGTGTTCGACACCCCGGACGACCGGCTGGTGTGGGACGTGGGTCATCAGGCCTATCCGCACAAAATCCTCACCGGCCGTCGCGAGCGCATGGGCACCCTGCGCCAGAAGGACGGCGTCGCGGCCTTCCCGCGTCGTTCCGAGAGCGAGTACGACACCTTTGGCGTCGGTCACTCCAGCACGTCGATCAGCGCAGCGCTGGGCATGGCCATTGCCGCCCGCCTGCAAAACAGTGATCGCAAGGCGATTGCCGTGATCGGCGATGGCGCACTGACCGCAGGCATGGCGTTCGAGGCGCTGAACCATGCGCCGGAAGTGAACGCCAACATGCTGGTGATCCTCAACGACAATGACATGTCGATCTCGCGCAACGTCGGCGGGCTGTCGAACTATCTGGCGAAGATCCTTTCCAGCCGCACTTACGCGAGCATGCGTGAAGGCAGCAAAAAGGTCCTGTCGCGCCTGCCCGGCGCCTGGGAAATCGCCCGTCGTACCGAAGAGTACGCAAAAGGCATGCTGGTGCCCGGCACGCTGTTTGAAGAGCTGGGCTGGAACTACATCGGCCCGATCGATGGCCACGACCTGCCGACCCTGATCGCCACCCTGCGCAACATGCGCGATCTGAAAGGCCCGCAGTTCCTGCACGTCGTCACCAAGAAAGGCAAAGGCTTCGCCCCGGCGGAAGTCGACCCGATCGGCTACCACGCGATCACCAAGCTCGAACCACTTGACGCTCCGGCCGCCGCGCCGAAGAAAGCTGGCGGACCGAAGTATTCCGGTGTGTTCGGTGAATGGCTATGCGACATGGCCGCGTCCGATCCGCGTCTCGTCGGGATCACTCCGGCGATGAAAGAAGGCTCCGACCTGGTGGCCTTCAGCGAGCGTTTCCCGCTTCGCTATTTCGATGTGGCGATTGCCGAACAACACGCAGTGACCCTTGCTGCCGGCATGGCCTGCGAAGGCGCGAAACCGGTGGTGGCGATTTATTCGACGTTCCTGCAACGTGGCTACGACCAATTGATTCATGACGTCGCAGTGCAAAACCTCGACGTACTGTTCGCCATCGACCGCGCTGGTCTGGTGGGCGAGGACGGCCCGACTCACGCGGGTAGCTTCGACCTGTCGTTCCTGCGCTGCATCCCCGGCATGCTGGTGATGACCCCGAGCGACGAAAACGAACTGCGCAAAATGCTCACCACCGGCCACCTGTTCAACGGCCCGGCGGCGGTGCGTTATCCGCGCGGCTCTGGCCCGAACGCGACGATCGAGAAAGACCTCGAACCGATCGAAATCGGCAAGGGTGTGGTTCGTCGTCAGGGCAGCAAAGTCGCCCTGCTGGTGTTCGGCGTGCAACTGGCCGAGGCGCTGAAAGTCGCCGAAACGCTGGGCGCAACCGTGGTCGACATGCGCTTCGTCAAGCCACTCGATGAAGCACTGGTTCGCGACATCGCCGGCAGCCACGAGCTGCTGGTGACCATCGAAGAGAACGCGATCATGGGCGGTGCCGGTGGCGCCGTCAGCGAGTTTCTCGCCCGCGAAAACATCCTCAAGTCGATGCTGCACCTGGGCTTGCCGGACAGTTACGTCGAGCACGCCAAGCCTGCGCAAATGCTGGCCGAATGCGGGCTGGATGAGGCCGGGATCGAAGCGTCGGTTCGTGAGCGCCTGCAACTGCTGAGCCTCTAAACGCGATCCCCATGTAGGAGCTGCCGAAGGCTGCGATCTTTTGATCTTGACCTTCGGCGGCTTCAAATCTGAAAAAAGCAAAATCAAAAGATCGCAGCCTTCGGCAGCTCCTACAGGGGGCATGCGTCGTGTCTGAATTCGCCCCGGATCATCCATGAAACTCTCCCCCTTCGCCCTGACGCTGACCCTGCTGCCGGCCGGCCAACTGCTGGCCAACACCTTCGAACGCGATCAGGCCCTGAAGCTTCCCGACGTGCTGATCAGCGCCAACCGTCAGGTCCAAGCACGCAATGACAGCAGCGCCGCCAACACCGTGTTCACCCGCGAAGACATTGACCGCCTGCAACCGGGCAGTGTCACTGACTTGCTGCGTCGTGTGCCGGGTGTGCAGATCGGGCAAACCGGTGGGCGCGGCAGTCTGCCGGGGATTTACATTCGCGGCACCAAGTCGGCGCAAAGCCTGGTGCTGGTCGACGGCCAGCGCATCGGCAACGCCACCTCGGGCGACAGCAACCTGCAACACATCAACATCGAACAGGTCGAGCGCGTGGAAGTGTTGCGCGGCTCACGCTCGGTGATTTATGGCAGCGATGCGATTGGCGGGGTGATCCAGATCTTCACTCGTCGCAGCGGCGAGCAAGGCCTGCAACCGCGACTGCACGTGGGCTTTGGCAGCAACCAGACCTGGGAACGCAGCCTCGGGCTGTCCGGCGGCGACGAGCAGACCCGATTCAACCTCGGCGCCAGCCTCGATGAAACCGCCGGAATCAATCGCACCCGCGAGTCCTATCCCAGCGACGGCGATCATGACGACTACCGCAACCAATCGGTGAGCTTGAGCCTGAGTCACGCCCTCACCGATGACATCGAAATCGGCGCCAACCTGCTGGATAACCGCGGCAAAAGTGAGTTCGACAATCCGTTCGGCCGCTTCGACATGGACACGTTCGAGTCAGTCCAGCAACAGCCCTACAGCGACTTCGCGGTGAGCAGCGTCAGCAGTTACGTCGATGCGCGTATCAATGACCTGTGGAAAACCCGCGTCGAGTTCGGCCACAGCGAAAACCGCGAGAAGACTTTGGACAAGCTCAGTGACGAACGCAGCGTGTTCAACACTTACCGTGATTCGGTGAACTGGCAGAACGACCTGACCCTCGACGAGCGCAACAGCCTGATCCTCGGCGGCGACTGGTACGAGGACCGGATCAACAGCAGCACGCCATTCGACGAGGACAGCCGCTGGAACCGTGCGGCGTTCATTCAGCATCACTACCAGTCGGATAGCTTCTCCACCGAACTGGGCCTGCGCCGCGATCAGAACCAGCAGTTCGGCGGCCAGAACAGCTGGAGCGGCACCTTCACCCTGCCGCTGAATCCGGACAACGATGTGCTGCTGACCTACAGCGAAGGCTTCCGCGCGCCGACGTTCAATGATCTGTATTACCCCGACTTCAGTAATCCGGACCTGAAACCCGAGACCTCGAAAAGCTATGAGCTGCAATGGCGCAGTCAACTGACCGACACCGCTCGCCTGGAAGCTTCTCTGTACCGTACGGACCTGGAAGACGCGATTATTTTCGGTAGCAACTCACGGCCGCAGAACGTGGCCTCGGCACGGATCAACGGATTCGAAGCGGCTTTGAAACAGGAACTGTTCGGCTGGCAGAGCAACCTCGGCGTGGCGATCATCGACCCGCGGGACCGCGACAGCGGACACACCCTGGCTCGGCGCGCGCGGCGGACCTTGAGCCTGGATCTGGATCGGCAGTTCGACCGGCTAGGGCTCGGCGCCAGTTGGCAGGCCGTGAGCAGCAGCTACGACGATGAGAACAATCAGCAGCCGTTGGGCGGGTATGCGCTGCTGGGGTTGCGCAGCAGCTGGGAATTGAATCGTGAGATCAAGCTTGAGCTGAAGGTCGATAACTTGCTGGGCAAGGGTTACAGCCGCGCGCTGTACAGCCATGACGGCAGCCAGTATGGGTATCGCGAGGAAGGTCGGGCGTGGATGTTTGGGGTGACCTGGACGCCGGAGCTCTGATCTGAAACCAGCGGTGTTTGGGCTGGCCTCATCGCGAGCAAGCTCGCTCCCACACTGGATTTGTGAACGATACAAAACCCCTGTGGGAGCGAGCTTGCTCGCGATGCAGACACCTCGGTCTCAGCGGTCGGGCGCAATCACTTGGCACAACTTGGCCGTCGCTTCGATCATCTGCCCACTCGGCCGTTCCAGCCCCTTATCCGTCACCAACAGCAATTGCCCCCGAGTCACCGCTGCGACTTGCGGCCAGGCTTTCCACGCATCGAGCTGCGCCTGATCGCTGGCCAGAATCACGTCTGGATTACGCTGTAATACCGCCTCAATACTGACCTGGGGCGCCGGCAGGGTCAGGTCGGCAAACACATTGCGCGCCCCGCACACTTCAAGCGCATCGCTGATGATCTGCCCGCCACCAACGGTGTACAACGGCCGATCCCAGACCTGATAAAACACCCGCAATGGCACATCCCGGCGATACCGCTGGCGCAACGAATTCAGCCGCTGACGCAAATTTACAGCCAATGAAGCGCCACGCTCCGAACGGCCGAGCTGTGAGGCAATCGCCTCAATCTGCGAAGTGAGTTGTTCGAGGTTGTGGGGTTCGGCAACGTAGGTCGGGATGTTCAACCGCTTTAGCTGTTCACGCTGAGCCGGGCCGACGCTGCCGGGCCAGAGCAACAGCAGATCGGGCTTGAGACTGAGCAACTGTTCCATGTCCAGTTGGCCGTACCGGCCAACGGAAGGAAGGTCTTTGAGTTCGGCAGGACGCTCTCCGGCATCCAGCACGCCCACCAACAGGTCGGCTGAATCCAGCTCAACAACGATTTCAGAGAGGGACGGCGCGAGGCTGACAACGCGTTCGACCGCAGCCGCCGAGCCACTGACAGCCAGCAGCAAAACCGCCAGCCAGACGGGTCGCATCAGCCGAGTTGACGCGGAATACGGTAGAGGTAAAACAGCACCAGGGTCGACAGCGACAGCAGCATCAACGGCACGGCTTCGAGGCCGACGAATACTGCCAACGCGCCGATCCAGGCCGGCAGGCCGGCAGCCAGGAACGCCGTGCGACGCTTGGCCGCCAAGGCGATCCAGGCAGCAGGTTCTTCAGGGGTATCGAGGGCTTTTTGAGTGGCGATCAACGCGTGTTTGTAGCCGCCGAAGAATTTCAGGCTGACAAACATCGATGCCACACCGGCGATGAACAACGGCATCGCCAGCACCGGCAGGATCGCCTCGCTCTGGCCAAATACGCCGTTGATCACGAACAGCGGCACCAAGGCCAGCGCCAGGTATTGCCACCAATTGACGGACAGTCGCCGCCGAACCTGACCGCGGGTCACGCCCGGTCTGCCTCACCCTGGTGCTCGTTGCCCATCATGTGGTCGAGCTTGCTGGCCTTGGTGGCCAGGTAGAGTTTGTTGTGCGGATTGTGGCCGGTGTGCAGCGGCACGCGCTCGGCGACCACGATGCCCATGTCGGTCAAGGCTTTGACCTTGCGTGGGTTATTGGTCATCAAACGCAGGGATTTCACGCCCAAGTGCTCCAGCATCGGCAGGCACATGGCGTAGTCACGCTGGTCGGCGGCAAAGCCCAGACGCTCGTTGGCTTCAACAGTATCGGCGCCGCCATCCTGCAATTCATAGGCGCGGATCTTGTTCAGCAGGCCAATGCCACGGCCCTCTTGACGCAAGTACAGCAACACGCCCCGGCCTTCACGGGCGATGGCCTGCAAGGCGGCCTCGAGTTGCGAACCGCAGTCGCAACGCTGGCTGAACAAGGCATCGCCGGTCAGGCATTCGGAGTGCAACCGGCCGAGTACCGGGGCACCGTCGACGAACTCACCCAGGCTCAGCACAACGTGCTCGCGCCCGTTTTCTTCATCGAGAAAGCCGTGCATGGTGAATTGCGCAAAAGGCGTTGGCAGCTTGGAAGCGGCGACAAAAACGACAGGCACCGGTGTGCTCCTGATCAATAAGTACTGGAGATTCGCAGAGGCGGCATTGTAACAGCACGTTCCGACAGACGCTTAGGCTGAATTATGGGGCATAACGATCAAAAAGTTAGATCTCAGGTCCCCTGCGATCAATGTAGGAGCTGCCGAAGGCTGCGATCTTTTGATCATGATGTGCAATGCCTTTGAAGGCACAAAGATCAAAAGATCGCAGCCTTCGGCAGCTCCTACATTGACCGTGTTCAGTTTGAATCGAATGGATAGGGTTGTTTCCAGCGCTCGAAGATCGGTTTCAGCTGGCCGTTTTTCACCAGTTGCTCCATGCGTTGATCGAACAGCGCCATCAGTGTCCGGGCCTTGGGGGTCTTGGCAAAGCACAGATACAGCGGCAACTCCGCGATGTGGGTGCGACGGAACTGCGACGGATCCTTGGCCCACCTGAGGACATAGTCGACCTCGGTCAGCGCGTCGATGTAAAAGTCGGCGCGGTTGCGGGTCAACATCGACAAAATCCCGGTACGCCGCATGACTTCGTTATAGCGGCGCACGTTGGGCAGGTAATCCTGGTAGTCGTAGCCGCGGACCCAGGCCAGTCGATAGTTGCCCAGGGTTTCCGGGGTCGGCGCGGGGTTGCTGGCCAGCCCTAGGGCATAGATGTGATCGGTATCGAAGTTCCAGCGCGGATAGAGCAGATCGCTGGACTCATCAAGATAGGAGCCGACACAGGCATCCACTTCGCCGCGCTGGGCCAGGCCCATGGAACGCACGTAGGGTTCGCTGCGGATGTCCAGTTTGACCCCCGCCGGCTCGAAGACTTCCCGCAACACGTCCCAGCCCAGACCGTGGCCATCGGCGGCGGTGTAGTCTTCCCAGTCTTCGCTGGCCAGATGAATCACTGACGGCGTCGTCACTGCATCGCCCGCCTGAACGAGCGAGCTGAACACCGCAAAGACCATCGCCATCAACCAGCGTCGAGCCATCCCTAGTCCCCTGTTTCGCCACTCAGGCGAAAAACCAAACCAATCCCTGCATCCCCAGCCACGCAAACACTCCGGCCAATACGTCATCGAGCATGATCCCGACGCCGCCGTGCACATGCCGGTCGATCCAGCGAATCGGCCACGGTTTGAGGATGTCGAAGAAGCGGAACATCAAAAACCCCGCCAGCAACCAGTACCAACCTTCCGGCACCAACCACAGGGTGATCCACATCCCGACCATTTCATCCCAGACGATGCCTTCATGGTCGTGCACCCGCAAATCGTCGGCGACCTTCCCGCACAGCCAGAAGCCAAACAGCATGGTGATGCCGAGCATCAGCCAGTAGCCCCAGTCGGGCAGCATCTGCCACAACGGGATAAAGGGTAGCGCAACTAACGAACCCCAGGTGCCCGGTGCTTTTGGCAAGGTGCCCGAGCCAAAGCCGAACGCCAGGAAATGCCACGGATTGCGCCAGACCGACGGCGGTACGAATTCCGCCGGGACCTGTTTGGGATGATCTGTCACGGTGTCTCCCGAAAATGTTGATAACCCCGGGTTTGCGGGGTGATGTCTTGACCGTCGGCGTCCAGCAGCATCACGCCCTGCCCCGCCACAACACGCCCGACCACATGGATCGGCCAGCCGTCGCTCAACAATTGCGGCAACTCGACGGACGGCAAGGTAAAGGCCAGCACATAATCATCACCGCCGCTCAGGGCCGCGACTTCTGCACCCGATTGTCCGAGGAAGGCCACTAAAGCGTTCGACAATGGCAGCGTGTCCCGTTCAACCTGAATACCGACTTTCGACGCGAGCGCGATGTGCCCGCAGTCCGCGAGCAGTCCGTCGGAGATGTCCAGCGCCGAGGTGGCTTTACCGCGCAGCGCCTGGCCCAACGCGAGTTGCGGCTGCGGCGACCAGTAATGTGCCAGCAGCGGATCGGCGATGGCGGCTTCAGCCTCCCGCTGGCCGAGCACCAGCGGCAATGCTCCCGCCGCGTTACCAAGCTCACCGCCAACGCACAGCAAGTCGCCAGGCTGCGCACCACTGCGGGTCAACGCCTGACCGGCCGGCACACGACCGAACACGGTCATCGTCAGGCTCAATGGCCCACGGGTGGTATCACCGCCCACCAGCGCCACGCCACAGCTTTGCGCCATGAGGTTCAAACCACGGGCGTAGGCATCCAGCCAATCGGCGGTCACCGTCGGCAAAGTCAGGGCAAGGGTAAAGGCAACCGGAGTGGCGCCCATGGCAGCCAGATCGCTGACGGCCACGGCCAGCGAGCGCTGACCGAGCAGAAACGGGTCGCAAGGATCTGCGAAATGCACACCGGCAACCAATGTGTCGGTGGAAATTGCCAACTGCTCCCCAGGGGGAACAGCCAGCAAGGCGCAGTCATCGCCGATCCCAAGGGCAACGCCTTCGCCGCCCTGCGCACAAGGCGCGGCGGCGAAGAAATTGCGGATCAGCTCAAACTCGCCCATGGCATCTCCAAGCGCGGATTAGCGCTTGAACGCCTTCACTTCAGCTTCACGCAGACGCGGGGCCAGCTTGTCGAGTACACCGTTGACGAACTTGTGGCCGTCGGTGGAACCGAAGACTTTCGCCAGCTCGATACCTTCGTTGATCACAACGCGGTACGGCACGTCGACGCGCTTGAGCAGTTCCCAGGTCGACAGGCGCAGAACGGCCAGTTCAACCGGGTCCAGCTCTTCGATCGTGATGTCCAGGCACGGCGTCAGTGCAGCGTCGATCTCAGGCTTGTGAGCCGGAACGCCGTGCAGGATGTCGTGAAAGTAAGCGGCATCGACATCGCTGAAATCGTTATCGACCCGGAACTGCGCTTCGATCTCGTTCAAAGATTGCTTGGCCATGTGCCACTGGTACAGCGCCTGAGTCGCGAGCTGACGGGCTTCGCGACGCTTGACGCTTTTCGATGGCTTGCCGGCATCCGCAGGCTTTGGATCGCGCGGGTTGAAACGATCGCTTTCGTCGCTAATCACTTGGCCTCCAACTGCGCCAGGAGGCTGACCATTTCCAGAGCGGACAGGGCAGCTTCAGCACCTTTGTTACCGGCCTTGGTGCCGGAACGTTCGATGGCTTGCTCGATGGAATCAACGGTCAGCACGCCAAATGCGACTGGAACGCCGAACTCCATGGACACCTGGGCCAGGCCCTTGGTGCATTCGCCAGCCACGTATTCGAAGTGCGGAGTACCGCCACGAATGACCGCGCCCAGGGCGATGATTGCCGCGTATTCGCCCTTCTGAGCGACTTTCTGCGCAACCAGCGGGATTTCGAAGGCGCCAGGTGCGCGGATGATGGTGATGTCGCTTTCGCTCACGCCGTGGCGAACCAGGGCATCAACTGCACCGCTGACCAGGCTTTCAACGACGAAGCTGTTGAAACGGCCTACTACCAAAGCGTAGCGGCCTTTAGGGGCGATGAAGGTACCTTCGATGGTCTTCAGGGTCATTCGTTAGATCTCTTAAAGAGCCGGGACGCGTTTTCTACGCGTCCCTCAGTGATGTGTTAACCGCGAATCAAGGACTGGAAACAACCGGTCATTATTCGGAGGGCACGTATTCTACAACTTCCAGATCGAAACCGGATATCGCATTAAATTTCATTGGCGCACTCATCAGGCGCATTTTGCGTACGCCCAGGTCCCGAAGGATCTGCGAACCGGCACCAACGATGCTGTAGGTGGTCGGTTTTTTCGCCGGAACGTGCTCCGCGGTTTCGCGGATATGCGCCAGCAACACGTCGCCATCGAGCGGGTGGCCGAGCAACAGCACCACGCCACTGCCAGCCTCGGCAACCGCAGCCATCGCGGCGCGCAGGCTCCAGCGGCCAGGCTGTTTGACCATCAACAGGTCGCGCAGCGGGTCCATGTTGTGCACCCGAACCAGGGTCGGTTCTTCGGCGCACACGGTGCCCAGGGTCAGGGCCATGTGCACGTCGCCTTCCACGGAATCACGATAGGTCACCAGGTTGAATTGGCCCAGTTCGCTGTCCAGTGGCTGCTCGGCAATCCGCTGAACGGTACGTTCGTGGATCATCCGGTAGTGAATCAGGTCGGCGATGGTGCCGATCTTGATGTTGTGTTCGGCAGCAAACGCTTCCAGTTCCGCGCGGCGGGACATGGTGCCGTCGTCGTTCATCACTTCGCAGATCACGCCGCTCGGTTCGAAACCGGCCATGCGCGCCAGGTCGCACGCCGCTTCGGTGTGGCCGGCGCGAGCGAGGGTGCCGCCGGCCTGGGCCATCAGCGGGAAGATGTGGCCGGGGCTGACGATGTCTTCAGCCTTGGCGTCCTTCGCGGCAGCCGCTTGCACGGTGCGCGCACGGTCGGCGGCGGAAATGCCGGTGGTCACGCCGGTGGCTGCTTCGATGGACACGGTGAACTTGGTGCCGAAGCCGGAACCGTTGCGCGGCGCCATCAGAGGCAGCTTCAGCAGTTCGCAACGCTCACGGCTCATCGGCATGCAGATCAGGCCACGGGCGTGCTTGGCCATGAAGTTGATGTGTTCAGGCTGGCAGCACTCGGCGGCCATGATCAGGTCGCCTTCATTCTCGCGGTCTTCGTCATCCATGAGGATGACCATCTTGCCTTGGCGGATGTCTTCAACCAGTTCTTCGATGCTATTGAGCGCCACAAGGCACCCCCCTTCTTTCAAAATTGAGTTTCAGGAATTGAGGTAGCCGTTCTCGGCCAGAAAGCTTTCAGTGATGTTACTGGACGTTGGCTCTGCGGCTTTATCGCCTAACAGCAGGCGCTCCAGATAACGGGCAAGCAAGTCGACTTCGAGGTTCACCCGGCGACCTGGCTGGTAAGACGCCATGATGGTTTCGCTCAGGGTGTGCGGAATGATCGTCAGCAAGAACTCGGCGCCATCGACCGCGTTCACGGTCAGGCTGGTGCCGTCGACGGTGATCGAGCCTTTATGGGCGATGTACTTGGCCAGCTCTTTGGGAGCGCGGATGCGGAACTCCACAGCGCGAGCATTCTCGGTACGGGCCACCACTTCACCCACGCCATCGACATGGCCGCTGACCAGATGGCCGCCGAGGCGAGTGGTCGGAGTCAGGGCTTTTTCCAGGTTCACCGGGCTGCCGCTTTTCAGATCATTCATGGCGGTGCAGTCGAGGGTTTCGCGACTGACGTCCGCCGCAAAGCCGTTGCCTGGTAACTCAACCGCAGTCAGGCACACGCCGTTGACCGCGATGCTGTCGCCCAGTTTGACGTCGCTCAGATCGAGCTTGCCGGTTTCTACGTGTACCCGCACATCTCCGCCTTTTGGGGTCAATGCACGAATACTGCCGATGGATTCGATGATGCCGGTAAACATGGAGTCCTCCTCGAGAACAGGGCCGTCGCGTGGCGCAGGCCCGGAATTATACGCTCGCCGCTGGCGAAGGAATGGCGATGACTCGCCAGTCATCGCCAACCGCGCGAATTTCGGTGATTTTGAGTTCAGGCGCATCCTTCATTTGCGCGAGCGGCCAATCCAGCAGCGGCCGTGCCGAGGAGCCTAAAAACTTGCCTGCGATGAAAATCTGGAATTCGTCGACCAGCCCTTGCTGAGCAAAAGCCCCGGCCAGACGCGGCCCCGCTTCGACCAACACTTCGTTGACCCCGCGATTGGCCAGTTCAATCAGCAGTTTGCGCAGGTCGACCAAGCCATCCTCGCCCGCCACGATCAGGCATTCCGGACCGTTGGCGTATTGCTCCTCGATCGCCATGCACGTGGCGACCAATGCAGGCCCGGCCTTGAAGAACGGCGCGTCCAGCGGCACGCGCAGGCGGCCGTCAATCAGCACGCGAAGCGGCGGACGGCTCATGGCCAGGGCCGTTTGCTCAGGATCCAGGCCCAACTCATCGGCACGCACGGTGAGACGGGCGTTGTCTGCCAGCACCGTGTCGGCACCGGTCAGCACCACGCTGGCCTGGGCCCGCAAGCGTTGTACCGCCGAACGCGCCGCTGTACCTGTGATCCATTGGCTTTCGCCGCTTTCCATCGCTGTCCGACCGTCGAGGCTCATGGCCAACTTGACCCGCACGAACGGCAAGCCGTGCTCCATGCGCTTGAGGAAACCTTCATTGAGCTTGCGCGCTTCGCCTTCCAGCACGCCGCTTTCGGTAGCGATGCCGGCCTGGGTCAGGCGCTGCATGCCACGACCGGCAACCGACGGATTCGGGTCTTGCATCGCCGCGACGACCCGAGCCACACCCGCATGTACCAGCGCATCGGCACAAGGCGGCGTACGTCCGTGGTGGCTGCAAGGTTCGAGGGTCACGTAAGCGGTGGCGCCTCGAGCCTTGTCGCCGGCGGCGCGCAGGGCGTGGACTTCGGCGTGGGGTTCGCCGGTGCGCACGTGCCAGCCTTCGCCGACAATCTGCCCGTCCCGCACGATCACGCAGCCAACCCGAGGGTTGGGGTGGGTCGTGTAATGACCTTTGCGCGCCAGTTCCAGCGCGCGGGCCATGTAATGGGCGTCGAGGATGGCTTGTTCGGAAGAGGTGGTCATTCTTTCACCGGCTCACGGGCCAGGCGATCGATCTCTTCGCGGAACTCGTTGAGGTCCTGGAAGCGCCGATACACGGAGGCGAAACGAATGTAGGCGACTTCGTCGAGTTTTTGCAGCTCGGCCATCACCAGTTCACCGACGACAAGGGATTTGACCTCTCGCTCACCAGTGGCGCGCAGTTTGTGTTTGATGTGCACCAACGACGATTCCAGGCGTTCGACACTCACCGGGCGCTTCTCCAGCGCACGCTGCATACCGGCGCGGAGCTTTTCTTCGTCGAACGGCTGGCGGCTGCCGTCGGTTTTGATCAGGCGCGGCAACACCAGTTCGGCCGTCTCGAACGTCGTGAAACGCTCGCCGCAGGCCAGGCATTCACGCCGGCGGCGTACCTGTTCGCCCTCGGCGACCAGACGCGAGTCGATGACCTTGGTGTCGTTGGCACCGCAGAAGGGACAGTGCATGGTGGCAGGCAACAAAAAAAGGGAGGGCCATGGTAGCGCATCCCCGTGGCAAGACAAGCCATAGGGTTTGCGGTATACAGACGGGCTATAAAGCTAGATCCATGGATTTCACCTTGCTGGAGCCGAAAATGTCCCTAAGACCGCTCGTTTTGCTCAGTCTTTTCAGCCTGCTGGTGGCCTGCAGCAGCGATGCGCCCAAGCCCCAGCCGCCGACGCCAGGCCCCGCACCACAACAGGCACAGAAGAAAGCCAAGGAATCGGCCAACCTCGGCCCGCTGCCCGCGTATCAGCGTGAATTGAGCGGCACCCTGCAAGGCGTGCCGGCCGGTGCCGAAGTCGAACTGGCGCTGCTGGTGATCGACGACAAGGACCGCCCGCAACAATTGCTCGCCAGTTCCAGCCTGATCGGCACCAATCAGATTCTACCGTTCCACCTGCGCTTCAACCCGGAATCCTTTCCGGTCGGCGCCCGCGTTGAACTGCGCGGCCGCGCCAGCCAGTCCGGCCAGCTGATTTTGCACCTGCCGTCGCAAGTCATCAGCCAGCCAACGACGCAAGTGCTGGGTCAGCTGCAATTCGTCAAAGCGCCATGACTGCACCGTTCGACCTGCAACAGGCGTTAGGGGAACTGCTCGGTGATGCGCAGCTGGTTGCCTGTGAATTACCCGATACCGACCTGAAGCTTTGGCTGATCGACGGCGACAACATGGACCGCGCGTTCAGCCCGGAAGAAACTCGGCGAATACTCCATGAGCCGCCTTATTGGAGTTTTTGCTGGGCCAGTGGGCTGGCGGTGGCCCGCTATCTCGCCGAGTTCCCTGAGTGGGTCAAAGGCAAACGGGTGCTGGATTTCGGTGCGGGTTCCGGGGTGGCGGGGATCGCGGCAGTCAAGGCCGGAGCGCTGGAAGTGGTGGCTTGTGACCTGGACCCGCTGGCGATTGCCGCGTGTCGGGCGAATGCCGAACTCAATGACGTACACCTCAACTACTCGACGGATTTTTTCGCCGAAGCGGATCGCTTTGATCTGATTCTGGTGGCCGACGTGCTGTACGACCGGGCGAATCTGCCGTTGCTCGATGAATTCCTGAGTCGCGGCCAGCAAGCCCTGGTGGCCGATTCGCGCGTGAGGGATTTTCGCCACCCGTTGTATCAACGCATCGAGATGCTGGAAGCGATGACCTTGCCCGATCTGGCCGAGCCCGAAGAGTTTCGGCATGTGAGCCTCTACCATGCGCGGCGCGTTTGAAGCCGCTAAAAGATCGCAGCCTGCGGCAGTTCCTACATTGACCGAGTGCGAACCCGATCCTGTAGGAGCTGCCGAAGGCTGCGATCTTTTGCGCCAGCCCTTATAGTGAGCAGATTCACGCTTCCAAGAGATCCCCCATGAGTCAGGAAACGCCGTACATCTTCGACGCCACGACTGCCGATTTCGAGCAGTCGGTGATCGAGAACTCTTTCCACAAACCGGTGCTGGTGGATTTCTGGGCCGAATGGTGTGCGCCGTGCAAGGCCTTGATGCCGATGCTGCAAACCATCGCCGAGAGCTATCAGGGCGAGTTGTTGCTGGCCAAGGTCAACTGTGACGTCGAGCCGGACATCGTTTCGCGCTTCGGCATTCGCAGCCTGCCGACGGTGGTGCTGTTCAAGGACGGTCAGCCGGTGGATGGTTTCGCCGGTGCACAGCCTGAATCTGCGGTACGCGCAATGCTCGAACCTCACGTGCAAATACCGCCACCGGCTGCTTCCGACCCGTTCGAACAGGCTCAGGCGCTGTTTGATGACAACCGCTTTGCCGACGCCGAAGCCACACTGAAAGTGCTGCTGGGCGAAGACAACACCAATGCCAAGGCGCTGATTCTCTACGCCCGCTGCCTCACCGAACGTGGCGAGTTGAGCGAAGCGCAAACCGTGCTCGACGCAGTCAAGAGCGATGAGCACAAGGCCGCCCTCGCCGGCGCCAAGGCGCAGATCCAGTTTCTCGGCCAAGCCAAGGATTTGCCGGATGTGGCAGACCTGAAAGCGCGTCTGGCAAAAAATCCGCAGGACGATGAAGCGGTTTATCAGCTGGCGATCCAGCAACTGGCCCGTCAGCAGTACGATGCGGCGCTGGATGCGTTGCTCAAGCTGTTCGTGCGCAATCGCAGCTACAGCGAAGGCCTGCCGCACAAGACCTTGCTGCAGGTGTTCGAACTGCTGGGCAACGATCATCCACTGGTGACCACGTACCGCCGCAAGTTGTTTGCTGCTCTTTATTGAAAGATCAAAAGATCGCAGCCTCGTTTCACTCGACAGCTCCTACATGGGATCTTGTTTCCCTGTAGGAGCTGTCGAGCGAAGCGAGGCTGCGATCTTTGCGTTTTACTCGATCCATCTGTAGAGCGGCGTATCCCCGCCGCTCGTCACCTTCACATCAGAGCAGTGGCGCAAACGCACCAGCAAGCGTTTGCCCGACGCCGCGCTGCCGGTCAGACCTTCCAACTGATCCAGCAAATCCGGCCCGCTCAATTGCCCGGCCTTGCGCAGCAAATCCTTGGCGATCTGCCACAGTGCATCATCCTGATTGATCGGTTTTGCCGGCGCTGCACTGGCTTCGGGCTTCACCACCTGCAACTGCGCCCCGAGCCGCGCCCAGTCGCCGTCATCCATCTCCAGCGTCAAATCCACCGGCCAGTCGCCGATGCTTCCGCGTATACGCAACATAAGTCTGCTCCTGCACATTTCTGACTTGCATGCTCCCATGGGACTTGTGCAACGCCAAGCAGGCGGTCAAACTCTCGGCACTTACGTTATAAGATTACATAACAAACTCTTCATTTTACTTTTCGGAGACCCGCCATGCGCCGTCTGCTTCTCGCTCTGCCGTTTGCCCTGTTGCCGCTGGCCGTCGCCCACGCCGCTGATGAACATGATCATGAGCACGGCAGCCTCGGCGCCCACGAACATGGTGTCGGTCGCCTGAACGCAGCGCTGGACGGTCAGACCCTGGAGCTGGAACTGGAAAGCCCGGCGATGAACCTGGTGGGTTTCGAACACGCCGCTGTCGCCGACGCCGACAAGGCCAAAGTCGCCGCCGTTCGTGCGCAGCTGGAGAAACCGCTGGTGCTGTTCAACCTGCCGAAAGCCGCTGGTTGCGTGGTCGCGACACAGGAACTGGAAAGCCCGTTGTTCGGCGGCAAGCCGGATGCCGATGATGATCACGACGAAGAGGCCAAGGGCGAACATCACCACGACCACAGCGAAATCCACGCTCATTATCAATTCAGCTGCTCGGCACCGGGCGCACTGAAAACCCTGGACCTGGCGAACATCTTCAACACCTTCCCGGCGACCCAGAAGATTCAGGTACAACTGATCAGCCCGAGCGGGCAGCAAGGTGTAGAAGTGACGGCCAAGGCTGCCGCCCTGAAATTCTAAATTCACCCGATCCCCTGTAGGAGCTGTCGAGTGCAACGAGGCTGCGATCTTTTGACGTTAAAGATCAAGATCAAAAGATCGCAGCCTCGTTGCACTCGACAGCTCCTACAGGTCATCAAAACAATGAAATCGGCGCTATGACCCAAGCACTCATCGAACTGTCCGACCTGGGCTTCAGTTGGCCCGGTCATCCGCCGCTGCTGGATATCCCGGCGTTTCGCCTGGAGCCTGGGGAAACCCTGTTCCTCAAAGGCCCCAGCGGCAGCGGAAAGACCACCCTGCTCGGCCTGCTCGGTGGTGTGCAGAAGCCCAATCGCGGCAGCATCCGATTGCTGGGCCAGGAACTGACCGAACTTTCGGCCGGTGCCCGCGACCATTTCCGGGTCGATCACACCGGCTACATCTTCCAGCAGTTCAACTTGCTGCCGTTTCTCTCGGTGCGCGAGAACGTTGAGTTGCCCTGCCACTTTTCCAAGCTGCGCGCGGAACGGGCGATCCTGCGCCATGGCAGCGTCGATCAGGCGGCGGCCACCCTCCTCGCCCACCTGGGTCTGAAGGATGAAAGCATCCTCAGCCGCCGCGCCGATTCGCTGTCCATCGGCCAGCAGCAACGGGTTGCCGCTGCGCGCGCGTTGATCGGTCAGCCTGAATTGGTGATCGCCGACGAACCGACTTCGGCCCTGGATTACGACGCCCGCGAGAATTTCATTCGCTTGCTGTTCGCCGAATGCCGCGAAGCCGGATCGAGCCTGCTGTTCGTCAGCCATGACCAGAGCCTGGCACCGCTGTTCGATCGCCACCTGTCGCTGGCCGATCTCAATCGCGCCGCCACCCCGTCCGAGGTCTGAGATGTATTTGTTTCGTCTAGCCATGGCCAGCCTGGCTAACCGCCGCTTCACGGCGATCCTCACCGCGTTCGCCATTGCCCTGTCGGTCTGCCTGCTGCTAGCCGTGGAGCGCGTGCGCACCGAAGCCAAGGCCAGTTTCGCCAGCACCATCAGCGGCACCGACCTGATCGTCGGCGCACGTTCCGGTTCGGTGAACCTGTTGCTGTACTCGGTGTTCCGCATCGGCAACGCCACCAACAACATCCGTTGGGACAGCTTCGAGCACTTCGCCAACAACCCGAAAGTGAAGTGGGCAATCCCGATGTCCCTCGGCGACTCCCATCGCGGTTATCGGGTGATGGGCACCACCGAGGCGTACTTCGAGCACTATCAATACGGTCATCAGCAACACCTGGAACTGGCCGACGGCCGCGCCTTCGCCACCGATCCGTTTGAAGTGGTGCTCGGTGCCGAAGTGGCCGATGCGCTGCACTACAAACTCGGCGACAAACTGGTGCTGGCCCACGGCGTGGCGGTGATCAGCCTGGTCAAGCACGACGACAAGCCGTTCACCGTGGTCGGCATTCTCAAACGCACCGGCACCCCGGTGGACCGCACGCTGCATATCAGCCTCGGCGGTATGGAAGCGATTCACATCGACTGGCACAACGGCGTGCCGGCGCGCGGCAACGGACGGATCAGTGCCGATCAGGCGCGTAACATGGACCTGACGCCGCAAGCGATCACGGCGTTCATGCTCGGCCTCAACAGTAAGATTTCGACCTTCGCGCTACAGCGTGAGATCAACGAATTTCGGGGTGAACCGATGCTGGCGATCCTGCCGGGCGTGGCGCTGCAAGAACTGTGGAGTTTGATGAGCACGGCGGAAAAAGCCTTGTTCGTGGTCTCGCTGTTCGTGGTGCTGACCGGGTTGATCGGCATGCTCACGGCGATCCTCACCAGCCTCAACGAACGCCGTCGGGAGATGGCGATTCTGCGTTCAGTGGGTGCCCGACCGTGGCACATCGCGACGTTGCTGGTGCTGGAGGCGTTTGCCCTGGCACTGTCGGGCGTGATTGCCGGGGTATGTCTTTTGTATGTGGGCATCGCCTTGGCTCAAGGTTATGTGCAGGCGAATTACGGCTTGTACCTGCCGCTGGCCTGGCCGAGCGAATATGAATGGACGCTGCTCGGTGGCATCCTGATCGCCGCGTTGCTGATGGGCAGCGTGCCGGCCTGGCGCGCGTATCGCCAATCTTTGGCCGATGGCCTGTCGATCCGTTTATGAGGACGTTGAACATGCCCCGTGCTGTGCTTGCGCTGTTGATGCTGGTCGCCTTGCCCCTGTGGGCGGCCGAGCCGAAAGACCTGACCTGGTCGGAAATGATCCCGCCGGACGCTGCACCGGAAGTGCCGAACATGACGCCGCTGCACGACCTGTCACAGATGGGCAAGGCGTTGGCCGCTGAATCGGCACCCGCGGCCAAGCAAGACATGCCCAATGCGCCGGTGGTGAAAAGCCTCGACGGTCAGAACATTCGGCTGCCGGGCTACATCGTGCCGCTGGAAGTGAGTGAAGAAGGTCGCACCACGGAGTTTCTGCTGGTGCCTTATTTCGGCGCCTGCATCCACGTGCCGCCACCGCCGTCGAACCAGATCGTGCACGTCAAAAGCCAGGTGGGTGTGAAGCTCGACGAGTTGTATCAGCCGTACTGGATCGAAGGTGCATTGCAGGTTAAAGCGTCGACCAGCGAGTTGGCGGATGCCGGGTATCAGATGCAGGCGGACAAGATTTATGTGTATGAATTGCCGGAGTGAACCCGGGAGTTCTGTGTTGTTTGTTAGATAGCCATCGCGAGCAAGCTCGCTCCCACAGGGGATTTGTGTTGATGCACAGATCAAATGTGGGAGCAGCCGGTCGACGCTCGATTGCTCGCGATGAGGCCATCAGAGGCGCCAACAAAATCAGGGCCATCACTGTTTCATTGAGCTGAGTCAAAAGACCGTATCAGGCGGCTCCGTACCATTGGACATCAAAAATTTTTAACGTCCTTTGGAGCCCTCAATGCACAAGTCCAAGCTCTGCGCTTCGCTGTTTGCCCTCGCGCTCGCAGCACCGTTAGCCTACGCCCACGAAGCCGGCGATATCATCGTTCGTGCCGGTGCAATCACCGTCAACCCGAAAGCCGACAGCTCCAGCGTCAAGGTTGATCAAGGCCCGCTGAAGGGTGCCGATCTGGGTGGCAAGGCCACCATGAGCAGCGACACGCAATTGGGTCTGAACTTCGCTTACATGCTCAACAGCCACTGGGGGATCGAGCTGCTGGCGGCCTCGCCGTTCGAGCATGACGTGAAGATCAAAGGCACTGCCCTCGGCGCGGCCAACGGCAAACTCGGTACGCTGAAACACCTGCCACCGACGCTGAGCGTTGTGTACTACCCACTGGACTCCAAGTCCGCGTTCCAGCCGTATGTCGGCGCCGGTATCAACTACACCTGGATCTACGACGAGCACGTTGGCAGCGAAGCCAGCGCCAACGGTTTCAGCAACTTCAAGGCGGATAACTCCTGGGGCATGGCGTTCCAGGTCGGCGCCGATTACATGCTGACCGACAACATCATGATCAACGCCCAGGTGCGCTACATCGACATCGACACCACCGCGACCGTGCAAAATAACGCAGTGGCACAGGGCACTCGCGCCAAGGTCGATGTGGACGTAGACCCGTTCATCTACATGGTGGGCCTGGGTTACAAGTTCTAAAATTGCCGCACAAAAAAGGCGCCTCGAAAAGCTAATGCCGATCAGTTAAGCCAAAACGCGATCCGTAGCAGCTGGCGAAGCCTGCGTTCGGCTGCAAAGCAGTCGTGAAATCAGACGATGCGGTGTTTCAGGAAGACCGCAAACTCAGGTTTTACGACTGCTGCGCAGCCGAACGCAGGCTTCGCCAGCTGCTACGGATTGTGTCGTTCCTTAACTGACCGGCATTAGCCTCTACAGGCGCCTTTTTCATGGCCGAGGAAAACCTCAGCGCCCCAACAACCGCGCCAGGCCGACACGCATCGGTGTCTGCTCCGGGTAGGTAAAGCGCTCCAGCAAACGCTGATTGTTCGCTCGCGAGTGGCGGATGTCACCGGAGCGCGCCGGGCCATAGCTTACCGGCGGCAATTGACCGACCACCGTTTCAAGGGCTTCAAGCATTTGCTTGAGGGTCGTGGCCTGGTTCCAGCCGACGTTGACCGCGCCGACTTCGACCTGCGGTTTCTCGATGGCTTGCACCAGCAAGTCGACCAGGTCTTCAACATAGACGAAATCGCGAGTCTGCTCACCGTCACCGAACACCGTGATCGGCAGGCCCTTCTGCGCGCGCTCGCTGAAAATGCTGATCACCCCGGAGTACGGCGAGGACGGATCCTGGCGCGGGCCGAAGATGTTGAAGAAACGGAAAATCACCGGCTCCAGACCATGCTGGCGACGGTAAAAATCGAAGTAATGCTCGCTCGCCAATTTGTCCGACGCGTAGGGCGTTAACGGTGCTTTGGGCGTGTCTTCGTCGATCGACTCGCCTTCGCCATTGTTGCCGTAGACCGCTGCACTGGACGCATACAGCACCCGTTTTACGCCGCCCTGGCGCATGGCTTCACAGACATTCAGCGAACCAATGAAATTGCTCTGGTGGGTCTTCACCGGATCATCCACCGACGCCTGCACCGACGCCACTGCGGCCAGGTGCGCCACAGCGCTGCAACCGACCATCGCCCGCGCTACCAGCGCGGCATCGGCGACATCGCCCACGATCAGTTCGACGCCGGGATTGTCCAGCGGCAAGTTGCTGCGTTTGCCGGTGGAGAGGTCATCGAGAATGCGCACCGAATGGCCCTTGGCGAGCAAGGCATCGGTGAGGTGCGAGCCGATGAAACCGGCGCCGCCGGTGATTAAAACAGGGCCGTCAGCCATGGCGATAAAACCTATCCAGTAAGCCCGGGAGTGCCGCACGCCAGGCGCGGGGCTTGATCCCGAAAGTGTGCAGAATTTTCTTGCAGGCCAGCACCGCGTGTTGCGGCTCTTCGGCGGCGTCCGGGCGCGCGGCGTGAGCCTGGGCGGTCGGCGCTTCGATGGCCAGCGGATGCAGGGCACGTGCTTCGGTGAGGATCGCCTGCCCAAGTGCCAGCGGCGTGGTCGCCTCATGCCCGGCGTAATGGTAGGTGCCCCACAGCGGCGCCGAGCAATCGAGTTGCTTGAGGACCGAGATGATCACCCGCGCGGCGTCATCCACCGGCGTCGGATTGCCCCGACGGTCGTCGGCCATCAGCAATTCTTCCGGTAGTTCGGCGCGGCCGAGGAAACGACCGAGGGTGCCGTCGGGGCTGTCATCCAGCAGCCAGCCGAATCGCAGCAACACGTGTTGCGGGCAAGTGGCGCGGACGCTTTGCTCGATCCGCCACAAGGCCTGACCGCGCAGGCCCAAGGGCACCGGTTCGTCTTTTTCGCTGTAGGCCGTCGCCCTGGAACCATCGAACACGCGATAGCTCGACGGTTGCAGCAGCACGATGTTGTGATGCTGGCACAGTTCGGCCAGACGCTCGATCGCCCGCTCCTGCCCGGCCAGACGCTGTTCGCTGACCGTCTCCGCCTGAAACCAGTCGAAGTAATAGGCGAGGTTGATCAACGCGTCCGGACGGGTGTCGTCGAGCAGTTGCGTCAGGGTCGCGGCGTCCCAGCCGTCTTGCGGTGGGCGGGGGGCGAGGAAGCCGATGTCTTCCTCCGCACCGAGGCGAATCAGCGCCTGCCCAAGGGCATTTCCGCCGCCCAGTAACATAAGGCGCATTCGCATAGAGTCAGCAGGCCCAGTCTGATTGAAACAATGGCTTTATCGACACCGCTCGCGGGCAATGCCGTCGATAGTTGCCGGAATCGTTGCATTTTGCGGGTTTAGTGCGCAACCGTCATCCGTAAAGTGTAGTTGCCTGAGTTTTGCGGTGCCGGCACCGGCCCCTTCGCGAGCAGGCTCGCTCCCACAGTGTTCTCTGTTGTCCACAAATTTTGTATTCACAGAAGAATCCCTGTGGGAGCGGGCTTGCCCGCGATGGGGCCCTGAAGACCAGCGAAGGTCTTGAGCGGTACTTGCATCTTCAGCCCCCCGCCCGCATAAATTGCTGCATGAATCTGCCAATCCCGACGGACAGCGCCCTGGCAGGCTTCCACCCCGCCGTCAGCGCCTGGTTCAGCAGCACCTTCCCGACGGTCACCGCCGCCCAGGCCCGGGCGTGGCCGTTGATCCGCCAGCACCGTTCGACCCTGGTCGCCGCCCCCACTGGCTCCGGCAAGACCCTCACCGCGTTCCTCGCGGTCATCGACGACCTGGTCCACCGCGGATTGGCCAACGGCGGCCATCTGCCGGATGAAACCCTGGTGGTCTACGTTTCGCCGCTAAAGGCCCTGTCCAACGACATCCAGATCAACCTGCAAGACCCGTTGGCCGGCATCACCGAGCAGTTACGCGAGATGGGCCTGCCGCAATTGCAGATCAACACCGCCGTGCGCACCGGCGATACGCCGCAAAAAGACCGCTCGGCGATGCGCAAGACCGCGCCGCATATCCTGGTGACCACCCCGGAATCCCTTTACGTGCTGCTCGGCTCCGACTCCGGCCGACAAATGCTCAGCACCGCCCGCACGGTGATCGTCGACGAAATTCACGCGATCGCCGCCAGCAAGCGCGGCAGTCACCTGGCCCTGAGCCTCGAGCGACTGCAAGCGTTGTGCGCGGAACCGCTGATGCGGATCGGCCTGTCTGCCACGCAAAAACCCATCGAAGCCGTCTCGCAATTTCTGGTTGGCTGTGATCGCGCGTGCGAAATCATCGACATCGGCCACGCCCGCCCGCGGGATCTGGACATCGAAGTGCCGGCCGTGCCGTTGTCGGCGGTGATGGCCAATGACGTCTGGGAACTGGTCTACGACCGCCTTGCCGCCCTCGCCCGCGAACACCGCACCACGCTGATTTTCGTCAACACCCGACGACTCGCCGAACGCCTGAGCCGTCACTTGAGCGAGCGTCTCGGCAAAGAAGCCGTCGCCGCCCACCACGGCAGCCTGGCCAAGGAGTTTCGTCTCGACGCCGAACAGCGGCTCAAGCGCGGCGAGCTGCAAGTGCTGATCGCCACGGCGTCCCTGGAACTGGGGATCGATATCGGCGATGTCGACCTGGTCTGCCAGATTGCCTCGCCACGCTCGATCGCCGGGTTTCTGCAACGGGTCGGCCGCTCCGGGCACCAGGTCGGCGGCACGCCCAAGGGCCGCTTGTTCGCCACCACCCGCGACGACCTGATCGAATGCGCTGCACTGCTCGACTGCGTGCGGCGCGGCGAACTCGACACCTTGCTGATCCCCAAGGCACCGCTGGATGTCCTCGCGCAACAAATCATCGCCGAGGTCAGTTGCCAGGAATGGCAGGAGCAGGCGCTGCTGGAGATGTTCCGCAACGCCTCGCCCTACAGCGAACTCGACGAAAAACACTATCAAGCGCTGCTGCAGATGCTCGCCGAAGGCTACAACGGTCGCTTGGGCATCCGGAGCGCTTACCTGCACCGCGACGCCGTGACCCGCACCCTGCGCGGTCGTCGGGGCGCCAAGCTGACGGCCTTGACCAGCGGCGGGACGATCCCGGACAACGCCGACTACAGCGTTTTACTCGAACCCCAAGGGCTGAACATCGGCAGCGTCAACGAAGACTTTGCGGTGGAAAGCATCGCGGGGGATGTCTTCCAATTGGGCAACACTTCCTACCGGATTCTGCGGGTCGAAACCGGCAAGGTCCGGGTCGAAGACGCGCAGGGCCAACCGCCGACCATTCCATTCTGGCTCGGCGAAGCACCGGGGCGCAGCGCAGAACTGTCGTTTGCCGTGGCCCGCCTGCAAGCGCAACTCGATGAGCTGCTCGGCGCCACACCCGGTCACTTGCAGCCCGCAATCGACTGGCTGACCAAGACCCTCGGTCTGAACCTGGCCAGTGCCGAACAATTGGTCGATTACCTGGCCCGTGCGCGCTTGACCCTCGGCGCCTTGCCGTCACAAGACACACTACTGATGGAGCGGTTTTTCGACGAGTCCGGCGGCACGCAACTGATCATCCACACGCCGTTCGGTAGCCGCATCAACCGCGCCTGGGGCCTGGCCCTGCGCAAGCGCTTCTGCCGCACCTTCAACTTCGAATTGCAGGCAGCCGCCAGCGAAGACGCCATCGTCCTGTCGCTGTCCACCAGCCACAGTTTTGAACTCGATGACGTCTGGCGTTATTTGCACAGCAACAGTGCCGAGCACACCCTGATTCAAGCCGTGCTCGATGCGCCGCTGTTCGGTGTGCGCTGGCGCTGGAATGCCGGGGTCGCGCTGGCGTTGCCGCGCTACAGTGGCGGACGCAAAGTCCCGCCGCAGATCCAGCGGATGAAAAGCGAAGACCTGATTGCCAGCGTATTTCCCGATCAGATTGCCTGCGTGGAAAACCTCGCCGGCGAACGGGAAATTCCCGACCATCCACTGGTGGAGCAAACCCTCGACGATTGCCTGCACGAAGCCATGGACAGCGAAGGCTGGCTGGCGTTGTTGCGGCGTATGGAGCGCGGTGACATCCGCCTGATCAGCCGCGACCTGCCGGCGCCCTCGCCGCTGGCAGCGGAAATTCTCAGTGCCCGGCCCTACACCTTTCTCGACGATGCGCCTCTGGAAGAGCGCCGCACTCAAGCGGTACTCAACCGTCGCTGGAGCGATCCGCAGTCCACCGACGACCTCGGTGCGCTGGATGCGGACGCGATTCAAGCGGTGCGCGAGGAAGCCTGGCCAACGCCGACTGGCGTCGATGAAATGCATGAGGCGTTGATGAGCCTCGCGTGCATCAGCGACGTCGAGGCCCAGGCCCATCCAGACTGGCTCGATTGGCTGAACGCCCTGGCCGACAGCGGTCGCGCCAGCCGCTTGCAAGTCAATGCCGGGCAAGCGCTATGGTTGGCACTGGAGCGGCTGACTTGCCTGCAGGCGATTTATCCACAGGCGATTTTGCAGCCACCGTTGGAGGCGTTGCCCGGGTTCGATGAAGTCTGGGCGCCGGACGAAGCGGTGCTGGAAGTGATTCGTGCGCGGCTCAGCGCATTCGGTCCGTTGCCGCTGAACGCGATTGCCGAACCGCTCGGTTTACCGGCGACTCAAGTCACCCAGGCGTTGGCGCAACTGGAACGCGAAGGCTATGTGCTGCGCGGTCAATTCACGCCCGGCACGGCGGAGGAAGAATGGTGCGAGCGGCACCTGCTGGCGCGGATTCACCGCTACACCGTCAAGCGTCTGCGGCGGGAAATCGAGCCCGTGGCGTTGCAGGATTTCATGCGTTTCCTGTTCGACTGGCAGCATCTGTCCGCCGCAACCCAGGGTCAGGGCAGCGCAGTATTGCCCGCGATAGTTGGTCAGTTCGAAGGCTACCCCGCCGCCGCTTCAGCCTGGGACAGCGATATTTTGCCGGCGCGGATCAAAGGCTATTCAGCGAGTTGGCTGGATGACCTGTGCCGCAGCGGCAAACTGGTGTGGACACGCCTGACCGCGCGCAACAAGAGCGCCAACACGGCGCTGCGCAGCACACCGATTCTGCTGCTGCCGCGCAGTCAGGTCGGGTTATGGAGCGGGTTGACCGAGCAGACGCCGGTCAGCGAGCTGTCGCCCAAGACGCAAAAAGTCTACGAAGCACTCAGCCAACACGGCGCGCTGTTTTTTGATGAGCTGACTCACGAAGCCCACCTGCTGCGCTCGGAACTGGAAATCGCCTTGCAGGAACTCGTAGGCGCCGGGCTGGTGAACGCCGACAGCTTCGCCGGTCTGCGAGCACTGATTACGCCGGCCAGCAAACGCCAGAATCGCAGACGCGGGCGCGGAGCGTTTGTCGGCGGGATGGACGATGCCGGGCGCTGGGCCTTGCTGCGACGCGGCGCGCAAGCTCCGGCTGTGGATAACAGACGTCCGGCACCGACGCCGACCGACACCCTTGAACATATCGCCATGACCTTGCTCCGGCGCTACGGCGTGGTGTTCTGGCGCTTGCTGGAACGTGAAGCGGATTGGCTGCCGAGCTGGCGGGAATTGCTGCGCACTTTCCATCGCCTGGAAGCTCGAGGCGAGATCCGCGGCGGGCGGTTTGTCAGTGGCTTGGCGGGTGAACAGTTTGCGTTGCCCGAGGCCATTCCATTACTGCGCGAAGTGCGGCGACGGCCGCATGACGGGAGTTTGATTGCCGTGTGCGGGGTTGATCCGCTGAACCTCGCCGGGACGCTTTTACCGGGTGCAAAAGTACCGGCATTGGCGAGTAATCGGCTGGTGTATCGCGATGGGGTGCCGGCGGCTGCCGAGATTGCCGGCAAGCAGATTTACTGGCTGGAGCTGGATCAGCAATCAACTGCCGAACTGCACAACAAATTGATCCGGCATTGATGTTGTCGGCACTGGCCTGCTCGCAAAGAGGCCAGTAAGCGCACCAAAATTATTGAGTGCGCGGCTGATCCGGCAACAACACCGATAAATGCTCCGATGCAATCCCATCGCTTTGCGGCAGTTCAACAGCCTGCCTGGGCATCAAAACCTGCTGTGGATAAGTCTGCGCGAAGTGCACCCACGGGCTGTTATCCACAAGCTTTTTCAAACGCTGGTTGAACGCCCGACTCACTGCGTATTGTCCACCCGACACGGTGCGGAACTGTGCCGTCAGCACCACGCCGTTGAGGTCCATCTTGTCGACACCAAACACATCCAGCGGCCCTTGCAGGTTGTACTTGAGGAACGCATCTTCGCGGATGGAATCCCCGGCCTCGCGGATCAACTCGATAGCCTTGTCGACATCGGTGTCGTAAGTGAATTGCACCGAGAAAAACGCATAGGCGAATTGCCGCGATTGATTGGTCACGGCCTTGATCTGACCGAATGGCACCGAGTGCACAAACCCCTTGCCGTCGCGCAGGCGCAAGGTGCGGATCGTCAGGCCTTCAACAGTGCCGGCGTGGCCGGAGTCGAGTACCACCCAATCGCCAATCGACAACGTGTCTTCGATGATGATGAACAACCCGGTGATCACGTCCTGCACCAATTGTTGGGAACCGAAACCGATGGCCAGCCCCACGACTCCGGCACCGGCCAAAAACGGTGCAACGTTGATCCCCAGGTTCGCCATGGTGGTGATGGCGCAGATCACCACCAGAATGATCTTTATCGCGTTGCGCAGCAGCGGCAGGATGGTTTTAACGCGGGTACTGGGCTGGCGCGCCGAGCGTTTGCTGACAGGTGGTTTCAGGGCTTCCTGAATCGCCGTGTCCAGCACCACCCAGACCATCCAGGTCACCAGGAAAATCAAACCGATGCGGCTCAGGGAATCGCTGATCGCCCGGCCGACCGCATTGCTCACCGCAAATTCGAACAGCGACACGCCCCAGATGCGCCCTAGGACATCGATGAACACAATCGCCAGGGCGATCCGCAGCAACGCATGGGAAAGGCTGAGAAAGCGCTCTTTGTAGGCACTGCTGCGGCGCACGGCCAACTCACTGCGCGACTTGAACAGGTGATGAAGCGACGTGCTGAGAAACACCGTCGCAATCAGCAACACCGTAGTAAACAACGCACAGCGCAGTACTTTCTGGTTGTCATCGCCGATGCCGATCAGATTGATCACCGACACCAGCACCATCAACAGAATCGGCCAGTACCAGAGCCCGGAAAAGATCCGCAGCATTTCACGCAAGGCCGGCTGGCTGAGGCGCTGGGACAACGGCAAAATGCGGATCAGATGGGCGACCGGACGACGCATTTTGAACACCAGAATGCCGAAGGCGATCGAGGCCGCCATCCCGGTGAACACCGCGATACTGCTGGTGAGATTGCCACCCAGCAGGCGGGCGATCTGCGGACTGGTCAAGGCGTCGCTCAGGGCCACGAGGAAGCCAATTAGAAAGAGTGGTCGTGGGCTGTATTGACGAATAATCTGCACCGCCCGGCGCTTGTGGCCGGCGTTGAACAGCACCACCAGCGACAACAGCAACGACGCGGCAAAAATGCCGCTGCTGGTGGCATAGGCGAAACACAATGCCAGCGCCCGCCCGGCGGACACTTGCAAGAAGTGGCTGACATACAGCGTCAGCGGCAGGCTGATCAGCGCCGGAATTGTGTAGGGCAACACATAACCCAGCAATGCCTGACCGCGCTCGCGGGTGAGCAGCAGGCGGTTCTGGCACAGACGTTTGGCGAGCAGCCCGCCAAGCAACCAGAGCAGCGCGAAAACGCCCATCCAAACACCGGACAACAACAGGAAATCCCCCGCCACGCTCCAGCTCGAACGGGACGATGGATGATTGACCAGTTGATCCACCTCATCGGCCGCCCGGTCTGCACGCAGGCGCCAGGCGTCCAGCAGGTCCTCGTTGAGATCGAGTTTTCCCTGGACTTCCTCAATGCTCGAACTGATGGCACCCAGCAAACCACCCTGTACCAGCGGTTCGGGGTGGGCCAGCGGTGTCGCGACGGTGGCCGGCACACCCGGCAGTGCGGCAGCCTCCAGCTCGTTGCTGCCCAAAATCAGCAATGCCCCGAGTAGTATCGCGGTCTTGAACTTGAACAAACGCGGCGCTCCTGCAAAAGGGTCTGTAAGGAACTGATCGGGGAATTGTAGGCAAGTTCGGTTTTGGCCGTTAGACAATGCGGCCATCACGCAATCCATGTAGCAGCTGGCGAAGCCTGCGTTCGGCTGCGCAGCAGTCGTAAAGTCAGACACTGCGGTGTGTCAGATTCACCGTGCACTCAGGGTTCACGACTGCTACGCAGCCGAACGCAGGCTTCGCCAGCTGCTACCAGGTCTGCGTTGCGGCTGAAAGACTTTTTAACCCTTTCGATATTTGATCTACACGCAAATATCAAATGCCCATTCCTCTATTTTTTCGCATAACCCAAACCCGGACACTGCGCTCCATCAAACAATCCACCGGAGGTGCAGCCATGCCCATTGCCTTGCTCGCGCTGACCCTCAGCGCCTTCGCCATCGGGACGACCGAGTTCGTCATCGTTGGCCTGTTACCCACCATCGGCGCCGACCTTGGCGTCAGCCTGCCGTCCGCCGGCCTGCTGGTCAGTCTCTACGCATTGGGCGTTGCCATTGGCGCCCCGGTGCTGACCGCCCTCACGGGCAAAGTCCCGCGCAAAATGCTGCTGTTGTCGCTGATGGTGCTGTTCACCCTCGGCAACCTGCTGGCCTGGAAAGCGCCGAGTTACGAGTCGCTGAACATTGCCGCGTTCAACCTCGGCATCGCCGGTGGCGCGTGGGGTGGTGGCCTGATCGTTGCTCACATAGGCCTGATCCACACCGTGTGGATCGGTGGTCTGGTGGTGTTGGTCGCGTTGGCGCTGACCGCGTGGAGCGGTCGTCTTGATCGCTTGGGCCCGGTGTATGCCGAACCTGCTGAAGGCTCGACCCGCATCGTCGCTGGGCATTGATAGATAAAAAGATCGCAGCCTGCGGCAGCTCCTACAGGTGTTCACATGCCCCTGTAGGAGCTGCCGCAGGCTGCGATCTTTGCTTTACCGTCCGTAGTCCCGTCGAAACTTTCTCGCCCGCCCCGCAGTCATCAAAAGACTAGGGTAGTCCGAGAACCATTAGACGGGAGGCGACATGGCGGCGATCCACATCGGTATTTCAGGCTGGCGCTACACGCCCTGGCGGGGGGATTTCTACCCAAAGGGGCTGACCCACAAGCGCGAATTGCAATTCGCCTCACGGGCGGTCAACAGCATCGAAATCAATGGATCGTTTTACGCGCTGCAACGGCCCGAACGTTATGCCCAGTGGTACGCCGAAACCCCGAGGGGCTTCGTTTTCAGCGTCAAAGCCCCGCGTTTCATCACCCACATCAGGCGACTGCGGGACGTCCATAAACCCTTGGCGAATTTCTTTGCGTCCGGGGTGCTGGAACTCAAAGAAAAACTCGGCCCGATCCTCTGGCAATTCCCGCCCAACTTCAAATTCGATGCCGAGTTGTTCGAGACCTTTCTGGAGCAGTTGCCCCACAACACCGAAGAGGCCGCCGCCCTCGCCCGCCAGCATGATTCGCACGTGAACGGTCAGGCCAGCATGAAGGCCTACGGGAAAAAGCCTTTGCGCCACGCCGTAGAAATCAGAAACGAGAGCTTCGTCGACCCGGCCTTCATCCGCCTGCTCAAACGCCACAATGCTGCGCTGGTTATCGCCGACACCGCCGGCAAATGGCCGTACCGCGAAGACCTCACCAGCGACTTCGTTTACCTGCGCCTGCACGGTGCCGAAGAACTCTATGCCAGCGGTTACACCCCCGAAGCGCTGAAACGCTGGGGTGACCGGATCGAGGCTTGGTACCACGGCCAGCAACCACCCGACCCCCAGCTGATCGCACCCCGGCAAAAGCCCAAGGCGCGCAAGTCCCGTGAGGTGTTTTGCTACTTCGACAACGACATCAAAGTCCGCGCGCCCTTCGATGCCCGCCGCTTGCTGGAGCGCTTTCATCTGGATAAAGACCTCGCCACCCGTCCCGGTGAACTGGCCGCCGAAGGAGTGCTGTCATGAGCATTTCCGAACCGGTCGGCACCACCGACGAACAGCAATCAATCATCACCGCCGTGCGCCGTTTCACCGTGCTGACGGTCAACACACACAAGGGGTTCACCGCACTCAACCGGCGTTTCATCCTGCCGGAATTGCGCGAAGCGGTGCGCAGCGTGTCCGCCGACGTGGTGTTTTTGCAGGAAGTCCACGGCACCCACGAGCATCACCCCCAGCGCTACAGCAATTGGCCGGCGATACCGCAATACGAATTCCTCGCCGACACCCTGTGGCCGCAGTTCGCCTATGGGCGCAACGCGGTCTATCCCGCGGGCGATCACGGCAATGCGCTGCTGTCGAAATTCCAGATCATTCGCCACGACAACCTAGACGTCTCCATCAACGGTCACGAGAACCGCGGCATCCTGCATTGCGTGCTGCGCATGCCCGGTGACGGCCAGGAAGTGCATGCCATTTGCGTGCATCTGGGTCTTCGCGAAACCCACCGGACCGAACAACTCAAGTTGCTGGCCCAGCGTCTCGAAGAACTGCCCAGCGATGCCCCGGTGATCGTTGCAGGTGACTTCAACGACTGGCGTCAGCGTGCCGACGCGCTGCTCAAACCCATTGGTTTGCGGGAGGTTTTCGCCGAACTCCACGGCAAACCGGCGCGCAGTTTTCCAGCTCGTTTGCCAGCATTGCGCCTTGACCGCATCTATGTGCGCAACCTCAAGGCCAGTCATCCGCAAGTGCTGGCCGCGCGACCCTGGTCACACCTTTCCGACCACGCACCGCTATCGGTGGAGATCGAGCTATGAGCAGCCCATCGATGGATAAAACCAATGTGGAGCACTTATCCACAACCCCGCCGATCCGTGAACCGGGCGTGGTCGACATCGAATATGGCTGGCAAGGCAACAACCGCGTAGAGCTGCTGGAAAACGGCGAAGCGTATTTCCCTCGGGTGTTCGAGGCCATGCGTCAGGCCAAGACTGAAATCCTGCTGGAAACCTTCATTGTGTTCGAGGACAAAGTCGGTAACGAGCTGCAGGAAGTACTGATCGCCGCCGCTCAACGCGGCGTGCGGATCATCGCCAGTCTCGATGGCTTTGGCTGCGGTGAACTGAGCACGGGATACCTCACCGCCCTGAGTGAGGCCGGCGTGCGCATCCAGATTTTCGACCCTGCGCCCAAACATCTGGGCATCCGCACCAACTGGTTCCGCCGCCTGCACCGCAAGATCGTGGTGGTCGATGGCACGATTGCGTTCATCGGCGGCATCAACTTTTCTGCCGATCATCTGGCTGACTTCGGCCCTGAGGCCAAGCAGGATTATTCCGTTGAAGTGCAAGGCCCGGCGGTCGCCGACATCCATCACTTCGCCTTGCTGCAATGCGGTCGCCCGGCTCGCGCCAAATACTGGTGGCAACGCCGCAGGCAGCGGCGCTCGGAACTGGCGTTCAGCGATCATGACGGCCAGGTTCGCCTGGTGTACCGCGACAACGGCGAGCATCCGACTGACATCGAAGAGGTTTACCGACAGGTGCTGCGCAGTGCCCAGCGCCGGGTGGTGATCGCTAATGCCTACTTCTTTCCGGGTTATCGCCTGCTGCGCGAGATCCGCAACGCGGCGCGCCGTGGCGTCGATGTGCGACTGATCCTGCAAGGTCAGCCCGATATGCTGGCGGCCAAACTCGCCGCGCGCATGACCTATGACTACCTGCTCAAATCCGGCGTGCAGATTTACGAATATTGCGACCGTCCGCTGCACGGCAAAGTCGCGCTGGTGGATGAGGATTGGAGCACGGTCGGTTCGAGCAACCTCGACCCGTTGAGCCTGTCCTTGAACCTGGAAGCCAATGTGTTGATCCGCGATCGCGCCTTCAACCGCGACCTGTTCGAGCGCCTCGAAGACCTGAGTAACAACCATTGCAAGGTCATGTCCACAGACAAGTCCCCGCGCGGGCGGGTCTGGCACATGACCGTCGGCTTTCTGGTGTTTCACTTTCTGCGGCACTTCCCGGCCTGGGCCGGTTGGCTGCCGGCGCATAAACCGCGCCTGAAACCTTTTACCCATTCTGCCGGGAGTGACACCTGATGAGCCACTCTGATACGCAACCGGCGGCCCACGCCGACACCCCGACCAAATCCCGCTGGAGCCGCTGGAAACGGCCGCTGACAATGCTGTTTTTCCTGGCGCTGATCGTGCTGTTCACGATGCTTGCCCAGCGCATCGAATGGGATGAAGTGTTCACCAACCTCGCCGATTTCAAGGTGCGCACGCTGATTATCGCGGCCGGTCTGACCTTGGTGAGTTTTCTGGTCTACGCCTGCTTCGACCTGATCGGCCGTACCTACATTCGCCAGGACCTGACGTGGAAGCAGATCCTGCCGGTGGGGATTATCAGCTATGCCTTCAACCTCAACCTGAGCGCTTGGGTTGGCGGTATTGCCATGCGTTATCGGCTGTATTCGCGACTCGGGGTGAGCAAGGGCAACATCGCGAAAATTCTCGGGTTGAGCCTGGCGACCAACTGGTTCGGTTACATGGTGATTGCCGGTGCGGTGTTCAGCAGCGGACTGGTGCGAATGCCGCCAGGCTGGAAGCTGAGCAGCGGCGCCTTGCAAGGTGTGGGCGTGTTGTTGCTGCTGGTGAGCGCGGGGTACCTGGCAGCGTGTCAGTTTTCCAAGCGGCGGGAGTGGACGATACGCGGGGTAGAAATCAACCTGCCGTCCCTGCGCATGGCGGTGCTGCAACTGGCCCTCGGGGCGCTGAATTGGTCGCTGATGGCGGCGGTGATTTTCACCTTGCTGCCGAGCAAGCTCGATTACCCGCTGGTGCTTGGGGTGTTGCTGATCAGCGCAATTGCCGGAGTCATCACGCACATCCCCGCCGGGCTCGGCGTGCTGGAAGCGGTGTTCGTGGCGCTGCTGCAACATGAAGCGTCCCGAGGCAGCCTGGTGGCCGGATTGCTGGCCTATCGGGCGATCTATTTCATTCTGCCGCTACTGATTACCCTGGTGATGTACCTGATCGTGGAAGCCAAGGCCAAGTCGTTGCGGATCGCGAAAAAGCCCAAGTGATCTGGTGTTTGTGAGGCCGTCATCGCGAGCAAGCTCGCTCCCACATTAGTCCTGCGAACACAGGTCGAGTGTGGGAGCGAGCTTGCTCGCGATTGATCGCAAGAACACCACAGGTCTCAGGTTGATTGGATAATGCTCAACCGCTCACCCACCACCATCTCGGTGATCCAGCCCACCAGGATCGAGGTGTACGCCTGTTGTGAAACAGGTTCGCTCAAGGCGTGATCGGCGCCGTCGATAATCCGGTGGGTCAGCGAATGCGTCTGCTGACAGGCCGCGCGGTAACTCATGATGGTGGCGTGGGGCACATGGTCGTCGGTCTCCGATTCGACCAGCAGCACATCCCCCGTAAATTGCGAACAGGCATGCAGTGCCCGATTGCTGTCGGCGCGGACTAACGTGCTGCGGTAATCACGTAAATCGAGCTTGTCCAGGTCGCGTTTGGGCGTGTGCCATTGATCATCGCGATACAGCGCCGGCGCCCGCAGCGCCAGCCAGCGCACCGGGCGCAATGACGTCAGGATCGAGGCCAGGTAACCGCCATAACTGGTGCCGACCACGGCAATCGCCGATGTATCGAGCGCCGGGTGCGCGAGCAACCGGTCATACGCCGCCAGTAGATCGCGCAGGTTGTCTTCCCGCGTCACTCGACTCAGCGCAATACCGGCCCCGCCGGTGTGCCCGCGCAAGTCGAACGTCAGGCAAACGCAACCCAAACCGGCGATGCCTTTCGCCCGCTCCAGGTCCCGCTCCTGACTGCCGCCCCAACCGTGCACAAAGAGCACGCCGGGCACTTTCGATTTGGGACTGAGAAAGGTCCCAATCATCTGCTCATTGTCGATGTCGATTTGAATGGTTTCGCTTCTAGCCGTCATAGGATTTAACCGTTACGTACTTGAGAAGAAAGTCACTGCTTTGCGCTGGCCCGCGATACACCTCGATGGCGTCCGCCGGCAGCGGCTGGTCGATGTAGGTCTCGACCGAAGACACGCGAATCGCACGCATCCCGGGGTCGTTGACGAAACTTTGCAAGGCGGCGACTTCGGCGCTGCTGGCACCACCCATCCGCCAGGACTGCTCGAGCACGCCGCTGCGCTGTTTGCCGTTACTGTCCACACCTTGGGCGATGTCGTAGTTGCGCCGCGAGGCGTAGAAACCGGGATAAGCCTCATCCGCGGCCCTGTCAAACACTTGCGCCTGACGGATCGCCAGCCGCACATCGTCCGGCAGTTCCAGCGCGAGCAGATCGTCGTAGTCACCCCGCACCACCAGCAGGTTCGACCCTCCATAAACCTGCTCGCCCTGACCGTCTTCGGTCAAGTATTGATCACCGCAATAACTCAGCACCTGGTCGCCGATAAAGCTCTGACCGACGCTGTGGGTGATCACTTGGTCCAGGTCCTGCTCCAGCACCACGCCTTCGGTGAACAGCGCATTGGCATCGGGTCTGGCGAGGATGGCATCGAACTGGTCGAGGTTTTTGATCACTTCCTGGCCACGGCCGGCACAGGCATGAATAGGTTTGATGCGGATAGGACCGGTGTAGAGCAGGTGTTCTGCCGCGGGCCGCGCATCGTCCATGGAAAAAACACTGAGGCCGTCGAGCACCACGCTGCGCACACGTTCGGAAAACAACGGTGACCAGCCTTCCGGAGCGTGAGCATTTTTGTTGCGCAACCCGTGACTGATGGCTTTGGTGCAGATGAAATCATGCTCGACATAACCGCCCCACAAATCCTCCGGTCCCTTGACGCCCAATTGCCGGGCGGCAGCGACGCCAACAAGCGTCTGGGTCGGCAACAGATAAAGGTCTCGACCGTTGTGCAGCTCCGGGTCGTAACTGCCGCCGAATTTAAGCCCCAGTATCTGCGCCAGCCAACGGGCCAGCGCACGATTGGTTTCCACTTCGTGCAACGGAGCCTCGGGGCGCACAGAGTGGGCGACCACCAATTTCTTGCGGCTTGCTGGGGTCATGCGTCCCCCTTCAGTCTGCGCTTGATGAATGTAGTTGAAGGGGTGCAGAGATCAGGCCAAGGGAGACCAAAGACAAACGTTCTTCAAATCAGCCAGTTGCGAAAAACGTGATAGCACCGTGCCTGCTTGATTCTGCACGACAAGGGTTTCAACTCTGGCATTTTGCACGACTGACGCTCATCCCTGACTCGCACCCACCCCAAACCGTGTCCGGTAATCACTCGGCGCCAACCCGGTAATCTTCTTGAAGGTCACCCGAAAGGCACTCGGATCCTGATAACCCACCGTCCAGGCAATGTGATCGATGGTGCCGTTGGTGAACTCCAGCATTTCCCGGGCCTTGCCGACCCGCAGGTGCTGGCAGTACTCAGTGGGTTTGAGTCCGGTTGCCGCACGAAATCGACGCAGGAACGTGCGCTCTTCCAGCCCTGCCCGCTCGGCCATCGTTGCCAGCGACACATCGGTCGCTCCGGTGCTCTGCAGCCAATGCTGGACCTTGAGAATCGAAGCATCTCCATGGCTGAGAATGGGTGAAAAATTGCTGCCGCATTCACTTGCGCTGTCACTGTGTTCCACCACCAAAAACCGCGCGGTGCTGGTGGCGATGCTCGGCCCCAGCAGGCGGTTGACCAGGCGCAAGCCCAGTTCGGACCAGGCCATCAGCCCGGCGGTGGTGATCAGGTCGCCGTCGTCAACGATGGGGGTGTCGGCCTTGAGGTTGATCGCCGGGTAACGCTCGGCGAAGGCTTTGGCCGAGGTCCAGTGAGTGGTGGCGCTGCGACCGTCGAGCAGGCCACTTTCGGCCAACAGAATCGACCCCACACAAACCCCGCCGAGTGTCGCGCCATTGGCGTGTTGCTGTCGCAACCAGCGAATCAGCCCCTGCGGTGCCTGGCCTTCGGAAAAACCGGCAATCGACGGCGGGATCAACACCGCCACCAACGCGCCGTCCGCCGCGGGATGACTGTCATAGACCCGCCCGGGCGTCTGATCCCCATCAACCTGCCAATGGCTGACCCGCAGCAACGGCAACTGCGCCGCCTGATGCTCGGCGGCAATCCGGTTCGCCACCCCGAACAAGTCCGTCAACCCATGCACCGCCGCCATCTGCGCACCGGGATAGATCAGTACGCCCAGCTCGGCGATTGGCCTTTCTGCGTCCATTGTCAGTTTTCCCCCTTCTATTGTCGGTGCGGCCAATCCTCGGACGGCCTGCCAGACCCAATACTTCATTCCACACCCAGCAAGCACTTCGAGGAAACATTCATGGCCAAGCAAGCACTCATCGTAGTCGATATCCAAAACGACTACTTCCCCCAAGGCAAGTGGCCGCTGGTCGGCGCCGACGCCGCCGCGGACAACGCCGTACGGTTGATCAAAGCCTTCCGCGATGCGGGTGATTCGGTGGTGCACATCCGCCACGAATTCACCTCCGACGAAGCGCCCTTCTTCACGCCGGGCTCCGAGGGCGCGAAGCTGCACCCCAAAGTCCTGAATCGCGCCGATGAGCCTGTGGTGCTCAAGCATTTCGTCAACTCGTTCCGTGAAACACAACTGAAATCGATCCTCGACGAACAAGGCATCAAGGAACTGGTGGTCGTCGGCAGCATGAGCCACATGTGTGTCGATGGCATCACCCGCGCCGCCGCGGACTTTGGCTACAGCGTCACCGTGATTCACGACGCCTGCGCCTCTCGCGACCTGGAATTCAACGGCGTCACGGTGCCCGCCGCCCACGTTCACGCCGCCTTTATGTCGGCCCTGGGCTTCGCCTATGCCAGCGTGGTGTCCACCAACGACTTCCTGGCAGCCACTCACTAAAAGATTTTTTGTCGAGCCTCACAATTCGACGTCCCGTAAACCGAAAGGCCAGTAGCGTTCGCACGTTACTGGCCTTCTTACTTATGGCGCCTGCCCGCCCGTCAAAAAATCTCACGCGTGAGCTATTGAGGACAGTAAAAAATGCCTGTAGTGTTTCTCACGCGTGAGTTTTTCAAAGCGAGGTCAGCACCATGAACAGCAGCTCTCCACCAGATCCGTCTTCCGGATCTGTCACCGATTCAGCGAGCCGCAAGGGAGAGCGCTTGAAACCATCCGCGAAAAAACCATCGAGCTTTTACATGAAGCAGATGCGCGCGGGCCTGGGTGCCGCCGGTTATGTGAAACACGAGACTTGGGTGCTTCCCGAAAACCGAAGCCTGCTCAAGCAGATGGAGAAACAGCTACGCCAACCGATTCTGGCTGGCTCATTCATGTCGGAGAATTACATGAGCGCAGGTAATAACTGGAACATCGATCGCCTCTTTAGCGCCCTTCAGGCCCTGGACGAAGTGGTTTCGAACGACATCACTCTTTCTCTCGTTCAAGGCTCCGAGTCCAGCATCAAGCTGGAAATGAACGATTTCGGTGGCTTGCCGATTTACATCGCGGTCGTTGGCGAGCAAATCATCGTCGACACCGTGCTGGTGGACGTCGAGTCGATCAAGGACGTACCGGCCTTCAACGATGCCGTACTGCGCAGCCGGGAAATGTTCCCGCTGTCCTCGATCGGTATCGAGTCCATGCCCAACGGGCAGGTCGTTTACAACATGTTCGGCGCGCTGAGCTCCGACTCCAGCCTGACCAACATCGTGACCGAGGTCAAAACCCTCGTCGACAACGTGCAGCGCGCCAGCGAAGCCTTTGAACGTTTCTTCAATTAATTATTCGGGAATAGGAAATATCCAATGACTCAGTCCATCTGGAGCAAATTGTTCACCGCGCTGCGCGGCGGTGCCAATGAAGTCGGAGAATCGATCGTCGACCAACAGGCCCTGCGCATCCTCGACCAGGAAATTCGCGATGCTGACAGCGCCCTGGCCAACGCCAAGCGCGAGCTGGTCACCATCATGGCCAAACATAAACTGTCGGCTGACCGCGTCAGCGAGTACAACGCCAAGATCAAGGACCTGGAGTCCAAGGCGATGGCCGCGATCCAGGCCAACCGTGAAGATCTGGCAATGGAAGTGGCCGAAGCCATTTCGACCCTGACCAATGAACTGGACGTCGAGCAAAAGCAGGCCACCGAATTCGGCGGTTACGCTGACAACATGCGTAAAGACATCACCAAGGCCGAAAACCGCATCAAAAGCCTGCGTCAGCAAGTAGACATGGCCAAGGCTCGCGAAAGCGTACAAAAAGCCCAGGTCAGCGCTTCGATCGCCAGTGGCGGCGCCAACGGCAAGCTGGAAACCGCCGTCGGTACGTTGAACCGCCTGCAGGCCAAGCAGCAGCAACGCGCCGCTGAACTGGAAGCCCAGGACGAACTGGCCGATGCTTCGACCGGCACCGACCTGGAGCGCAAGCTTCGCGAAGCCGGTATCACGCCGAACGAAGGCAGCGCCAATGCGATTCTGGAACGCCTGAAGCAAAAGTCGGCCGAGTAACCGGCCCTGCGCTGATGCCTGGCACTTAACCTGTGGGAGCGAGCTTGCTCGCCCCCACATGGGTTGTGTTGCTTCTCAGCCAATTGGTTGCCCTTCTTTTTTGTCGAGTCGAGGTCAAGGATGGATGCCCTGAAGGGTTTCAAGACAATCGCCGGCGTGGCGATTTTCATGGTCGCGTTACAAGTGCTCAACGCCGTGACCGGCTATAGCTTTCTGGCATTTGGCCTGGTCCCGCGGACACTCTACGGACTGCCCGGCATCCTCACTTCGCCTTTCCTTCACGCGTCTTTCGCGCACCTAAGCGCGAACCTGATTCCCTTTTTGATCCTCGGCACGCTGGTCATCATTGACGGGCTCAACCGCTTTATCGCCGTCAGCGCGATCATCATTGTTCTGGGCGGTTTGCTGGTCTGGCTGTTCGGCTTTTCCGGCGTGCACATCGGCGCCAGCGGCTGGGTGTTCGGGCTGTGGGCGTACATCCTGTCCCGCGCCTGGTTCCAGCACAGTTGGGGCAATCTGATCACCGCCGTGGTCGTCGCCTTGTTGTATGGCGGGCTGGTCTTTGGCTTCCTGCCTCGCCAGGGGGTTTCCTTCGAAGGACATATCTTTGGCGCGTTCGCCGGATTTATTGCAGCGAAGGTACTTTTATCTGCGCCCCGCAGCAGGTTTAATGCCGCCCGGTAACCGCACCTGAGCGCTCAGACGCCGAAGCGATTACATCGCCAGGAACGGTACCCCCACGGAGTCAGGGACGAAATGTCGATTTTTCTTTTATTACGCGTGTACGCCGCGACGTTCTTCCACCGGTTCGGCTGGGCAGGTCTGGCCATTGCCTTGGGCGTACACCTGACCACCGCCTGGCTGGGGCTGGTGTTTCTGGGCGAACAACACCTCACCGCCCCCGCCACGTTTACCTACTTCTATCTCACCACCACACTCACTGTCGGCTACGGCGATCTCGCGCCACAGACATCGGCGGGACGAATTTTCGTGGCAACCTGGGTCATGCTCGGGGGCATTGCGCTGCTGACGGCAGCCATCGGCAAAACCACCAGCAGCGTCATCGATGCATGGAGAAAAGGCATGAAGGGCAAAGGCGATTACACCGGCAAGGTCGGCCATACGGTTCTCATCGGCTGGGAAGGCGCGTCCAGCGAACGGGTCATTGAATTGTTGCTTCAGGACGAAACCTCCAACGACAACCTGATCGTCATTTGCGATTGCACCCTTGAAGAAAACCCGATGCCGGGCAAAGCGAGCTTCATCAAAGGTGAAAGCCTGTCCTCTGTGGCGTTATTACTGCGCGCCGGCGTTCCGGCTGCCGAACGCGTTCTGGTGCGAACCCATTCAGACGACCTGACCCTGGCCACCGTGCTGGCGGTCAATCAACTGAAGCCTGTCGGGCATGTGGTCGCCCACTTCAATGACAGTGAAGTCGCTGCGCTCGCCAGCGCCTACGCGCCCAGCCTGGAATGCACCTCAAGCATGGCCATCGAGATGCTGGTGCGCGCCTCTCAGGATCCGGGCTCGTCAGTGGTCATCAATGAACTGCTGTGCGTCGGCCAAGGCGCCACCCAATACCTGATGAAACTGCCCGAGGCCTTCGAAGCCACGTTCGGCGATCTGTACGCGCAGATGAAAGAGCACCACAACGCCACCCTTATCGGCTATCGCGCCAAAGGCGCCCGACAACCGTCGATCAACCCGCCCAGCACCACGCACGTTGAGGGCGGCGAACTCTTCTACATCGCCTCCACTCGCCTCAAGGAAATCTCCAATGGGATGGTTTAAACAGTTGATGGGGCTTGAGGCCCCGAAAGCGAATACCGAATCGAAATGGACAGCCAGCGAAACCCTGCCCACCACCGGTCCGCTGGGCCTGGCATTGGGCAAGGGCGTGATGTTCGACACTTCCCTGAGATTGTTGCTCGACGGCAACACCACGGTGACGATCCCGGGCTCCCAACAGATCTGGAGCAATGGCACCGTCGATCTAGGGCAGTCGACCTGGCTGTCGCGCTACTACATGAACGACGAAGACTACTGGCTGCAGGTGCACACCACCGGCGACATCGCCGGGCAGGTCGAGTCGGTGATCCTGTTCAACTACCTCAGTTACATCACCATCAGCAGTGAAGCGGAGCTGCGTCGTCTGGCCGGCCCGCAAAGCCTGATCGGGCTGCCGACCTACACCCACAACGGCGTCGAATACACCCGCGAATGGGGCACCGAAAACGGCCAGACAGAACTGGTGACGCTGAGCGAACAGCTGAAAAATCCGGATGAGTCCTACAGCATCGAACACCGTTCGATGCTGTACGCCCGCGAAACCGGCCTGACCGATCGCCGGGAGTTCCTGTTGTTTTCCGTCGAAGAAGACGCCGAAGGCACCATCAGCTTGAGCACATCGCTGGGCATTTCGCTGTACACCACCGACCTGAACACTATTTAAAAGGAAGAAGTCCATGCTCGAAGCGCTCTCCATCTCCCTGAACAAAGCCGCCGTGCTCGGCTTCGTTTCGTACATCCTCGGCGCCGCCGTGCTGTTCGCGCTGTTCCAGTTCATCTACACCCGCATCACCCCGCACAAGGAATTCGAACTGATCCGTTCGGGCAACGTGGCGGCCGCAATCGCTTTGGGGGGCGCCATCATCGGTTTCGCTATTCCGGCCAGCAATGTGATTGCCTACTCGATCAGCATCCTCGACTTCGTCGTCTGGGCAGTGATCGCGGCCCTCGTTCAACTGCTGGCGTTTCTGGTGACCAGCCTGGTGCTCAAAGGCACCTCTGAGCGCATCAAAAAAGGTGAAATCGCTGCCGGCATCTACGTGGCAGCCGTGGCCATCAGCGTCGGCATGTTGAACGCCGCGTGCATGACCCCTTCCCAGAACTGATTGCGCCCGGAGATCCCGATGAAACGAAGCAAGTACGTTCAGCTTTCGCTGGCAGCGTCGGTCGCCATGGCGATATCAGGCTGCGGGCCGACGGAAAAAACCTACGCGGTGCAGAAGAAGTACAACTTCCAGTCCGTTCAGCAGTGTGCCGATGAAAAGCTTCCGGTGGACGTCTGCTCGGACGCCTACATGACGGCCATGGCCGAGCATCGCCGCATTGCGCCGGTTTACGACAACCAGGCCGATTGCGATGCCGACTTTGTCGCCGACTGGTGCCAGCAGGATTCCGCCGGCAAGTTCATCCCCAAGCTGGGCGGTTTCGAACTGACCGCCGATGGCCAGGTGACGCAATCCCAGGTGGACGCGGCCAAGGCGCAGTTACCTGCCTCGGAAGCGGCGAACAGTGGGGGCTCGGGTTTCTCCACCAGCAGCCTTTTGACCGGCCTGCTGATCGGCAACATGCTGAGCAGCAACCGCAACAGCTACTACTCCGAGCCGGTTTACCGTTATCGCGATGATCGCGGAAATTACGGTTCATCAACGCTCAACCAGCGGATTTCAAAGGGCTCGACGTTTACCAAGTCCAATCAGGCGAGGTACGGCAGCAGCAACTACGCCGACTCGGTCCGTTCTTCCACCAGCAAGCCGGTTTCCGCTGCCTCGTCCACCTCCCGTGGCGGCTTCGGCAGCAAGGCCAGCGCACGCAGCGGCTGGGGCGGCGGCGGCGGTTCGAGCAGTTAAGGAAACCGGACCATGAAGAAAATCCATTGCACAGAGCGTCCTGACTGGAAACAGACGGCCGAGAATCTCGGCTTTCTGTTCCATACCATCGACGACGAACCCTATTGGGACGAGAGCGCCTATTACCAGTTCACGCTCAAACAGATCGAGAACGATCTCGAAGACCCGACCACCGAGATTCATGAGATGTGCATGGACCTGGTGGCCCGTGTGGTTCAGAGCGAAGAGCTGCTGGAACGCCTGAGCATCCCCGCGCCTTTCTTCGACATGATTCGCACGTCATGGCTCGAAGGTCACCCGCACCTGTACGGGCGCATGGACTTCTCCTACAACGGCACCGGGCCCGCCAAGTTGCTGGAACTCAACTACGACACGCCGACCAGCCTGTATGAGGCCGCGGCGTTTCAGTGGGGCTGGCTGGAGCAATGCATCGAGCGCGGCTTGCTGCCCAAGCATGCCGACCAGTTCAACAGCATCGACACCAAACTGCATCAGGCCTTTGCTCAACTGCAGCTCAAGCAGCCGTTCTATTTCGCCTCGATGAAAGACTCGGTCGAAGACAAAGGCACCACTGACTATCTGCGCCTGATCGCGGAAAAGGTTGGTATCGAATCACGGCACATTGATCTCGAAGACATCGGCCTCACCAGTGACGGACGCTTCGTCGACCTTGAAGATCGCTGGATTCCCCACCTGTTCAAGCTGCATGCCTGGGAGTTCATCTTCCACGAGCCGTTTGGTGCAGCGATTGCGCAGAGTGATACGCAGTTTTTCGAACCGGCCTGGAAATCCATCATCTCCAACAAAGGCATCCTGCCGCTGTTGTGGGAGTTCAACAAAGGTCATCCGAATTTGCTTGCGGCACACCTGGATACCGATCCGGGCAAAGCCGTGCCGAAAGGCTGGGTGCGCAAGCCGTTCTTCTCGCGGGAAGGGGCCAATATCGAGCTGCAAACCGCTGACGGTCTGATCGTGAAAGAGGACGGCCCCTACACCGATGCGCCGTTTATCCTTCAGGAATTCGCGCCGCTGCCGCAGTTCGGCGACAGCTTTACTTTGATTGGTTCCTGGGTCATCGGCGATCAAGCGGCGGGGATCGGCGTGCGTGAGGACAACAGCTTGATCACCAAGGATTCGAGCCGGTTCTTGCCGCATCTGATACTCGACTGACCCCTCCATCGCCCACTAAAAAGGCCCGGTGTGGACATATCGACAGACGCCCGCAAGACTTATGGCTGAAATGCCGGATAATGGCCGCCAAATCGTCTAGCCGTTATTCTGGTAATCCCCCATGGAAATCAAGGTCAACTTTCTCGACAACCTTCGGCTTGAAGCCAAGTTCGATGACTTCACGGTGGTGGCCGATCAACCTATCCGCTACAAAGGCGATGGCTCGGCACCGGGTCCGTTCGACTACTTCCTGGCGTCGTCGGCGTTGTGTGCCGCCTACTTTGTGAAGTTGTATTGCAGCACGCGCAATATCCCCACCGATAACATCCGCCTGTCGCAGAACAATATTGTTGACCCGGAAAACCGTTACAACCAGATTTTCAAGATCCAGGTCGAGCTACCGGCGGACATCTCCGACAAGGACCGCCAGGGCATCCTGCGCTCCATCGATCGCTGCACCGTGAAAAAAGTGGTGCAAGCCGGGCCTGAGTTTGTGATCGAAGAAGTGGAAAACCTCGACGCCGACGCCCAGGCGTTGTTGATGCCTGCTTCCAGTTCAGCGGCTGGCACCTATATCGCGGGCAAAGACCTGCCGCTGGAGCAGACCATCGCCAATATGTCAGCCATTCTGGCTGACCTGGGCATGAAGATTGAAATCGCTTCGTGGCGCAATATCGTTCCCAATGTGTGGTCGCTGCACATCCGCGACGCGCACTCGCCGATGTGCTTCACCAATGGCAAGGGTGCGACCAAAGAAGGCGCGTTAGCGTCGGCGCTGGGCGAGTTTATCGAGCGACTCAACTGCAACTTCTTCTACAACGACCAGTTCTGGGGCGAAGACATCGCCAACGCGCCGTTTGTGCATTACCCGGACGAACGCTGGTTCAAGCCTGGCCGTAAAGATGAACTGCCGGCCGAAATACTCGACGCCCACTGCCTGAAGATTTACAACCGCGACGGCGAGTTGCGTGGTTCCCACCTGATCGACACCAACTCGGGCAATGAAGAGCGCGGCATCTGCTCGCTGCCATACGTGCGCCAGTCGGACGGCGAAGTGGTGTATTTCCCATCCAACCTGATTGAAAACCTGTTCCTGAGCAACGGCATGAGTGCCGGCAACACGCTGGCCGAAGCCCAGGTGCAGTGCCTGTCGGAGATCTTCGAGCGTGCGGTAAAACGCGAAATCATCGAAGGTGAATTTGCACTGCCGGATGTGCCCGCCGATGTGCTGGCGAAGTACCCCGGGATTCTGGCCGGTATTCAGGCGCTGGAAGAGCAAGGGTTCCCCGTATTGGTGAAGGATGCATCCCTGGGCGGTGAATTCCCGGTGATGTGCGTCACATTGATGAACCCGCGTACCGGCGGTGTGTTCGCCTCTTTCGGCGCGCACCCGAGCCTGGAAGTGGCGCTGGAGCGCAGCCTGACCGAATTGCTCCAGGGCCGCAGCTTCGAAGGCCTCAACGACTTGCCCCAGCCGACGTTTGAAGGCCATGCGGTGACCGAGCCAAATAACTTCGTCGAGCACTTCATCGACTCCAGCGGCGTGGTGTCGTGGCGCTTCTTCAGCTCCAAGTCCGATTACGAATTCGTGGAGTGGGACTTCTCCGGCCAGGGTGAAAACTCGAATGCCGAAGAAGCCGCGACCTTGTTCGGCATTCTCGAAGGCATGGGCAAGGAAGTGTACATGGCGGTCTACGAGCATATCGGCGCGACGGCATGCCGCATCCTGGTGCCGGACTATTCGGAAATCTATCCCGTGGACGACCTGATCTGGGATAACACCAACAAAGCGCTGTTCTTCCGCGCCGATATCCTGAACCTGCATCGCCTGGACGACGACGAACTGCAAGCGCTGGTTGAGCGCCTGGTGGAAAGTGAGCTGGATGACTACACCGACATCACCTCCCTGATCGGCATCGAATTTGACGACAATACGGCCTGGGGTCAGCTGACGATCCTGGAGTTGAAGCTGCTGATTTATCTCGCCTTGCAGCAATTTGAAGAGGCGAAAGAGGCAGTGGAGATGTTCCTGCAGTACAACGACAACACGGTTGAGCGCGGCTTGTTCTACCAAGCCGTCAACGCGGTGCTGGAGATGAAGCTGGACGAAGACCTGGAACTGGAAGACTACGAGGCCAATTTCCGCCGGATGTTTGGCAACGAACGAATGGATGCAGTGATCGGCTCGGTCGATGGCAGCGTGCGCTTTCATGGTTTGACGCCGACCAGCATGAAACTGGAGGGCCTCGACCGGCACCTGCGGTTGATCGACAGCTACAAGAAACTGCACTCGGCACGGGCCAATGTGAGCGCTTTATCCCGTTAAACAGCGCCAACAAAAAAGCGAAGCCAGATGGCTTCGCTTTTTTTGTTTACGGTTCTGAAAAAGCTGCGGATCAGAACGGGATATCGTCATCAAAGCTGTCGAAATCCGGAGCCGGCTGAGGAGCGGCCTGCTGCTGTGGAGCTGGGCGCGACTGTTGCGGTGCTGCCGATTGCTGCGGACGCGGAGCCTGTTGGCGAGGGGCCGGGGCGGACTGCTGGTAGTTATTGCCCCCGCCTTGTTGGTCGCCCTGCTGTGGACGGCCGCCCAGCAGCTGCATGGTGCCTTGCATGTCGACCACGATTTCAGTGGTGTAACGCTTGATACCGTCTTTTTCCCACTCGCGGGTCTGCAGCTTGCCTTCGATGTAGACCTGCGAACCTTTACGCAGGTACTCGCCGGCGATCTCTGCAACTTTGCCGAACATCGACACACGGTGCCATTCGGTCTTCTCGACCTTCTGACCAGTTTGCTTGTCGGTCCACTGTTCGCTGGTCGCCAGACTCAGGTTGGTCACGGCGTTACCGTTAGGCAAGTAGCGAACTTCGGGATCCTGGCCGCAAGTGCCGACCAATATGACTTTGTTAACCCCACGGGCCATAACGTTCTCCTAGGCTACGCACGCTGCCCCGGCCGGGTTGTTCACCAGGCGCTCAAGGGTGGTGCGATCCAATAGTTCTGTGTCCAATTTGATGTAAATCGCCGCTTCATCTTCGACGATCACTGCATCTGTTACCCCTACGACGGCCTTCAGGCGCTCGACCAGACCCGCTTCGCGGATCGCCTCGGGCGACAACGGCAAGCGCAGGCTCGTCACGTAGGGAGGTTCGCGCATGGTAACAGCAAAGGCCAGCCAGAGGGCAGCCAGACCGGCGCATCCAAGGAACACAACCGACAGACCGCCATGCTGGAACAACCAGCCGCCAAGGATGCCGCCCAGTGCCGAACCGAGGAACTGGCTGGTGGAATAAACCCCCATCGCCGTACCCTTGCCGCCTGCCGGTGACACCTTGCTGATCAGCGATGGCAAGGAAGCTTCCAGCAAGTTGAACGCGGTAAAGAACACCACCGTCCCGATCACCAGAGCCCGCAAGCTATCGCCGAACTGCCAGAAGAATAGCTCAGTGAGCATCAGCGTCGCGACGGCGCCGAGTAAAACTCGTTTCATTTTGCGTTTCTTCTCGCCGTAGATAATGAACGGGATCATGGCGAAGAAGGAAATCAGCAGCGCGGTCAGGTACACCCACCAGTGTTGCTCTTTGGGCAACCCGGCTTTTTCGACCAGCGCCAAAGGCAACGCAACGAAGCTCGACATCAACATCGCGTGCAACACAAAAATGCCAAGGTCCAGACGCAGCAGGTCTGGATGCTTGAGCGTCGGTATCAGCGCCTGGCGCGCAACGCCGGATTCGCGGTGCTGCAACGGCCCGGTCGAGCGCGGCACCATGAACATCACGATCACGATGCCGAACAGCGCCATGCCGCCCGTGGCGAGGAACAACCCGGACAGGCCAAAGGCGCGGGTCAGCAACGGTCCTACAACCATCGCGACAGCGAACGACAGACCGATCGTCATGCCGATCATGGCCATGGCCTTGGTCCGATGCTGTTCGCGGGTCAGGTCTGACAGCAATGCCATCACGGCCGCGGAAATCGCCCCGGCGCCTTGCAGGGTTCGTCCGGCGATCACGCCCCAGATCGAATCGGCATTGGCTGCCAGCACGCTGCCGAGGGCGAAGATGATCAGCCCCAGGTAAATCACCGGACGACGACCGATGCGGTCGGAAATGAAGCCGAAAGGAATTTGAAAGATCGCCTGGGTCAGGCCGTAAGCGCCAATCGCCAGCCCGATAAGGGCCGGGGTCGCTCCTGCCAGATCCATCCCATAGGTCGCCAGTACCGGCAACACCATGAACATGCCAAGCATACGGAAGGCGAACACCAGGGCCAGACCGCTTGCTGCGCGGGTCTCACTGCCACTCATGCGTTCGCTGTGGGGATCGTGCATGGAAAAACCTCATGTGAACCGGCGGCGATTCTACCAGTCCCATCGATTGACGGGGTATATCGCGACGCTTTGACGCGCTCTGCTGACAGACTCTTCATGTAAGGCTGCAACCCGCTCATTCGATAGTGTGCATCCATCCAGTATTTGGCCGTATACTCCTACGTTTTCGACGCCCGCCGAGCGAGGCCACTTTGGACAAGATCCTGATTCGTGGGGCCCGAACCCACAACCTGAAGAACATCGACCTGACCCTGCCCAGGGACAAACTGATCGTCATCACCGGCCTGTCCGGCTCCGGGAAATCATCCCTGGCATTCGACACGCTGTACGCCGAAGGCCAGCGCCGCTACGTCGAATCGCTGTCGGCCTACGCGCGGCAATTTTTGTCGATGATGGAAAAGCCTGACGTCGACACCATTGAAGGTTTGTCGCCAGCCATTTCCATCGAGCAGAAATCGACCTCGCACAACCCGCGTTCGACGGTCGGCACCATCACCGAAATCTACGACTATCTGCGCCTGCTTTACGCCCGCGTGGGTATTCCGCGCTGCCCGGATCACGACATTCCGCTGGAAGCCCAGACCGTCAGCCAGATGGTCGACCTGGTCCTCGCCCAACCGGAGGGCAGCAAGCTTATGCTGCTGGCCCCGGTGATCCGCGAGCGTAAAGGCGAACACCTTTCGGTCTTCGAAGAACTGCGCGCCCAAGGCTTTGTGCGGGCCCGGGTCAACGGCCGGCTCTGCGAACTCGACGAGTTGCCGAAGCTGGATAAACAGAAGAAGCACACGATCGATGTAGTGGTCGACCGCTTCAAGGTGCGCGCCGACCTGCAACAGCGCCTGGCCGAGTCGTTCGAGACCGCGCTGAAGCTGGCGGACGGCATCGCCCTGGTCGCGCCGATGGACGACGAGCCCGGCGAAGAGATCATCTTCTCCGCGCGCTTCGCCTGCCCGATTTGCGGCCATGCCATCAGCGAGCTGGAACCCAAGCTGTTCTCCTTCAACAACCCGGCCGGCGCTTGCCCGACGTGTGATGGCCTGGGTGTTAAGCAGTTCTTCGACATCAAGCGATTGGTGAATGGTGAACTGACGCTGGCCGAGGGCGCGATTCGTGGCTGGGACCGGCGCAACGTCTATTACTTCCAGATGCTCGGGTCGCTGGCCTCACACTACAAGTTCAGCCTTGAAGTACCGTTCAACGATCTGCCGGTCGATCAGCAGAAGTTCATCTTGCACGGCAGCGGGTCGCAGAACGTCGACTTCAAGTACCTGAACGACCGTGGCGACATCGTCAAACGTTCGCACCCGTTCGAAGGCATCGTGCCGAATCTGGAACGTCGCTACCGCGAAACCGAGTCGGCTTCGGTGCGTGAAGAGCTGACCAAGTTCCTCAGCACACAACCTTGCCCGGATTGCCGTGGTACTCGCCTGCGTCGTGAAGCCCGGCATGTGTGGGTTGGCGAGAAGACGCTGCCGGCGGTGACCAATCTGCCGATTGGCGATGCCTGTGAGTACTTCGGTGTTCTGAAACTTACTGGCCGTCGCGGTGAAATTGCCGACAAGATTCTCAAAGAGATTCGCGAGCGACTGCAGTTCCTGGTCAACGTTGGCCTGGACTATTTGTCACTGGATCGCAGTGCGGACACGTTGTCCGGTGGTGAAGCGCAGCGTATCCGTCTGGCCAGCCAGATCGGCGCAGGCCTGGTTGGCGTTCTGTACATTCTCGACGAACCGTCGATTGGTTTGCACCAGCGGGACAACGATCGGCTGCTGGGCACACTCAAGCACCTGCGGGACATCGGCAACACGGTGATCGTGGTCGAGCACGATGAAGATGCGATTCGTCTGGCCGACTACGTCGTGGACATCGGTCCGGGCGCAGGTGTACACGGCGGGCATATCGTCGCCGAAGGTACGCCGGCCGAGGTCATGGCTCATCCAGATTCGCTGACCGGCAAATACTTGTCGGGCAGGGTGAAGATTGCAGTCCCAGCCAAACGCACGCCGCGTAACAAGAAGTTGTCGCTGTCCCTCAAGGGCGCCCGGGGCAACAACTTGCGCAATGTCGATCTGGACATTCCAATCGGCCTGCTGACCTGTGTAACCGGCGTGTCCGGCTCGGGCAAGTCGACGCTGATCAACAACACCTTGTTCCCGCTTAGCGCTACGGCGTTGAACGGAGCGACGACGCTCGAAGCGGCCGCTCACGACAGCATCAAAGGTCTGGAGCATCTGGATAAGGTTGTCGACATCGACCAGAGCCCGATCGGTCGAACGCCACGCTCCAACCCGGCGACCTACACCGGGCTGTTCACACCGATTCGCGAACTGTTCGCCGGTGTGCCGGAGTCCCGCTCCCGCGGTTATGGTCCTGGACGCTTCTCCTTCAACGTGAAGGGCGGACGTTGCGAAGCTTGTCAGGGCGATGGCCTGATCAAGGTGGAAATGCACTTTCTGCCGGACATCTATGTCCCATGCGACGTCTGCAAGAGCAAGCGCTACAACCGCGAGACTCTGGAGATCAAGTACAAGGGCAAGAACATCCACGAAACCCTCGAGATGACGATCGAGGAAGCGCGAGTGTTCTTCGATGCGGTTCCGGCCCTGGCGCGCAAGCTTCAGACGTTGATGGATGTCGGCCTTTCGTACATCAAGCTCGGCCAGTCAGCGACCACGCTGTCCGGTGGTGAAGCCCAGCGGGTGAAGCTGTCCCGCGAACTGTCCAAGCGCGATACCGGCAAGACGCTGTATATCCTTGATGAGCCGACCACTGGCCTGCACTTCGCGGATATCCAGCAACTGCTCGACGTACTGCATCGATTGCGCGACCACGGCAACACCGTGGTGGTGATCGAGCACAACCTGGACGTTATCAAGACTGCCGACTGGTTGGTGGACCTGGGGCCGGAAGGCGGTTCCAAGGGCGGCCAGATCATTGCTGTCGGTACGCCGGAAGAAGTGTCGGAGATGAAGCAGTCTCACACCGGTTTCTACCTCAAGCCGCTGCTGGCTCGCGACAAGGCCTGAATCGGGCCCACGAAAAAGCCCCTGTCACCTCATCGGTGACAGGGGCTTTTTTGTAGGCAGCGGAATCAGAACTGCGATTGCAGGTAATTCTCCAGACCGATCAGCTTGATCAGACCCAACTGCTTTTCGAGCCAGTAGGTGTGATCTTCTTCGGTGTCGTTCAGCTGGATACGCAGCATTTCGCGGCTGACGTAGTCTTTGTGAACCTCGCAAAGCTCGATGCCCTTGCAGAGTGCGGCGCGGACTTTGTATTCCAGACGCAGGTCAGCAGCGAGCATGTCAGGCACTGTGGTGCCGACATCCAGGTCGTCCGCACGCATGCGCGGAGTGCCTTCGAGCATAAGAATGCGGCGCATCAGGGCGTCAGCGTGCTGCGCCTCTTCTTCCATCTCGTGGTTGATACGTTCGTAGAGCTCGGTGAAACCCCAGTCCTCGTACATCCGCGAATGGATGAAATATTGATCACGTGCCGCCAGCTCGCCGGTCAGCAACGTGTTGAGGTAATCGATTACGTCTGGGTGGCCTTGCATCGCCCTACATCTCCCTGCTTGAAAGTCTGTAGTTTGAACCAAGCGGACTGTTTGGTCACTCTGCTTGCGCGATAAAAGCGAAGATATTCTGAGAAAAGTGGTTTAAATAACGCAAAAACCGCCCAAATGAGGGCGGTTCTGCTTCTCGTTTAGACTTCGTTAAGCTGTACGCCCAACGCCGTTGCAATTGCTTCTCCATACGCCGGGTCGGCCCTGAAGAAATGCTGTAATTGACGGTCAATCACGTCGCCGGAAACCCCGCCCATGGCGCCGGCAATGTTGTTGACCAGCAGGGCTTTCTGCTCATCACTCATCAGACGAAACAGCGCTCCGGCGTGGCTGTAATAGTCGGTATCTTCGCGATGATCGTAACGATCAGCCGCGCCGCTTAGGGCCAACTCGGGCTCTGCATAGCGAGGCGCCTGTTTCGGCGACTCAACGTAGCTGTTCGGCTCGTAGTTAGGTGCCGCACCGCCATTGCTGCCAAATGCCATCGAACCATCGCGCTGATAGCTGTTCACCGGGCTGCGAGGTGCGTTCACCGGCAATTGCTGGTGGTTGGTGCCAATACGGTAGCGGTGAGCATCGGCGTAAGCGAACACTCGACCCTGCAGCATGCGATCAGGCGACAAACCGACACCCGGGACCATGTTGCTCGGACCAAACGCTGCTTGCTCGACTTCAGCAAAGTAATTCAGCGGGTTGCGGTTGAGCTCCAACTCGCCCACTTCGATCAGCGGAAACTCTTTCTGCGACCAGGTCTTGGTCACGTCAAACGGGTTCTCGTAGTGCGCGGCGGCCTGAGCCTCGGTCATGACCTGGATGCACACGCGCCATTTCGGGAAATCACCGCGCTCAATCGCGCCGAACAGATCACGCTGCGCATAATCCGGATCGGTACCGGCCAGGCGTGCCGCTTCTGCCGGTGCCAGGTTTTTGATCCCTTGCTGGGTCTTATAGTGCCACTTCACCCAGTGACGCTCGCCATTGGCGTTGATCAGGCTGTAAGTGTGGCTGCCGAAGCCGTGCATGTGGCGGTAGCCATCAGGAATACCGCGATCCGAGAACAGAATGGTGACCTGGTGCAACGCCTCAGGCGAATGGGACCAGAAGTCCCACATCATTTGTGCGCTTTTCAGGTTACTTTGCGGCAGGCGTTTTTGGGTGTGAATGAAATCGGGGAATTTCAGTGGATCGCGAATGAAGAACACTGGCGTGTTGTTGCCAACGATGTCCCAGTTGCCTTCTTCGGTATAGAACTTGAGAGCGAAGCCGCGTGGATCGCGCTCGGTATCAGCCGAACCGCGTTCGCCGCCTACGGTGGAAAACCGCAGGAAGGTCGGGGTTTGCTTGCCGACGGACTCAAACAGCTTGGCGCTGGTGTACTCAGTGATGTCACGCGTCACAGTGAACTTACCGTAAGCGCCCGAGCCTTTGGCGTGCACACGACGCTCTGGGATGTTTTCACGGTTGAAGTGGGCAAGCTTCTCGATCAGGTGAAAGTCGTCGAGCAGCAGTGGGCCACGAGGACCGGCGGAACGGGAATTCTGGTTGTCGGCGACAGGAGCGCCACTGGCGGTCGTAAGCGTTTTGTTTTGGCTCATGCGATCTTCTTCCTCTGTCAGTTTTGGAACTGCCGGCTAATCGGCTTGGGAGGGAGTATTGACCATCGATCAGCACACCTACAAATTCATTAACTTGCAGACATCAATAGAAAAAAACTACCAACAACCCCGTTCACATAATGACGGCATGAACCGCAGTGAAGCTTGTACAAACAGCGCGTTTTTTACAGGCACAAAAAACCGGGCACTAGGCCCGGTTCTTCGTTTCAGACTGACGTCTTACTCAGCGGATACAGCTTCACCACCGGCAGGACGATCAACCAACTCGACGTACGCCATAGGCGCGTTGTCGCCAGTGCGGAAACCGCACTTGAGGATGCGCAGGTAGCCACCCTCACGGGTAGCGTAACGCTTGCCCAGGTCGTTGAAGAGATTACCTACGATAGCGTTCGAACGTGTACGGTCGAATGCCAGACTGCG
>NZ_JBIWAM010000015.1:0-165540 GCF_044760065.1 Pseudomonas sp. NPDC098740 | reverse complement strand
GGTCGCATCATGACGTGCTGGCTCCAGAGAGAAAACGGAGTACAGCTTCGGGGATCAACTGCTGGCTTTGAATGTGGGGTTCATGGAGCGGTTACATCCGACGCACGTGCCGTGAGCCAGTTGTTTCGCGAGGTCTATGGCGATCATTACGTTCAGCCGGATGTTTACTTGCCGAATATGATCAATCAGCACAATGCCGAGGGGCGCTGGAAGTCGATGCTGGCGGTGGGCGACGTGCGCGTTCTGGGGCATGCCGCGTTGTGCCATGACACACCTGCGGACACCACCGAGCTGGCCCTCAGTGTGGTGCATCCCGCCGCGCAGGGGCAGAGTATCGCGACCCGTCTGGGACGGGAGTTGCTGTCGCGGTCAGGTTCCATGGGGTTCAAGAGCGTCTCGATCAAACAAGTGACACACCATCCCTACACGCAACGCATGGCAGCAAACATCGGCTTCCACAGCACGGGTTTGCTTCCTGACTACGTCCCTTCGCCCTTCGCTGAGCCGCTGCCGGAAACCATCGTGATGGGTTGTCATGTAGTCGAAGGACATACGCGTCCACTCCCCGACATCCCATGGCCTGACAGCTGCCGGGGGTTTATGCAGCACGTGTGTTCCGTGTTCGGGACTCATCCGGACACGACGCCGTTGTCTTCTCTGCCCTTGCAACTCAAGCAACACCATAAAAGATTCGACATGGTCATTCAGCGTTTGACCAAACGTCTGCTTGAGCAGATCCGGCAATTGCCCAGGCACTGGCTGATCTCGGCCAAACTTCAGTTATCACGGCACTTTGCCCAGGACTTTCGCAATTTGGCGGCCCTTGGCTTCACCTTTACCGGGGTGATGCCTACATCAAACCCCAATGGGTGGTTCGCATTGTTTCATCGAGGGGCGCAGTCTCGACACCTCAACCTGCACTGCCCGCACATGCAACGCTTGCATGACGATTTACAGCAAAACGTTAACACGCAGAGTAGCGCCGAAGCGCTGAACAGAGCCCGCTCAGCCGCGTGAGTCTATTCGATAAAAGTCATTGCCCGGCTGCGCGCAAATCTCCACCAGCCAGTCGACAAATACCCTCACCCGCCGGGACAACTGGCGGTGTGGCGGGTAGAGCGCCGTCAGCGGCATCCCCGGCGTCGGCACCGTCCTGAGGACCTCACACAAACGGCCTTCGCTCAGCTGGCGGGCAACGTGGTAATACGGGGTCTGGACCAAACCATATCCCGCCTCACAAGCGGCCAGGTAACCATCGGCGTTGTTGACCGAAACTTGCTTAGGCAGATCAATGAGCTGAACCTGATCATTGACCATAAACTCCAGCCCATACCGTTTGCCGTTGCTGCTGGAGAAGTACTCCACCATCTGATGACCCTCAAGGTCAGCCAGGCACTGGGGCGTTCCGTATCGCTTCAAGTAGTCAGGGCTGGCACAGGTGACCTGGTCCAGCATGGCCAACGGCCGCGCCACCAGTGAATCGTCCAGTGAGTCGCCGCCCCGCAACACGCAATCGACGCCTTCGCGTATCAGGTCGACAGGCCGGTCGTTCAAGCCGATTTCCAGCTCGATCAAGGGATATCGAGCAGTAAATTGCGGTAATGCCGGGATCACCATCAACCGTCCCACGCCCGCCGGCATGTCCACGCGCAACAGCCCCTTGGGGTTGTTGCGTGCAGCGCTGAACACCGCTTCGGTTTCCTCCAGGTCCGCCAGCAACCGCACGCAACGAGGGTAATAGGCCGCACCGTCGAGCGTCAGGCTGATCTGCCGCGTCGTGCGTTGCAGCAGCTGCACACCGAGATGCGCCTCCAGCTGCTTGATCAGAATGGTCACTGAGGCCCGGGGCAATTGCAGGCTATCCGCCGCCTTGGCAAAGCCTCCCAGTTCGACGATTCGGGTGAACACGCGCATCGCGTTAAAACGGTCCATTGCTTTTGCTTACCGGCTGATTATTTAGAAATTACGAACAGTGATAGCAGTTTTAGCCGGTTTATCTTGTTTCTGTCGAGGTCAACAATGGACTCCACACTCACAGGGAGCTGATTTCATGCAAACACGACAACTGGGCAAAAACGGTCCACTAGTGAGCGCGATTGGTCTGGGCTGCATGGGCATGACCGATTTCTACACGACTGGCGTGGACATACGCGAAGCCACGGCCACTCTGCACCGCGCGCTGGAACTGGGAATCAACCTGCTCGACACCGCCGACATGTACGGCCCGCACACCAACGAAGAACTGATCGGCAAAGCCATCGTCGGCAAACGCGACCAGGTGTTTCTGGCCAGCAAATTCGGTATCGTCCGCGACTCGGCCAATCCGGTTGCGCGGGGCGTCAACGGCCGACCGGAGTACATTCGCGCCTCTATCGACGGCACCCTCAAGCGCCTCGGTGTCGAAACCCTGGATTTGTACTACCAGCACCGCATCGATCCGCAGGTGGCCATCGAGGAAACCGTCGGCGCCATGGCCGACCTGGTGAAAGCCGGCAAGGTTCGGTACCTGGGTTTGAGCGAAGCCTCGGTCGCAACACTTGAGCGGGCACACAAGATTCATCCGATCAGTGCACTGCAAAGTGAGTATTCGTTGTGGAGCCGTGATCAAGAGGAAAACGGTTGTCTGGCCGCGTGTCAGCGTCTGGGGGTTGCCTTCGTCCCCTACAGCCCTTTGGGTCGTGGCTTTCTCACCGGAGCGCTGAAAAGTCCTGATGATTTCGCGGCAGACGACTACCGGCGCTTCAGCCCGCGTTTTCAAGGCGAGAATTTCGCCAAAAATCTGTTGCTGGTGCAGCAAGTGCAGGACCTGGCCGCAGAAAAAGGCGTGACCGCCGGCCAACTGGCGCTCGCATGGGTACTGGCTCAGGGTGATTACGTGATCCCGATTCCGGGAACCAAACAGCGTAAATACCTGGAAGAAAATGTGGCCGCACTGGATGTGAAGCTTAGCGGCGACGACTTGCAAGCGCTGGAAGCAATATTCCCGGCCAATGCCACGGCTGGCTTACGTTACCCGGAGGAAGTCATGAAGTTGCTTGACCGGTAACCGACACCTGGCCCATTCGACAAGTTGAGTGGGCCAGGACAATCGGGCTTCACGCCTTGGAGCTGACGCCCTTGTCGGTCGGCACCGTCGTGCCGTTACCCTTGCCGTAAGTTTGTAAATTCTGCAGCACGTAGATCGCCGTTTTGTATTCAGGGATCAGGCCCACGGCGTACTTGTCACCCCTGATACTGTTGTTCTGAATGGTGTCCAGTTGGGTGGCGAAATACTCCAGTGCGTTGAATTTCGCATCCGGGTCTTTCTGTATCCCAAACCGGTCAAACTTGTCACCGGCATTCATTAGCGTCATCGACGTAATATCGGAAATCAGGCCTTTGCCTCTCAAGAAGGCACTGAGATTGCCCAGCTGTTTGGGGGTGACGTTTTCCGGGTCGAAGCCTTTGATGTTTCTGTGCAGTTTCTGCTCATCCATTTTCGCGGTGTTCAGCAAGGTTGGATTGGTACCCACCAATGCCAGCATCTGCTTGACCCTGGCGTTATGCGTCACAGGCTTGCCGCCCGCCGTGTCCTTGACCAGCAACCCTGCCTTGGCCGTCCAGGCCCCGGTATAGCCGATAGTCATGACCGAACTCCCGACTGCGCTATCTGATGCAGACGTCCGTGTGAGGCGACCATAAAAAGTTCCTTGTTTAATCTGGTTTAGAGCGCGCGAGTATCAGCCTGGCCACTAGCCACACCAACAATTATTTCCGACTTTTTACAATTCTTGTACATTTACGATACAACCGGGCAAGAGTCCTGTTTCATTGGTCTATACATTAATTCAGAAAGTGGTACAGACACTAAATATGTACTACTAACCTGTTGGTTAGTTAGTTTGTATCCATTACGACACCTCGACAACTTCGCCATCGACACCGTCCTGCCGGGTCGCCTCAGCACCCAGATCGCCACGGCCGCCGAGCAGCAAAGCGCGGTGACCGAAGAGATCAACCGCAGCATGGTGCAAATCCGCCACATGGTCGACGAACGGGTGAAAAGCGGTCAGGCCAACCCTATGACCCGAAACTTGCGCTTGCCCGGTGAGGTTCAAGACGGTATCTACAAAGAATGCGTGGCTGCTGAAACTCGTATTACTTCGAAACAATCTCCTGCCTCGATGCTGGCTAAAATGGTCAGAATGCATTTTCTTGGCCGCAATTCGAAACGAGATTCCCCATGCGAACCCACCTGCGTCTGGTCGCCCTGAGCGCCCTGTTCATTTCCTCCCTGGCCCAGGCCGCCAACTTGATCCCGATCGAGGTTCACCGCGATGCCAATTGCGGTTGCTGCAAAAAATGGATCAGCCATCTGGAAGCTAACGGCTTCAAAGTCGAGGATCACGTCGAAGCCAATATGAGCGAGTTCAAGCAACAGCACGGCGTGCCTCCGCGTCTGGCGTCGTGCCATACCGCCTTGATCAACGGCAAATTCGTTGAAGGTCATGTCCCCGCCGATCAGGTGCTGGCCTTGAGCAAGCGCGACGATCTGTTGGGCGTTGCCGCCCCCGGCATGCCCATGGATTCACCCGGCATGGAAATGGACGGCATGAGCGATGCGTATCAAGTGATCGGTCTGAAAAAAGACGGCACTGACGTGGTAGTGGCGGACTACCCCGCCCATTGATGTTCGGTGCGTACATCGGGCTGTTCTTCGCCGCATTCGGTGCGGCAACCTTGCTGCCCTTGCAGTCCGAAGCGGTGTTGGTGGGGCTGTTGCTCAGCGGCAAGTATTGGCTCTGGTCGCTGCTCGCCGTGGCGACGTTGGGCAATGTTCTGGGGTCGCTGGTGAACTGGTGGCTGGGGCGCGGTATCGAGCGGTTTCGTGATCGGCGCTGGTTTCCGGTCAGCCCGCGCCATCTGGAAAAAGCCCGAGTCCAATATCAGCGCTACGGTCATTGGTCGTTGCTGCTGAGCTGGGTGCCCGTGATCGGTGATCCGCTGACCCTGGTGGCCGGCGTGATGCGCGAGCCGCTGGGGCGATTCCTGCTGATCGTGACCCTTGCCAAAGGCGCCCGTTATGGTGTGTTGGCCATGGCCACATTGGGCTGGATGGGTTGAACGATTATCCACGGCGATTGCCTGTGTTTAATGTCGCCCTAATCATGCCGATCCAGCATCGGCCGATTTCCAATGGAGTTCACCCATGTCCCTCACCCGCTCCCGCTGGCTGCCCGGCCTGCTGCTGACCGCTGCATTGCCTGTCATCGCCCACGCCGAAGGCCCGGAATACGGACCGGAGCTGCAAGGTTTCGAGTATCCCTACACGGTCAAGCATTTCGCCTTTGAGTCCCAGGGCAAATCCCTGCAAATGGGTTACATGGATGTCGCCGCCCACGGCAAGGCCAATGGACGCAGCGTGGTGCTGATGCACGGCAAAAACTTCTGCGGTGCCACCTGGGACACTTCGATCAAGGCCCTGAGTGAGGCCGGTTACCGGGTCATCGCCCCGGATCAGATCGGTTTCTGCACCTCCAGCAAACCCGACAATTATCAGTACAGCTTCCAGCAACTGGCGGCCAACACCCAGCAACTGCTCAAGGCCCTCGGCATTCAGAAGGCCAGTTTGCTCGGGCATTCCACCGGCGGCATGCTCGCCACTCGTTATGCGTTGCAATACCCCGATCAAGTCGAACAATTGGCACTGGTCAATCCCATCGGCCTGGAAGACTGGAAAGCCCTCGGCGTGCCCTATCGCACGGTTGATCAATGGTACGAACGCGAGCTGAAACTCACCGCCGACGGCATCCGCACCTATGAACGCAACACCTATTACGGCGGCCGCTGGAAGCCGGAATTCGATCGCTGGGTAGACATGCTCGCCGGGCTGAACAAAGGACCGGGGCATACACAGGTGGCGTGGAATTCGGCGCTGATCTACGACATGATCTTCACCCAACCGGTGTACTACGAGTTCAAGGACCTGAAGGTGCCGACCCTGCTGCTGATCGGTACGTCCGACACCACGGCCATCGGCAGCGACATCGCACCGCCCGAGGTCAAGGCGAAAATCGGTCACTACGACGTGCTCGGCAAGCAGGTGGCGAAACTGATTCCCCAATCGACCCTGGTTGAATTCCCCGGCATGGGCCACGCGCCGCAAATGGAAGAACCGGCGCAATTCCACCAGGCCCTGCTCGCCTGGCTGAACAAAACCAACCCCGTTCATTGATGAGGTAAGGGTGATGGCAGTGCAGATTGCGGTGATTGATGACTGGCAGGACGTGGCCCGTGATGTGGTGGACTGGTCGGTGCTGGACCTCATCGGCCAGGTAAGCTTCATCCATGACTACCCTGCCGACAACGAAACCCTGGCGGCACGGTTGGGCGAGTTCGAGGTGATCTGCGTGATGCGCGAGCGCACCCGGTTCGATGAGGACCTGCTGCGGCGCTTACCGAAACTCAAGCTGCTGGTCACCGGCAGCATGCGTAACGCCGCCCTGGACCTGAAAGCCGCCGCCGCGCAGGGTATCCAGGTTTGTGGCACTGACAGCTACAAGCACGCCGCGCCGGAACTGACCTGGGCGCTGATCATGGCGGCGACCCGCAACCTGGTGGTCGAAGCCAACGCCCTGCGCGCCGGTTTATGGCAGCAATGCCTGGGTGGCGACCTGCACGGCAAGACCCTGGCGATCCTGGGTCTGGGCAGCATCGGCACTCGCGTTGCCCAGTTCGGTCAGGTGTTCGGCATGCGGGTGATTGCCTGGAGCGAGAACCTGAGCGCCGAGCGCGCAGCCGAAGTCGGCGTGACCTACGTCAGCAAACAGGAACTGTTCGAACAGGCCGACGTGCTGTCGGTCCATCTGGTGCTCAGCGATCGCAGCCGAGGCTTGGTGGACGCCCAGGCGCTGGACTGGATGAAACCCTCGGCGCTGCTGGTCAACACTGCCCGTGGTCCGATTGTCGATGAGGCCGCGTTGATCAAGGCGTTGCAGAAACGGCGACTGGCAGGCGCTGCGCTGGATGTCTTCGAGCAAGAACCCTTGCCGCCTCATCATCCGTTCAGAACCCTGGACAATGTGCTGGCCACGCCCCACGTCGGGTATGTCAGCCAGCAGAACTACCACCAGTTCTTTTCGCAGATGATTGAGGACATTCAGGCCTGGTCAGCGGGAGAGCCGATTCGCGTACTGAGCTGATAGCAATCAGTTAAGCACTTGCACACCGCAGACCTTGTGGGAGCGAGCTTGCTCGCGATGGGGCCGACACATTCAAAGTCAATGTTGGCTGAAAGTCCGCCATCGCGAGCAAGCTCGCTCCCACAAAGTTGCGGTCTGGCTAACCGCCTTTCACCGCCACAAACGCCGCCGTCTCATAGGGCACCGTGACTACGTCTCTCCCACGCAGGTCAGACTCCGCCGCGATCATCGCCCTGATCTGCTCGTCAACCTTCGCCCGCTCCTCCGCTGGTAATGCCGCCACAAAACTGGTGGAGCGCACGCGGTTGAAAATCACATCTTCCGGCGAACCTATATGCCCATGGCTGAAACGCTGTTCCGCCAGCGATCCGAACGCCGCATGCGCAAACGCCTGCCGCCAGGGTCCCGTGTAATAGCGCGGCGTATCGCCCTCCAGCGCATTGACGATCGCATCCAGTTTCGGCACCCAACTCACCCGGGAATCGCGCTGATTCCACACCAGCCCCAGCTTGCCGCCGGGTTCGAGTACACGGGCAATTTCGGTCAGTGCCTCGGTGCTGGCAAACCAGTGAAACGCCTGGGCGCAGATCACCACGTCCACCGACGCATCCGGCAGCGGCAGGTCCATGGCGGTGCCGCTGACGGCCAGCACTTCTGGGAAGGCTTCGGACAATTTCTCGAGCATCTGCGCCACTGGCTCCACCGCAATCACTTGCGCACCGGTCGCCACCAGCCGACCGGTGAACTTGCCAGTGCCGGCGCCCAGATCAACCACGGCTTTGTCCGCGTGCAAACCAAGAGTGCCCGTCAGCCAATCGGCCACTTGCGGCGGATAGTCCGGACGACCGCGAACGTAGATCTCGGCGCCGGTTTTATAGCCGGCAGCCGCCGAGTGATGGACCTGATCTTTCATGGCAGTGCTCCAGATCGACAACGAATGCTGTCGAGCATAGCGCCTCGATTTGAGCTTTCCTTGCACAGACCGCCAGAAAGAAATGAATAATTGTTCACCCTGTGGTGTTCATCTCTCACCGACCAGGAGAATTGCCCATGACTATCCGTTTTGCTGTTTTCACCGCCCCGCTGTTGCTCGCCGTCGCGTTCTCCAGCTCGCTTGCGTTGGCTAACGGCGACGACGAAGAAGAGCCTGCCAAACCCAATTGCCCCAAAGGCCAGGTCTGGGACAGCAAGCAGCAGAAATGCCTCAAGCAAACCAGCAGCCTGGTACCGGACGCCGATCGCACCGATTATGCCTATCGCCTGGCCAAGGACGGTCGTTATAAGGAAGCGCTGGCCCTGCTCGACACCCTCAAACAGCCAAACACCGCCAAGGCCTTGAACTATCGCGGCTACGCCACGCGTAAACTGGGGCGCACCGACGAAGGCATCGGTTATTACCTGCAATCGGTCAAACTTGACCCACACTACGCGCAAGTTCGCGAATACCTCGGCGAAGCGTATGTGATCAAAGGTCGGCGGGACCTCGCTCAGGAGCAGTTGCAGCAGATCAAAACCATCTGCGGCAGCAACACCTGCGAGGAATACCAGGACCTGGCCGAAGCCATCAACGATTCATCGAAAACCTGACACACCGAGCAGACGGAGGTCGCCATCGCCAGCGATCAGGCAATACGGGCAGAACTGGGCCAGCACCTGGCGCGTTTATGGCGCTACGGCCTGCTGTTGTCCCGGCAACGGCATGTCGCCGAAGACCTGGTGCAGGCGACCTGCGTGCGGGCACTCGAGCGAGCCGGGCAGTTTGTCCCGGGCACCCGCATGGACCGCTGGTTGCTGAGTATTCTGCATTCGATCTGGCTCAACGAAGTTCGCTCCCGAAGAGTGCGTCATGGACAGGGGCTGGTGGATGCCGACAACGCTTTGTCGTTCGACGGTGAATACGCGGCGCAAACCCATGTCCTCGCGGCTCAGGTGATCAGGCGTGTGGATGCCCTGCCCGAAACCCAGCGGGAAACAGTGTTTCTCGCCTATGTCGAAGGTTTGTCCTACCGCGAAGTGGCCGACGTGCTGGACGTGCCCATCGGCACCGTCATGAGTCGCCTGGCCGCTGCACGCGCGAAACTGGCCGAGTACCCGCCATTGCACACCGTGCCGAACCCTTCCACTGGAGAACGTCGATGAATGATCACGCACGCCCGACGATACCCTCGGATGAGCAACTGGTGGCCTACCTCGACGACCAGCTCGACAGCGAACAACGCACTCGCATCGACGCGGCCATTGCCGAGGACCCGACGCTCAACCTGCGCCTGCAATGGCTGGCCCGCAGCAGCCTGCCGTTCAAGGAGGCCTACGATGAGTTGGGTCGACAGGCGCCCGTGGACCGCTTGCAATCGATGCTCGACACCCTGCCTTCACCTGAACGCCCGACCATGAATCGACGCTGGTTTCTCGCAGCCGCCGCCGGGTTGGTGCTGAGTGGCGTGGTGGCGGATCGGTTGTTCCTCGGTTGGCAGTTGAGTCAGCAAACTACCAACTGGCGCGGGCTAGTGGCCGAGTACATGTCGCTTTACGTACCGCAAACCCTGGACCACTTGCCCACTGACGAAGCCGCTCAGCGAGCACAACTGCGGACCATCGATGCGCGTCTGGGCCTGAATCTTGTGCCGGCGCAACTGGCCTTGCCACGCTCCGAGTTCAAGCGCGCGCAAATCCTCGAGTACGACGGCGTCGCCATTGCCCAAATCACCTACCTGGACCCGGCGCACGGCCCCATGGCGCTGTGCGTCACCCGCTCCAACAGCGGCAGCCGGCATTTCACCCGCGAGCGCCGGCATGGGATGAACATTGTCTATTGGGCTGACATGCAACATGCCTGGATGTTGATCGGGCATAACCCGGTGGCGGAACTGGAGGACATGGCGAAATTGTTGAGAGGCCGGCTTAGCGCGTGATCCGTTTTGTCACTATGCTGGGTGTCTCATTTCCAAGGAGGAACCTACCCATGCCGATTGCTTCACGCACAGCCTTGCTGGTCATCGACGTACAGAACGACTTCATCCCCGGCGGCCATCTACCGGTGCCGGAGGGCGACCGGATCGTCCCATTGATCAATCGCCTCGGCGCCCGATTCACCCAAGTCATCATCGCCCAGGACTGGCACCCGGCCGGACATGCGTCCTTCGCCTCCAGCCACCCGGACCGAAAGCCTTACGATGTAATTGAACTGCCGTACGGCGAACAGACGCTCTGGCCGGACCATTGCGTGCGGGCCACGCCCGGTGCCGAGTTGCACAAGGATCTGCACTTGCCCCACGCCCAATTGATCATCCGCAAGGGCTGCAACCCGGACATCGACAGTTACTCGGCGTTTCTGGAGGCGGACCGAACGACCACCACAGGCTTGGCCGGGTACTTGAAGGAACGCGGTGTCGACACGGTCTATCTGGTTGGGCTGGCACTCGATTTCTGCGTGATGTTTTCCGCACTGGATGCGCGGGCGGCAGGGTTTAACGCGTTTGTGGTGATGGATGCGTGTCGGGCGATTGATCTGGAAGGCTCGCTGGCCGCGGCAATCGATCGGATGCAGGGAGCTGAGGTTGGGTTGATTCAATCAACCGAAGTGCCAGGCTAACCCCCTGTAGCAGCTGTCGAGCAGCGCGAGGCTGCGTTCGGCTCGGTCCGCGCTCGGGCGAAGCAGCCGTAAAATCAAGCACTCCGTTCTTTCAGGAAAACCGCATCCGCCGGGTTGGCGAGGACTTCGCCCTCGAACGCAGCCTCGCAAGCTCGGCAGCTGCTGGTATCTACGAGAGAATGCAGACGCTAACTGACCGGTAAATAAATCCGTCCCGTTATTTGCTAGTTCCGATACAGTCAACGACTCAAAACAAATGAAAAGTTATCTAACACAAACCAGTCGTCACTTGAGCTTTGGATCTCTATTCGAACAATGCCTGGCTCAGAAAAAACAATTTCACTGGGACCTGGCCCGGTCCTAAGCAAAGATCGCTGCCCTAATAGGCCGTTTACCCCATAGAAATATGCATTCGTGGCGTAATTAATCGCCGCATACCAGAACGAGACTTCAAGGCATGGATACTTCAGGGTCAAAGCAATGAGTTGTCGCCCTACATTTTCATAACTTAAATGCAAAGTTTGACGTTCTAATTTCCCCGGGAAGGACACACCCGGAATACGTGCAATCCCCGCCCGCCCGCTCCCTGATAAAAACCCAATCTTCATAGTTGAGGTTTCAATCACTTGACCTGAAGTTATAATTTGCGTCAATTGATCATCAAAGTTTTCAGTGAGAATCGTAGGTGAAACTCGTACATTCAATTCACGCATCGGAAACAGAACCGACCTTACCTCATCAGTTTTCTGACCTAGCAAACCACTCAAACTCACCTTAAACGTGCTGTCATTTTTCAATCCCTGCAGTTTCCCCCGCGGCACCGGTACACTCAGCCCCGAGTTCATCTCCGCCGCCGTCACTTTATGTGCTTCCAACAGTGGAATCACATACTCAACACCCCCGCTATCTATCCCTACACACTTCAGTTCAACTTCTTGCCCTTCCCGAATCCCCAACCACGGCAACACCCTCACCTCGGCATCACCTTCAAACTTACTCAAATCCAACACCTTGTCATCCGGCGCCTGAGGCACCTTCGGCGTTGGCAGTCTCGAATCCCCATCGGCAATTTTCTGAACCGTCAGCAATGTCGGTTTCGAGCGGGTCTTGATGCCGTTTCGCGTCAGTTCCCACGGCAAGCGGATCACCGTGCCGTGTCGGGCAACCAGGTCTTCAATCGTCAGCGTGTTATTGACCCGTTTATTAGCATTGAACGCCTTGGCGGTAAATGTCGGCAGGCCATCCGCCGTCACGGGGCGGGCAAAGAGTTGGCATTGGTCGCCCGTCTGCGCTTGGGCAAATTCGACGCGCGCGATTTGGCCAGCCAAACTGGCGAGCGGATCAACCACCAGTCCCGGTACACCCACAACCGTCACCAGCGGCAGATCGATCAGCGCCTCGCCAATCACATCGACCCGAGTCGTGAAGGACCGGCCTACCTCTTTGCCCGCGCGCAGCAGCTTATATTTGAACGTGGCTGAACCACCCACCGCTGCCACGAAGTGAGCGTGGGGCACCGACAGTTTGTAAATGAATGGTGCACTGACGACCGTTTCTTTCAGGATCAGCACCTCCGTCGAGCCCGTCGCGGACGTGAACGTGCAGGTCAGTTCGATAACGTCTTGGCGCTGCCAGGACCGCTGCGCATGCACTTGGGCAATCGCCGGCCTTCCTCCAAGCTTGCCCAAATCGATACTGTCCGGATCGTCCGAGGCATCGTTCGGGTCTTCGCTCACCAGCGGTGGTTCCAGCCAGATGCCGTTCAGGCTGACGAACAGTTCGAGGGCCGCCGACCAGAGTGCGTCCAGGTCAACGCTGTTGCCAATCCAGTCCCATACGGTATAGGTCAGAACGCATTTCGCGGTGTCACCGACCTCTTTGAACACCGCTTCCTCGATCCGCACCTGAACGGGGTCGCCAGATCTAGCCTCATCCTCGGTGACTACGTGGTCGATCGTTTCGCCCCCGCACCTCACGCGAATCTTGTCGAACGCTCTCGTCAAAGGATAAGACGCGGTACAAATCACCCCTTGCCGGGCCTGTTCAGGGTCTACCCCGTCGTCCAGCACGTTGGGCGGCAACACATTGATCGCCAGTTCCGAGTGCCACTCGTGGTTACCTTCAAGGTCCTTGAGTCCTGGACGTAGCTTGTGGAACCACGCCCGCAACGTCGTCGAGGAGTCGATATTCTCCGAGCCGCGCCGGACGGTGTAGTGGAGGGTATTGAGTCCGTCGAGCAGCGCTTTTACGGGCAGGTATAGGCTAAACAGCTTGTCCGTCGTGGACTTGACGATAGCCACATCCACCACAACGCCATTGAGGTAAAGATCGATGCTGTCTTCGGCCAATTGTTCCAGATAAGCGTCGACCAGTACTTTTACCCCTTGTCCGGGATAGAGATAGGTCAGCGCCAGTGGAATCCCGCCGTGAGCGTTGATTGCGCCAGGCACAACATCTTTCCAGCCTGGAATTCGTGGCGCGTATAGCGTCAGTACGGACATGTCGGTCATGGAAGCGCTCCCTGTCATTGGCAGCGTTCCGGGGATGGAAAAGGTGGAAGGCTGTGGAGGCTATGGAACATCCATGGCGCCTGTCTGGCTACTGTCAAATGTGACAGGTCAGGCCGAAAACAGCCCGACAATCACTACCGTCCGTCGATTCGGGTGTTCTCGATTCAAGCCGTAGCTGGCAACCACAAACGGAACCGTGCCCCACCCAGCGGCGACGCTTCAACGGTGAGCGTGCCGCCCTGTGCTTCCAACGCCCGACGACTGATGGCCAACCCCAGACCAAACCCGCCAGTGGCCCGATCCCGACTGCGATCCAGCCGATAGAACGGTTCGAAAATCCGCTCACGCTCCTCATCCGGAATACCGATCCCGTCATCGTCCACCCAGATTTCAGCCCCCTTGGCACACACCCGCACACCAATCTGAATGCGTTTTTCGCAGTAGCGCATCGCATTGCGCAGCAGGTTCTGAATAGCGCGGGCAGTCAGCCTTGGGTCGAGGGCGAAGCGTTCAAGTTGTCCGTGCAGGAGCACATCGATAACGATGTCCGGGGATTCCAGTTCTTCGTCGACGCTGCCAAGGATGCTGTCGATAAACTCATCCAGCGACACCTCGACCCGCTCCGGCAGCCGCGCCGGGTTTTGCAGGCGGCTGTAGGACAGCAGTTCCAGCACCAGCTCATCGAGTTCGCGAATGTGCGCAACCAGACCTTGCAGACGCTCGCGGCTGGCGGCTGGCAAATCGTCGGACAGTGCCAGCGCCAGGCCGAAATCCAGTCGTGTCAGGGGCGTGCGCAATTCGTGAGAGACGGCATTGAGCAGGTCGCGCTGCTGGTTAAGCAGGTTCTCGATGTCGCCGGCCATGGTGTCGAAGACATTGGCCAGGCTGCCGATGTTGGAGCTTTGGGGAATCTGTGTGCGCTCGCTCAGGTGGCCCTTGCCGAAACGTTCAGCCGTACCTTTGAGGCGTTCCAGGTCGCGCCAGTGCGGGCGCAGCCACAGCAACAGGCAGGCGAGCATGGTCGCGCCGATCAGCACGTTGATGCTCCAGTACAACAGGCTGACGTCCATCGGGTCCGGCGGCACGACCATCTTCACCACCGTCCGCTCGTTCAGCGGCGACACCGCCAGGGTGCGCCAGCCCCAGTCGCCAATGCGCACGACGTTCTCGCCACGCTGCAAACGCTTGCGCTCATCGGGGGTGAAATCAGCATCGTCGTTACCGGTGAGCACGATGTGCAGCGGCTGGAATTCCTTGTCCATCTCCGCGGCCAATGCCGACCACTGCTCCGGGGGCACGGCGTGAAACTGTTTGACGATGAGGGTTTGCAGCCCGCGCGAATAATCGAGGTTGTAGGTGACAAAGCGCTCCTGGAAGACCTTGATCACCACGTCAGGTACCAGATAGATCGCCGCGCTGTACGAAACGATGGTCACCAGGTACAGGCGAAACAGGATTCTGAACATCGACTCAGCATTCCCACTCGGAACGGCTGAACAGATAACCCTTGCCCCACACGGTCTTGATCTTGCGCGCCTCGCCAGCGTGGTCGTCGAACTTGCGCCGCAGCTTGGAAATCGCCACGTCCACCGAGCGGTCGGTGCCGTTGAACTCGATGCCGCGCAGGCGTTGCAGAATCTGGTCGCGACTGAGCACTTCGCCGGCATGCCGGGCCAGCACCACCAGCAGGTTGTATTCACCGCTGGACAGTTCGACCAATTGCTCGCGCCAGGTCACGGTGCGCTCGGACAGGTCGATGCACAGATTACCCATCAGAATGCGGTCGTTGGCCGTCTGCGGTTCGGTGAGGCTGCTGCGCCGCAGCAACGTCCGCACTCGGGCCAGCAACACGCGCGGTTCGCAGGGTTTGGTGACGTAGTCGTCGGCGCCCATTTCCAGGCCCAGCACCTGATCGTGACTGTCGTCGCGGGCGGTGAGCATCAGGATCGGCAACGTGGCCGAATCGGCGCGCAGCAAGCGGCATACTTGCAGGCCATCGAGCCCCGGCAGCATCAGGTCGAGGATCACCAGGTCCGGCGGATTGACCCGCGCACGTTCGCGCACATGGTCACCACGGCTGATCACGCTGACGCTATAGCCGTTGCGTTCCAGGTAACTGGCAATCAATTCGGAGAGCGCGGTGTCGTCTTCGACCAGGAGGATGTTGGGCATGGGGTGTTCCAGAAAGTGCTGTGGCGATGCTTAGGGCCTCTTCGCGAGCAAGCTCGCTCCCACAGGGGAATGCATTTCAAATGTGGGAGCGAGCTTGCTCGCGATAGCGGCATAACAGTCGCAGAAAAAATCAAGTCGCCAAGGATATACGCCCTCGCCCATGCCTGAGTAAAACCCTTACACAATTTCACACAGCGCCTACAAAGCTTCACCGCTACCCTCGTCGCCTCCCCGTAGGATGCGGGGGGTCATTATTGGGGTATTACATGTCAAAGAATCTGCTTGCCAGGCTCAGCCTGATTGCACTGGCGGTGACGCTGAGCGCTTGTGACAAGGCCTCGACGGCCGAAGAACAGGCGCCTCTGGCCACGGTTCGCATCGAAACCATCCAAGCCAGCCCCCTGTCGATCACCAGTGAACTGAGCGGGCGGATTGCCGCGCCACGCATTGCCGAAGTCCGCGCCCGGGTTGCCGGGGTGGTGTTGCAACGGGCGTTCCGTGAAGGCAGTGATGTGAAAAAAGGCGAAGTGTTGTTCCGTATCGACCCGGCGCCGTTCAAGGCAGACCTGGACAGCGCTGAAGCGGCGCTGCGCAAGGCTGAAGCCAATGCGTTCCAGGCGCGCCTGCAAGAGCAGCGTTACGCGCAGTTGATCGAAGGCAATGCCATCAGCGGCCAGGATTATGACAACGCCCGGGCCAGTGCCCGGCAAACGGCTGCCGACGTCGCTGCGAACAAAGCCGCCGTGGAACGGGCGAAACTCAACCTGGGTTACGCCACGGTCACGGCGCCGATCTCCGGGCGCATCGGCCGCGCGTTGGTGACCGAAGGCGCACTGGTCGGGCAGAACGAAACCACACCGCTGGCATTGATTCAGCAACTGAACCCGATCCACGCCGACCTTACCCAATCGACCCGCGAACTCAACGACCTGCGCCGGGCGTTCCGTTCCGGCCAGTTGCAGCAGGTCGGTCAGGACCAGGCCAAAGCCACGCTGATCCAGGACGACGGCAGTCTCTATCCGTTGCCCGGCAAGTTGCTGTTCGCCGACATCACCGTCGACCCCGGCACCGGCCAGATCATTCTGCGCAGCGAATTCCCCAACCCCGACCTCGACTTGCTGCCGGGCAGCTTCGTGCGCGTGCGTCTGGAGCAAGCGGTCAATCACCAAGGCATCAGCGTGCCGCAACGGGCCATTCAGCGTGACAGTGCCGGCATCGCCCAAGTGCTGTTGCTCGACGCCGAACAGCGGGTCGGCCAGCAACCGGTCGAACTGGGCGCCGTGCAGAACGATCGCTGGATCGTCACCGGCGGCCTCAAGCCCGGTGATCGCATCGTCACCGAAGGCCTGCAGCACGCTCGTCCCGGCGAACAGGTGCAGATCGACGACACCCCTCTTCCACTTGCCCAGGCTTCTGGTCAGTAAGCAGGACGCTTCTTTATGCCGCAGTTCTTTATCGATCGCCCGGTGTTCGCCTGGGTGGTTGCCCTGTTCATCCTGTTGGCCGGCGCCCTGGCCATTCCACAGTTGCCGGTGGCGCAATACCCCAACGTAGCGCCGCCGAAAGTCGAAATCTACGCCGTGTACCCCGGTGCTTCGGCGCAAACCGTGGACGAAAGCGTGGTCAGCCTGATCGAGGAAGAACTCAACGGCGCTGACCATCTGCTGTATTTCGAATCCCAGAGCAGCCTCGGCAGCGCCACCATCACCGCGACGTTCCAGCCGGGCACCGATCCGGAAATGGCTCAGGTCGATGTGCAAAACCGCTTGAAAGTGGTCGAGTCGCGTCTGCCTCAAGCGGTGACACAGCAGGGTTTGCAGGTGGAGAAAGTCTCCGCCGGCTTCCTGCTGCTGATCACCCTCACCTCCAGCGACGGCAAGCTCGACGACGTGGCGCTCAGCGATTACCTGGCGCGCAACGTGATGAACGAGATCAAGCGTCTGGACGGCGTCGGCAAGGCGCAGCTGTACGGTGCCGAACGGGCCATGCGGATCTGGATCGACCCGCAAAAGCTGATCGGTTTCAACCTGACCCCGGCCGACGTCAATGCCGCCATCGTCGCGCAGAACGCGCAAGTGTCGGCGGGCAGCATCGGCGACTTGCCGACCCGCACCACTCAGGAAATCACCGCGACCATTCTGGTCAAAGGCCAGTTGTCGACACCGGAAGAATTCGCCGACATCGTCCTGAAAGCCAATCCCGACGGCTCAACTGTGCGCATCAAAGACGTGGCGCGCGTCGAGATCGGCAGTCAGGAATACCAGTTCTCCACCCGCCTCAACGGCAAACCGTCGACCGCCGTCAGCGTGCAGTTGGCACCGGGCGCCAACGCCTTGAGTACCGCGACCCTGGTGCGGGCGAAGATGGACGAACTGGCGCGCTACTTCCCGGCTGGCGTGGAATACAAGATCCCGTATGACACCTCGCCCTTCGTCAAAGTCTCGATCACCAAGGTGGTTTACACCCTCGGCGAGGCGATGTTGCTGGTGTTTGCGGTGATGTTCCTGTTCCTGCAAAACATCCGCTACACGCTGATTCCGACCCTGGTGGTGCCGGTGGCGCTGATGGGCACCTTTGCGACCATGTTGGCCCTCGGCTTCTCGATCAACGTGCTGACCATGTTCGGCATGGTACTGGCGATCGGCATCCTGGTGGATGACGCGATTGTGGTGGTGGAAAACGTCGAGCGGATCATGGCCACCGAAGGCCTGTCGCCCAAAGAGGCAACGCGCAAGGCGATGAAGCAGATCACCGGGGCGATCATCGGTATCACGCTGGTGCTGGTCGCGGTGTTCATTCCGATGGCGTTCATGCAGGGGTCGGTCGGGGTGATTTACCGGCAATTCTCGCTGTCCATGGCGACTTCGATTCTGTTCTCGGCGTTCCTCGCCCTGACCTTGACCCCGGCGTTGTGCGCGACGCTGCTCAAGCCGATTGCCAAGGGCGAACATCACGAGAGGCGCGGGTTCTTCGGCTGGTTCAACCGGCGTTTCGAGCAACTGACCGAGCGTTATCAGGGCTGGGTCGCCTATGCGCTGAAACGCACGGGACGTTACTTGCTGATCTACGGCGTGCTGCTGATCGGATTGGGCGTGTGCTTCAGTCGACTGCCCTCCTCGTTCCTGCCGGTGGAGGATCAGGGTTACACCATCACCGACATTCAACTGCCGCCGGGTGCGAGCAAGAACCGCACGGTGCAGGTGGTCGAGCAGATCGAAGCCCACAACGCTAACGAGCCGGGCGTTGGCGACAGCACGGTGATTCTCGGTTTCAGCTTCTCCGGTAGCGGGCAGAACGCCGCGTTGGCGTTTACCACGCTCAAAGACTGGTCTGATCGGGGCAGCGATGACTCGGCCAGTTCCATTGCTGATCGCGCCAACATCGCGTTGAGCCAGATCAAGGAAGCCGTAGCTTTTGCGGTACTGCCGCCGCCGGTTGACGGTCTTGGCACCTCCAGCGGTTTCGAGTTCCGCCTGCAGGACCGTGGCGGTCTTGGCCATGCCACGCTGATGCAGGCACGCAGTGAATTGCTCGCTGCCGCCGAAAAAAGCCCGATCCTGATGAACGTGCGCGAAAGCGCGCTGGCCGAAGCGCCGCAGGTGCAACTGGTAGTCGACCGCAAACAGGCGAACGCGTTGGGCGTTTCCTTTGCCGACATTGGCAATGTGCTGTCCACCGCCGTCGGTTCGGCCTACATCAACGACTTCCCCAATCAGGGGCGGATGCAGCGGGTGGTGGTTCAGGCCGAAGGCGATCAGCGCAGTCAGGTCGCCGATCTGCTGAAGATTCACGTGCGCAACAGCGTCGGGAAAATGGTGCCGTTGTCGGCCTTCGTCCAGGCCAAGTGGACCCAGGGGCCGGCGCAATTGACTCGCTACAACGGCTACCCGGCGATCAGCATTTCCGGCGAACCGTCGCCCGGTCACAGCACCGGCGAAGCCATGGCCGAAATCGAACGGCTGGTGGCGCAAGGGCCGGCGGGATTGGGCCAGGAATGGACCGGGTTGTCGTTGCAAGAACGCTTGTCCGGCAGTCAGGCTCCGATCCTGCTCGGGCTGTCGCTATTGATCGTGTTTCTGTGTCTGGCCGCGTTGTATGAGAGCTGGTCGATTCCGACCTCGGTGCTGCTGGTGGTGCCGCTTGGCGTGCTCGGCGCGGTACTGGCCGTGACTTTTCGCGGGATGCCCAACGACGTGTTCTTCAAGGTTGGATTGATCACCATCATCGGGCTGTCGGCGAAGAACGCGATCCTGATCATCGAATTCGCCAAGAGCCTGTACGACGAAGGCCATGACCTGATCGACGCCACCCTGCAAGCCGCGCGCCTGCGACTGCGGCCGATCGTGATGACGTCGATGGCGTTCATCCTCGGCGTGGTGCCGCTGGCGATTGCCACCGGTGCCAGTTCGGCCAGTCAGCAGGCCATCGGTACGGGGGTGATTGGCGGGATGATCACGGCGACGCTGGCGGTGGTGTTTGTGCCGGTGTTTTTTGTGGTGGTGATGAAATTGGTCCGCAAGCGGCATAACGACCTCTAACCCACACCACCTACCCTGTGGGAGCGAGCTTGCTCGCGATGAGGCCATAACAGTCGATACCCATGTTGGCTGTTATGCCGCTATCGCGAGCAAGCTCGCTCCCACAGGGATCCTCATTGGTTTCACCAGTGGTCACAACGAACTGCGCTGGGCTAAGGTGTTTGCAAAGCCCTGACGCATCGAGTTCACATGCCCTTCCTCGCCCGCACCCACCCTCGCCTCTCCTCCGCCGCCGCGCTTGGCATTGCCGTGGGCATTCTGACGCCGGCCGACTCGATCATCAGCAAAATCCTCTTCGGCTGGAACGCCGGGGTCTGGACTTACCTGGTCCTGATGCTCTGGCTCACCGCGCGCGCCAAAGCGCCGGACGTGAAGCGCATTGCCGAGGTCGAAGACGAAAACGCCGGGCTGGTGCTGTTTGTTGTATGCATCGCCGCGGTGGCGAGCCTGGCGACCATCGCCTTTGAACTGGCCGGCAGCAGGGACCTGGAAACGACCCGCAAACTGTTGCACTACGGCTTTACTGCATTGACCGTGATCGGTTCATGGCTGCTGATCGGGGTGATTTTCAGCGTGCACTACGCCCGTCTGTTCTACACCTGGGACGGTAAGGACTTGGCGCTGCGCTTTGCAGAAGGGCTGGAAACCCCCAATTACTGGGACTTTCTGTATTTCTCGTTCACCATCAGTGCGGCGGTACAGACGTCCGATGTCGGCGTGGCAACTCGGGATTTGCGCAAGATTGTCCTGGCGCAGTCGCTGATCGGCTTTCTGTTCAACACGGCCATTCTCGGGTTCTCGATCAACATCGCGGCGGGACTGTTCAACTGATCCCTGCACAAACGTTCTAGTCATCGCCCTCGGCGCAGGCGTTAAATAAGTCGGCTAACCGTCTCACAGGTGCAGCATGACGACTCACAACTGGATCGACCTGGCCCAGGACGCCGACACCGGCATCGAGACCCTGCGCGCGCATTTCGAAGGACATGCCTACGACCCGCACTGGCATGACAGCTATCTGGTGGGCGTCACCGAACAAGGGGTTCAGCAGTTTCACTGTCGGCGAGCAAAGCACCAAAGCACGCCGGGCAAGGTGTTTCTGCTCGAGCCGGGTGACATCCACGACGGTGAAGCGCCGACCGAAGACGGTTTCACCTACCGCATGCTGTACCTCGACACGCAGTGGCTGAAACGTGAACTCAGTGCAGTCTTCGAAAATGCCCCCGACAACAGTCAATTGAGTTTCGCCAACACCCTGGCCAGCGACTCGCGGCTCGCCCACGCCACCAGCCTGGCGTTTCAAACCCTGCATCACGGTGAGCTGAAAATCGTCCGCCAGACCGCCCTCGACGGTTTGCTCGAACGCCTGACCAGTCATCTGCACTGGCGCGCCCGGTATGGCGAGGATCCGCGCCTGCCGCTGGTGGCGCAGAAGGCACGGGAGTACCTGCACGCCAACGCTCAATACGACATCGGCCTCGACCAACTGGCTGTCGCAACAGGCGTTGACCGCTTCCGCCTGACCCGCGCCTTCAAGGCCGCTTATGGCATGGCACCCCACGCCTACCTCGTGCAATTGCGCCTGGCGACCGCCCGGCGAAAGCTGGCCCGTGGCGAGCAACCGGCGACGGTGGCGATGGAACTGGGGTTTGCCGATCAGAGTCATCTAGGGCGCTGGTTCGTCCGCGCTTATGGTTTGACGCCGGCGCTGTATCGCAAGCGCTGCTCAAATCTTCCAGACGCATGACCCGGACTTTGTGAGGATCGGCTCCTGAGATCATTCAAGGAGTCCGATGCCATGTTGTCCACCTTTCCGACGCTGTTGCCATTTTTGCTGTTCGCTTTCGTCGCCTCCATCACGCCGGGGCCGACCAATATTCTGGTGCTGAGTAATAGCGCGAGGTACGGTTTCAAAGCCGCATTGCCGATCATTTTTGGCGCCTGCGCCAGTGCGGCATTGATTGTGTTGTTAGTAGGCAGCGGTGTTGGTCAGTCACTTGCCGGACTACCACGGGTGCAATCGCTGATGAAATGGAGCGGAATCGCCTGGCTTAGCTATTTAGCCTGGCAAATATTCCATACACCGGTCACGACCTTCGATGTTGATGAAGGACACAAGCAAAGGTTTGGATTATGGGCGGCCGCTGGCTTACAACTGGTCAATCCCAAGACCTGGATGATGGCCTTTGCCGTGGTCGGTGTATTTGCCGGATCCGGCGATAATCGACAGTTGCAAATTGTCTGCCTGTCGCTGGCATTTTTCCTGGTCTCGCTGCCGTGTCTGGGTGTTTGGGCATTGTTGGGAAAGGGAGCAACCAGATGGCTTGGCTCGGCAAAAGCCATCCAGCGGTTTAATCAGGCAATGGCACTGCTGCTACTGGGTTCTGCCTGGCTCACGTTGACTTGACGCACTGCGTCAGCACAACAGGTATAAAAATGCCCCGAAACATTCGGGGCATTTTTGTGTTGAATGGCCGCAAGCCACTCCCTCTATTAGAAGAAGTAACTCAGCCTCAAGCTACCGCTCCAATCCTGACTGACCGTTGTACCTTTGCTGCCACCCACTTGGCCGGAAACCTGCCAGTTGCGTTGCGCCGGTGTCCACTTCAAGCCGGCGCCATATTCGATAGAGCTGCTGGCGCGATCATCATCGAAGCTGTCGTCGTTGATCTTGACCTCGTTGGTTTTCACAAACTCATGATTGACCGCTGTGGACAGGCTCGGCTCTAACAGGCTGCCGTTGTCGAGGGTGATGACACGTCCACCACGAACACCCACCTTGCCTTGAAAGGAACGCATGGTATCGGCTTTGACTTCGAGACCATTGTCGAGCTTGTAGCTCTCACTTTGGATGACCCCCGTCGAGACCTGTACTTGAGGCTCGACAAAATAATCATCCTTGAGACGGATATGCTTGCCTACGGCCACCGATCCACTGGCGCCCAAGGCCTTGTAATCACCCTTGGCCCGAGTGCCATCACTCATGGTGACCTTGGCCTTGTTATCGAACTGGTTGATCTTGGCCATGACATTGACGAATACACCGCTTTCAACATCGAACGTGCTGCCGTAAACACCGGCATTCAGGCTGTCGACGGTGGCGCTGGAGTCGTATTTGAGGTCCATTTTGGTATGGCTTGTTCCGACGAATCCGCCCAACACCCAAGACCTGCCACCAAGATCCACTGTTGTGTCGGCACCACCAGTAATGCCGGTCTGATTCTGGGTGTAGCCATCACCATAGGCGTTACCCACGTTGTACTGGTTGCCATAAGTGCGAACCCAGACACTGTTGCTGAGGTTTTTCACCGAGCTGTCGTTCATCGAGCGCATCGATGCTTCCGGTCGGACGCTCAGGCTTCGGTCTCCCAATTGGTCGCTGAGCATGGCCCCTTCAGCATTCAGCACACTGCGCGCACTCCCGGCCAGGGCCAACGCAGTATTACTTGAAGTACTGACGGTTTCCTTGTCCGGGTTCAGGTACAAACCCTGACCTTCCTTGGCCAATCGGTACACAAACGTACCTGCGTCCACGGTTTCACGACCGCCCAGCGAGAAGCTCGCGTCGCCAGCGGCGATATTACCGACCTTCACCGCTTCGGCCGTGACAGGTGTCGTACCGGTAGCGGTGATCTGCAGTTGATGTTGCCCGCTCGCGTTGCCGGTGACGTTCAGGAAATCGGTGTCACCGTTGCCCAGATCGCTGCCCATCACAAACGTACCCTTACCGGAAAGATCACCCACGTTCAGTTGCTGGAACTGCTCGTTGGTACCCATGCGAACCACGCCGTCATTCAGGGCAAGTCGTTGCACGTTACTGTCGCCGGTCATCACCCACTGCGCTGCGTTGTTGATATTGAGGTTGCCGGAATTGTTGATCTGGCCGGTCAGTACCGAACTGTTGTCCAGCAGCACGCTGCCATTGGTATCCGTACTGACGTCCCCGGTCATGCTGCTCGCATTGTTCAGCGACAGGCTGGCGACATTTTCGACATTGCCGTTGATCGCAGAGCGGTTGTTCAGGTCGACCGTAGCACCCGTGCCTGCAACTGCCAGCACATTGCCGTTCAATACGCTGCCGGTGTCGAGAGTTACCCGCGAGCTGCCGGTGTCCATGTTTACGTCCCCGGTCATGCTGCTCGCATTATTCAGCGACAGGCTGGCGACATTTTCGACATTGCCGTTGATCGCAGAGCCGTTGTTCAGGTTGACCGTGGCACCCGTGCCTGCAACTGCCAGCACATTGCCGTTCAATACGCTGCGGGAGTCGAGATTTACCCACGAACTGCCGGTATCCGTGTTTACGTCCCCGGTCATGCTGCTCGCATTGTTCAGCGACAGGCTGGCGACATTTTCAACATTGCCGTTGATCGTAGAGCCGTTGTTCAGGTTGACCGTGGCACCCGTGCCTGCAACTGCCAGCACATTGCCGTTCAGTACGCTGCGGGAATCGAGATTTACCCGCGTAACGTTTTGAAGATTGCCTTCGATAGACGCTGCGTTTTGCATCGACAGCGCGACGGTACTGCCGGTGTCGACAATCACATTACCCTTCAAGGCACTGGCGTCGACGGTAAGATTGGCAGTAGAACGATTTGTCGCTTGCAACAACGTACCGTTGCCGCCAATCAGTTCAGTGCTGCCGAGAACATTGATGTTGGCGACTGCGCCGGCGGCCCCGGACGAACCCAGAACGATTGCCGAACCCGTTCCGCCCGTCACGCGGGTATTGTTGAGTGTTACCGTGCTGGCGTTGACACCAGTATTGTCGGTAATGATTTGCAAGCCATCTTGCACGCCGGAAATGGTGCTGCCCGTCGAGGAAAGCGTTGCCCCGCCTAACTGAACGCCATAGCTGGTTGCTCCTGTGCCGCGGACTGTGGAGTTTTCAAGTTTCAACACCGCAAAACCAACGGCATTGGCGCCGCCTGGAGCACCGGTGATTACACTTCCACCGGTGACCGTGGCGCTTGATGAGGCAGGGGTGTTGATGTTGCGTCCTAACAAAAGCCCAAAACTATTGGTGCTGGTGATCGTGCTGAAGTCGATAGTGGCAGAACTATCGATCAGCTGAATTGCCCCCCTTCCGGCAGCGCTGTCGACTGTAGCCCTCGAGAGATTCAAGGCCGAGGTATTGGCATCTATGCGAAGGCTCTGGCCACCATTGAAAACGACATTTGCACGTTGTGCGCTGATTGTAAGAGCCTGCCCCCCATCGATGGTAAGCGTTCCGCCATTGGAAACACCCCAGTTCTCAAGGGGAGATGCATTGTTGACTATGGCGCTGTTACCGGGTGGAAGTATTGCAGCGAAAGCATTGGAAGAAACTAAAACTACGGAACTGAGTAAACAAGCGGCTGCGCCACCGCGAACCGAACACGAAATACGAGACATTGTTTTTACCTGACAAAAGACGACACCGCAAAAATGACTTCTCCGACAGGATATAAAGATCTCCCCCCAGAAAGCGTCCGACAGAATAGTTACCGAGCCCCACCCTGAATGTAGGAATAATCCTGCATGCAAAGCGGAAAATCCGAGCGCTGTTGTGCGTTAATTCGCTAATGTCGCTGCGACACATAACGACATCTGCCAAGGGAGATCACTCTCCCCTGACAGATTCGACCCTTGCTTTTGTTACGGTGCAGGTGCAGGCAATCGGTCACAGTAATCGAAACTTGTATTAATGATGTCAAACGACTTGACCACCGGCTCCGAGGTCTGAACACCACCAATATCTGTTTCGTACCAATACTTGCCGAATGCTACTGCACCTTGTACCGGCTGATTCAGTTTAAACTTATCAGCTGTACCGACTTGCGCGATGTCGGGTGTACCTGGAGCCTTGATGGAATACACAACCGAATCTCGAGTGCCCGGCACTTCTGTAGCGCCAGTTAAATCTGTCACACCAGCAAAAAAGACGGTAACCGATTTACCTTGTGGCAAGTTCACTGGATCTTTGGGAATTGTAACGGCCAATTTCCAGTTAGTTGTCGCAGTATCCATTGCAAAACAGGCGATTTCGTCGCGGCTTCGAATACGAATCGTCGGCACTTGAAGCAAGACTTTCCTGGCATTTATCACCACATCCCGTTCACGAGACTTGATGATATTTTTGTCGCTACCCGCTCTTTTAACCGTGTAGTACGCCTTTACTGTTGCGGTTGGCAATGCTCCAAGAAACAATGCTTCAATGTCTGCCGAAAATTCGGTCTCGCCGCCAAAAGGCTTGAAATTACCGGCGAACTTACCGTCGATGTAGAAATCGATTTCCTCACCGTTCGCAACAGCCGGAAAATCAAACCAAACCGGTACTTTGACTTTGCCAGGCTTGTCTCGATCACCCGGCAGAATGGTGTTATCCGTATTGGACGCGCCAGTCACCGTTACCAGTGCCAGATCAGTGTTGGTCAGGTCAGGTAAATCAGGATTTGACGGACCGGCGTGCACAAAGTCCAGATCAATGAAAATACCCGGGCCATCCAGTATTTTCCCATCCCGAACATGCTCGTACCAAACTTTTACTTCTTTAGATTCAGTAGCACTGCCAAATAGCTTTGCAAGTTCGGTGTAATCAAGTGTGAAGCTTACATCTGCGGTACCGAGCGGAAGCGGACCGAACTCAACGAACACCGTCGGATCAGCAGCATCTTCGATGATCAGTTTGATGTCATCCGTTGCGATACCATGCAGTGGTTGTTTGACCACCGCAAGAACCGGAGGAACGCCGGCTACAAAGTCATCCAGATAAAGAGGAATGCTCTGGTTTGGATCGGTCTTGGATACTTGCGGGGGGAGCAAAACAGGGTCTTGTGCAAGCCGCAGATCAAAAATAGGTGCAGCGTCAGAACGCGAGCTCAGGTTGCCAGGTAAATCCTGCCATTCGTACAAGTGAGAAACCCGTGTCAGATTTGGCAGTTTGCGTAGCTCGGCGGTATCAACCTCAAACACGCCTGTTGAGGGAACCTCACCTTTGAAAACCTCAATGACGGTAGTTCCAGAACTCACAAAATACCGAAGTTCGTCATCAAGTCTCCGCAATGGGTAAGCGACGGGCACTGTGCAAAGCAGTTTCGGGTTAGCCGTCATCCATGTCTCATCCACAATACGTGCCGGCGCCGCAGGCAGGTTGGAAATGGTCACGGCTGGAGTGGGTTTGTTTTTTCGACGTGCGGGGGTTTTGACTTCGTACGGGGCTGTACGGTCGATGACAAACGTGATGATGTTCGAGTCATCCGATGTACCACCACCGCCTTTGAAAATTTCATACCTGACTTCGTATCGCGTAGGGGCAGCGGGTGTCAACTCCTCAGGGAACAGACTTGCATCAACTTCGAGTTCAACCGGGTATTGGCGTCCTGCCGCTGCTCCCAGCTTAAATGTCCCAGCTGGTGTATCCGAGCCGCCCACGACCTTGTAATAAACATCAATTTCGTCGTTATCTTGAGGATCCGCAAAATTATCCGCCTTGAAAACTATCTTCCCCGAATCCAGAACGCTTACTGGAATAGAGTCATCTGCCAGTTTGTCGACGGACGCATCCACCACAAGCGTTCCAGAGCGCGCTGACATCAACCGAAGTATGGGAGGCAACATTTCATATTTCATTTTTGAAACTCCTTGTATACCAAATGAACTTACGCTTAAGCCATACGGCCCATTTTCTCCAGGGGTTACCCTATCGATCTTTACTAATCCTTTCTTGGATTCAGCAATCAGGCGACTGCCTCTGAACAGGCGACAAACAACAACTGCCGAGTCATTATCGATCAATGGTCGCACGTATTTTTCGAATGGAATCGTCTGCGAATAGCCTCTTTCAACATCATTCGAATTTAATTGCTTTGACCAAACACCCTCAGTGCCTTGCACTGGATTGCCACTGCCATTGAGACTGGAATATCCCCTCCAGTGCACTTCATTGACATCATCAACAAGAGCAATATTTCTGCTGTGCGGAACAAAGACAATGACACCTTGAGTTAATGGCGGCACGGTATTGTTATTGAGATACCCCCATAGCGTTGCATGAGGAAACTCTGGCTCTTCCATCAACAGCAAAGGTGTGTGATCAATGGTCAGCTTACGAAGGGGAGAATCATCCGAATTACCACCGCCGCGTTTCCAGACCCGGTATTGGACAAATGCAATTCCATCCATAGACATTTGTTGTGGTGATAACGGCACTTCAATAACCGGGTCGTTTACCCTCGCGCGAAGCACATCATCGAAGATGATTGTGCTGAAGTCACCTTGCAGCCAAGTCACCACCAATTGATCGTTGATTCCGGGATCCGCCCAAAGCGGAACAATAATGAGCGTACCTTTTAATAGCAGCTCCAGAGGCAAATGTCCGTCCGGATCGTTTTTATCCACGCCATTGACAATCAGAGGATCCGCCAGAATACCAATAGAGCTGAGTCCTAATGATGGCGATTGTGAACTTGTCATGAATCAACTCCGTTCTGACTCGCGTGTAAATAAATCGAAGATTCGTAAGAACATTGCATGGAGAAATTAAGCGCTAGCACTAACGTTTCGCCAACTGTCATATATGACAGGTTTTGCTACCGTTCGTCGGATACACACCTGTTTTAACGTTTTCTATGGGGCTTCCTTCACTTGACGTAATACGGCAAGGTGGTGTTGTATGAAACCGGTTTCAGGAAATACCACCAATAACAAGAGTTCCTGCCGTGAACGACTTCTCCACCGCCCAGCGCAGCCGCGTGACCATGCTCGACGTCGCCGAACACGCCAAGGTCTCCAAGGCCAGCGTCTCGCGCTTCATCGGCGATGACCGCGCCCTGCTCTCCGATGCCACTGCCTTGCGCATCGAGCAGGCGATTGCCGAACTGGGCTATCGCCCGAACCAGATGGCTCGCGGTCTGAAGCGCGGCCGAACCCGCCTGATCGGTATGCTGGTCGCCGATATCCGTAACCCTTATTCGATTGCCGTGATGCACGGGGTGGAAACCGCCTGCCGTCAGCACGGTTACAGCCTGGTGGTGTGCAACACCGATCGCGATGACGAGCAGGAACGCCAGCACCTGGCCCTGCTGCGCTCCTACAACATTGAAGGGCTGATCGTGAACACCCTCGGCCATCACCGCGACGAATTGCGCGAACTGCATCGGGAAATGCCGCTGGTACTGGTGGATCGCAAGGTCGAGCAGCTGGAGAGTGATCTGGTCGGGCTGGACAATCCTGCCGCCGTTGAAATGGCCCTCGCCCATTTGCAAGAACGCGGCTATCGCGACGTGCTGCTGGTCACTGAACCCTATGACGGCACCAGTTCGCGGATCGAGCGGGTCAGCAGCTTCAAGGCGCAGATCGAACAACGCCCGACCCTGCGCGGCACCCTCCTCGAAACCGGTAGTGAACTGACCGCCAAACTGAAAACCTTCCTCGAAACGCCCGGCCCCGGCCCGAAAGCGCTGTTCTGCGCCAACGGAATCGCCGCGCTGGCCAGCACCCATTCGTTGCGTGAACTGAAGTGCAATCTGTTCGAGGACGTCGGCCTGATCGCCCTCGATGATCTGGATTGGTACCCGCTGGTGGGCAGCGGCATCACCGCCCTCGCCCAGCCAACGGCCGAAATTGGTGCCCGTGCGTTTGAGTGTTTGCTCAAGCGTTTGCGCGGTGATGTCGGGCCAGTGCGGACCCTGGATTTTTCGGCGCGGTTGATTGTGCGTGGGTCGACTCTTGGGAATTCTCGGTGATAGTTCTGGCCTCATCGCGGGCAAGCCCGCTCCCACAGGGGGCGGTGGTGGATTCAGATTTATGTTCCACCTCAATCAACTGTGGGAGCGGGCTTGCCCGCGATGAGGCCCTGAAGGTCACCACGCAATCACAGACTTTTTTTGAACAAAAATGAAACCGGTTTCAGAGGTATACAACAATGAATAAACCACCCGTTTCCATCAGCCTGTCGAGCTACGGCGCCGACCTTGTTCGCCAACGCGGCCAGGGATCGTTTATCGACGTGTTGGCCGCCGCGGGCGCCACGCGCATCGAATGGCGCGAAGAACTGCTGACCGTCGAAGACCCCGCGCAACTGGCTGACGCCACTCAGGCTCGAGGCCTCGAAAGCGTGTATTCCTCGCCGATGGAGTTGTGGCTGGCCGGCCAGTCCAAACCCAATCCCGAACTGATCTCTGCGTTACAGCGCGCCCAGGCATTCGGTGCCAAATGGCTGAAAGTGTCCCTGGGTTATTTCACCGACAACAGCGACCTCCAGACCTTGTCCCGCGTACTGGGCAAAAGTGCTGTGCAGTTGCTGGTGGAAAACGATCAAACCTTGCACGGCGGCCGCATCGAGCCGTTCCAACGGTTTTTTACTGAAATCGAGCAACACAACCTGCCGGTCAAAATGACCTTCGACATCGGCAACTGGCATTGGCAAGACCAGTCCGCCGCCAGCGCCGCGCGGTTGCTCGGTCGCCACGTCGGCTATGTGCACTGCAAAGCCGTGACGCGCCGGGCTGACGGCAAACTGGTCGCCATACCGCCGGCCGCCAGTGACCTGCATCTGTGGGAACAACTGATGCGGCACATGGCCCAAGGCGTCATGCGGGCGGCGGAATACCCGCTGCAAGGCGACGATCTGGTGCAGTTGACCACCGAGCACGTCGCCACCCTCGCCCGCCTCGGTCAAACCCGATTGGAGAGCGCTCATGTCTGAGATCGATATCCTGTCGTTCGGCGAAACCATGGCGATGTTCGTCGCCGAGCAGAACGGCGACCTGGCCGATGTCGGCCACTTCCACAAACGCATTGCCGGGGCTGACAGCAATGTCGCCATTGGCTTGTCGCGGTTGGGTTTTAACGTGGCCTGGTTGAGCCGGGTGGGCGCTGATTCGCTGGGACGGTTCGTGATCGACACCCTGGAAAAAGAAGGCCTGGATTGCAGCAACGTCGCCATCGACACCGCACACCCCACCGGTTTTCAACTCAAGTCGCGCACCGACGATGGCAGCGATCCGGTGGTCGAGTATTTCCGGCGCGGGTCGGCGGCGAGTCATCTGTCGCGGCAGTCGATCGCGCCTGAATTACTGAACGCCCGGCACTTGCACGCCACCGGTATTCCCCCGGCGCTGTCCGAAACGGCCCGGGAAATGTCTTTCGAATTGATGACCCGCATGCGCGATGCCGGGCGCAGCGTGTCCTTCGACCCGAACCTGCGCCCGAGCCTGTGGGCCAACGAGCAACAGATGATTACCGAGATCAACCGCCTCGCCGCCCTCGCCCACTGGGTGCTGCCGGGGTTGAGCGAAGGCCGATTGCTGACCGGTTGCGAAGACCCGGCCGACATCGCGGCGTTCTACCTCGACCTGGGCGCTGAAGCCGTGGCGATAAAACTGGGCCCGCACGGTGCGTATTACCGCACCCATCTGGACCAGGGTTTCGTGGCGGGCGTGCCGGTGGAAACGGTGGTCGACACCGTCGGTGCCGGCGATGGATTCGCCGTTGGCATGATCAGCGCCCTGCTGGAAAACCACAGCTTTGCCGACGCCGTGAAGCGCGCCAACTGGATTGGCAGCCGCGCGGTGCAGAGCCGTGGGGATATGGAGGGGTTGCCTAATCGATCCGAAATGATCGCCGAATTTGAGGCCGCCATCGTCGGATCGCCGCCCGGAGACAAGCTCGCTCCCACATTGGATCGGGGTCGAACACAAATCACCTGTGGGAGCGAGCTTGCTCGCGATGAGGCCCGCACAGTCACTGCAAATCTTTAACCCGTTACCTGCTGCGACAAAAACAACAAGCTCAGGAGCACCACTATGAAAACCGCAACACTCGCCGCCCGTCGCTGGTGGTACATCATGCCCATCGTGTTCATCACCTACAGCCTGGCGTACCTGGACCGCGCCAACTACGGGTTCGCCGCCGCCTCCGGGATGGCGGCCGACCTGATGATCACGCCGGGCCTGTCGTCGATGCTTGGCGCGCTGTTCTTCCTTGGCTACTTCTTCTTCCAGGTGCCGGGCGCGATCTACGCCCAGAAGCACAGCGTGAAGAAGCTGATTTTCGTCAGCCTGATCCTCTGGGGTGGCCTGGCCACGTTGACCGGGATCGTCTCCAACGCCTACTGGCTGATCGTGATTCGCTTCATGCTCGGCGTGGTCGAAGCCGCGGTGATGCCGGCGATGCTGATCTATCTATGCCACTGGTTCACCCGTGCCGAACGCTCGCGCGCCAACACCTTCCTGATCCTCGGTAACCCGGTGACCATGCTCTGGATGTCAGTGGTGTCGGGCTATCTGGTACAGCATTTCAGCTGGCGCTGGATGTTCATCATCGAAGGTTTGCCGGCGGTGCTATGGGCGTTTATCTGGTGGCGTCTGGCCGATGACCGTCCCGCTCAAGCCAAGTGGTTGACCGATCAAGAGAAGCAGGATCTGGAAAGCGCCCTGGCGGCCGAACAGGTGGGCATAAAAGCGGTGAAGAACTACGCCGAAGCCTTCCGTTCGCCGAAAGTGATCATCCTGGCCCTGCAGTTTTTCTGCTGGAGCATTGGCGTTTACGGCTTCGTGCTGTGGCTGCCGTCGATCCTCAAGGCCGGCGCGCAAATGGACATGATCGAAGCCGGCTGGCTTTCCTCGCTGCCGTATCTGGCGGCGGTGATTGGCATGCTGCTGGTGTCCTGGGGCTCGGACAAAATGCAGAAGCGCAAACGCTTCGTCTGGCCGCCGCTGCTGATCGCCTCGATTGCTTTCTATGGCTCCTACGCCTTGGGCGCTGAACACTTCTGGTGGTCCTACACCCTGCTGGTGATCGCTGGCGCCTGCATGTACGCGCCTTACGGTCCGTTCTTCGCGATTATTCCGGAAATCCTGCCGGCCAACGTGGCCGGGGGCGCCATGGCGTTGATCAACAGCATGGGCGCGCTCGGTTCGTTTGGCGGTTCGTATCTGGTTGGCTACTTGAACAGCTCAACCGGCTCGCCGGGTGCTTCTTATCTGTTGATGAGTGGCGCGTTGATGCTCTCGGTGGTGCTGACGATTTTCCTCAAGCCCGGCGCCAGTGACCGGGTCGTGGCCAAGGCCGTTGTGCAACGGTCCACGGCCGCTCATTCCTGAATTGAAGTTGAGATGATGACGATGAAAAAGCAGGTTGTGCTGTACAAGAAACTCTCGCCGCTGCTGATGGCTCGCCTGCACGAGCAGACCGAGGTGACGCTGATCGACAACCTCAATGCCGACGGCCTGGCAACGCTGCGCGAGGCCCTGCCCCGCGCCCACGGGTTGCTCGGTGCGAGCCTGAAACTGGATGCCGGATTATTGGATCTGGCACCAGACCTGGAAGCCATCGCCAGCGTCTCCGTGGGGGTCGACAACTACGACATCGACTACCTGACCGAACGACGAATCCTGCTCAGCAACACCCCGGACGTGCTTACCGAAACCACCGCCGACACCGGTTTCGCGCTGATTCTGGCGACCGCCCGGCGCGTGGTGGAACTGGCGAACATGGTTCGCGCCGGTCAGTGGAACCGCAATGTCGGTCCGGCGCAATTCGGTACCGATGTGCACGGTAAAACCCTGGGTATCATTGGCATGGGGCGGATCGGTGAGGCACTGGCCCAGCGTGGGTATTTCGGTTTTGGCATGCCGGTTATCTACCACAGCCACTCGCCGAAACCGGCGGTGGAACAACGATTCAACGCGCAATACCGCAGCCTCACCGCGTTGTTGCAGCAGGCGGATTTCGTTTGCCTGACATTGCCGCTGACCTCTGAAACCGAAGGGCTGATCGGCGCAGAGCAATTCGCCCTGATGCGCCCCGAAACCATCTTCATCAACATTTCACGGGGCAAGGTGGTGGACGAGGCGGCGCTGATTCAGGCCTTGCGTGACGGGCAGATTCGCGCTGCGGGGCTGGATGTGTTCGAACGCGAGCCGTTGAACACCGATTCGCCGCTGTTGCAGCTGAACAACGTGGTGGCAACGCCGCACATTGGCTCGGCGACGCATGAAACGCGGGAGGCGATGGCCACGTGTGCGGTGGACAATCTGCTGGCGGCGCTGGCGGGTGAGCGGCCGAAGAATCTGGTGAATGCCGGGGCGTGGAAAGGCTGAAATCAAAAGATCGCAGCCTGCGGCAGCTCCTACGCCGACCGCAGTGCTGCACAAATCCCTGTAGGAGCTGCCGAAGGCTGCGATCTTTTGCTGTGGCGATCAGGCCCGGCGAGCCTCCAGAAGGTTCGCCGCACACAACGCAATCCGCTGGCACGCATCCGCCAGCTTCAGCTGATCCACCACCAACCCCAGTCGAATATGCCCCGCCGCGCTCGGTCCGAACGCTTCACCCGCCAGCACTGAAACGCCATAACCTTCCAGCAGCCGCTCGGCAAAACTCTGGGCACACAACCCGGTCTGGCGTACATCGATCATCACGAACATCCCGCCATCAGGCCGGATCGGCCGGATGCCCGGGCAATCGCGCAGACTCGCGCACACCAGGTCGCGACGCTGGCGATACTCCTCGCGCATCAGCGCCACTTCCGGCAAGTCCTCATCGAGCGCCAATTGCGCAGCATTCTGAATAAAATCCGGAATACCAAACAGCATGCACAACGACAGGTGCACCAAGTGTTCGGCCAAAGGTTTCGGCCCGATCACCCAGCCCACACGCCAACCGCTCATGGCGTGGGATTTGGACAGGCTATTGATGGTCGCGGTGCGCTCGGCCATGCCCGGCAGACTGGCCGGGCTGATGTGCTCGCCTTCGTACAACAGATCGCTGTAAACCTCGTCGCTGATCAGCCACAAGTCGTGACGAATACACAGCGATGCCAGTTCCTGCCAGACCATCAGCGGCAAACTGGCGCCGGAAGGATTGTTCGGACTGTTGAGCACGATGGCGCGGGTTTTAGGCGTGATCAGTGCCGCGACATCCGCCGGATCGACCCGAAAGCCGTTCTCGGGGCGCACCGCCACCGGCACCACTTTGGCCGCGCAGGCACCGAACACGCCTTCATAGGTCACGTACATCGGCTCGGCGACGATCACTTCATCGCCGGGGTCGAGCAGGCATTGCGCGACTGAATACACCGCACATTGCGCACCCGGCAGCACGATCACATGATCGGCATCCACCGCTTGACCACTGCGACGTCGATGGCGGTTGGCAATGCTATCGCGCAACCCCCGACTGCCACGTATTGACGGGTAGTGGGTGTCACCGGCCAACAAGCTATCGATGCACGCCTGAACGATGGGCTGCGGCGTATCGAAGTCGGGATCGCCGATCGATAGCAGCAGCACATCAACGCCCTGCTCAAGTAATTCCAGTGCTCGATCATGAATCTGCCAGGCCGCTGCGCCGTCACCGGCAATTCGTTTGGTCAAGGCTGAATAGCGCATGTAATTCTCCAGTCGCGCGGGTTCCAAGCCACAACCCTATCTCAAATCACGAAACGCGCCACCATGGCATTTAAATCCACGGCCAGGCGCGACAGTTCGTGCGTCGCGGCGCTGGTCTGGTTGGCGCCAGCGGCGGACTGGGTGGCCAGGTCGCGGATGTTCACCAGGTTGCGGTCGACCTCGCGGGACACCTGGGCCTGTTCTTCGGACGCGCTGGCGATCACCAGGTTGCGCTCGTTGATCAGCTGGATCGACTGAGTGATCTGCTCCAGCGCCACACCGGCGGCGCGGGCCATTTCCAGGGTGCTTTGGGTGCGTTGATTGCTTTGCTGCATTGAGGAGACCGCTTGGCCGGTACCGTTCTGGATGCCGGCGACCATTTTTTCGATTTCCTGGGTCGATTGCGCGGTGCGATGGGCCAACGCCCGAACCTCGTCCGCCACCACCGCAAAACCGCGCCCGGCTTCACCGGCACGGGCGGCTTCGATTGCAGCGTTGAGGGCCAGCAGATTGGTCTGTTCGGCGATGGCGCGGATCACGTCCAGCACCTTGCCGATGTCGCGCCCCTGAGCGGCCAGGCCTTCGATCATCACCGAGGTGTTTTGCACATCGTGGGTCATGGTCTGGATCGCGCCGACGGTTTCCACCACACGGTCGCGCCCTTCACGGGCAGCCTGGGTCGACTGGTTCGAGGCTTCGGACGTCGACACCGCGTTGCGTGCCACTTCTTCCACGGCGGCGGTCATTTCGTTGACGGCAGTGGCGGCCTGTTCGATTTCGTTGTTCTGCTGTTGCAGACCGCGGGAGGCTTGTTGGGTGACCGTGCTGAGTTCTTCAGCGGCGGCACCCAGCTGGGTGGCGGAGCCGGCGATCTGTTCGATGGTTTTGCGCAGGTTGGTTTGCATCGTGGACAAGGCACCGAGCAAACGGGCCGGTTCGTCCATACCGTCGATGTCGATGGTTTTAGTCAGGTTGCCGCCCGCAATGGTTTCAGCCGCCTGGAGCGCACGGTTGAGCGGCGTGACGATGCTGCGGGTCAGCAGCCAGGCCAGCAGCACGGTCATCAGCGCCGCAATCACTGCCACTGCGATGATGCCGGTCACGGCGTTGCTGTAGTGCTCACCCGCTTCGGCCGAGGCGGTTTTCGCATATGTGTTGTTGAACGCTACCAGTTTGTTCAGCTGCTCGCCCATCTGGTCCGTACCGTCCTTGATCCGGGTGTTGATCAGCGTGCGCATCTCATCGAGTTTGTTCTGCCGCGACAGCTCCAGCATCTGATTCTGGTCTTGCATATAGCTGTCCAGTGTTGTCGTGAACGTCTCGTACAGCGCGGCTTCTTCCGGGGTGGCCGGCAACGCTGCATAACTGGCTTGTGCGCTGCGAACCTTGTCGACCAGCACGCCGGTACGTGCCTGGGCTTCCTGCAACGCGTTCGGATCACGGTTGACCAACACCCGGAAAGAAAGAATGCGCAGGCGCAGGATGTTTTCTGTCAGGTTGCCGAGAAACACGATGCTGGGCAGCTGCGTGGTTGCCATGTCGATGGAGGCTTGGCGGATGGTCGACATGCGGTTCACGGCAAACACACCCAGCACGATGACGAGTAAGGCAATGAAGGCAAAACCCAGGAAAGCTCGAGGCGCGATATTCAGATTACGCAGTGACATAGGATGATTCTCGGGTGATTGAGGCTGCGAGCATCCTTGCGTGATCGCTGAATGGCGGGCGGTGGCGCACGCGCTTTCAGTTTGGCGCCACTGTTGGAATAGGTTTGTGTGGGCCTATTGGCTGTATCGGCCGGGGATGAGGTTTCCTGCGGGGATTGGAGAAAAATACTTCAAGGGATTACAAGTGTTTCACCCATGAAACACTCTATCTCTATGTAGCAGCTGCCGAGCCTGCGAGGCTGCGTTCGGCGGCGAAGCCGTCGTAGTCCGGCGAATGCGGTCTACCTGATGCAACGCGGTCTCAGGTTTTACGACGGCTTCGCCGCCGAACGCAGCCTCGCTGGCTCGGCAGCTGCTACAGGATCGCGGGGGTTTTCAGATTTTGCGAGCGGCTATTCGCCAAACCCGCGCAACATCACTCGCCCGCTCCCGCAACAACCGCGGCGCCTCGGCACACGCCTGCTCCAGCGTCATCGGCCCACTGGCCAAGGCAAACGCGGCATCGATGCCATGTTCGTACAGTGCTTGATAACCCTCCCCCAGTGTTCCGGCGAGGACGATCACCGGCACGCCATGCTGCCGAGCAATACGCGCCACACCAAACGGCGTCTTGCCACGCAGGGTCTGAGCGTCGAAACGACCTTCACCGGTGATCACCAGGTCGGCGCCCTTGACCGCATCGTCCAGGCCGACCAGTTCGGCGACCACTTCGACGCCAGCCTTGAACTGCGCCCCCAGAAACGCCTTGGCAGCAAACCCCAGGCCGCCTGCCGCACCGCTACCCGGTTCGTCACGTACATCTTTGTTCAGGACCTGAGCGCACCGTTCGGCAAAGTGCCCGAGCGCGCGATCCAGTTGTTGGACTTGCTCGGGTGATGCCCCTTTTTGCGGGCCGAAAATTGCTGAGGCACCGTGAGGGCCGCACAGTGGATTGTTGACGTCGGCGGCGATGTCGAATTGCACCTCGGCCAGGCGCGGGTCGATTTCAGTCATGTCGATTCGCGCTAATTGCGCGAGGGCCAAGCCGCCCGGTGCCAGTGTTTGGCCCTGGGCGTCCAGCAGTTTGACGCCCAAGGCTTGCATCGCACCCGCCCCACCGTCGTTGGTGGCGCTGCCGCCAATCGCCAGAATGACCCGTTGCGCCCCGGCATCGAGCGCCGCGCGGATCAACTCGCCGGTGCCGAATGTACTGCTGATGCAGGCATCACGCTCGCCCGGCGGAACCAGTTGCAAGCCACTGGCCTCGGCCATTTCGATGATCGCGGTATGGCTCTGGGGCAGCCAGCCCCAAGCGGCCTCAACCGTTGCGCCGAGCGGCCCACGGACTTGGGTGCGGTGCAGTTCGCCCTCGCACGCCGCCAGAATAGACTCGACGGTCCCCTCCCCGCCGTCCGCCATCGGGCATTTGACCAGGAGCGCATCGGGCCAGACCTGCGCCAACCCCAGAGCAATGGCATCAGCCACACCCTGGGCACTCAGGCTGTCCTTGAACGAATCGGGGGCGATGACGATTTTCATGCGAATTCTCCAGTTCCAATGCGTTCCATGCTGCCAGCAGGCAAGAACAATAACGCCGGTCCGCTGCACAAGCGGCCATGACGATTATTGTTCATTTCCACAAAACCTCCCTCCACACCGTTCGTTGTAGCAGCTGCCGAGCAGCGCGAGGCTGCGTTCGGCTGCGAAGCAGTCGTAAATTCTGCAAGCACGGTTTACCTGATGCTCCGCGGCGCATGATTTCACGACTGCTGCGCAGCCGAACGCAGCCTCGCAGGCTCGGCAGCTGCTACGGATTGGTGTTGGGGAGTTCGGTTTGGGGAAGGAGCTGGACACCGAGATAAAGCGCCAGCATTCCGTCCAGCCTTAACGGGTCAACACCGCTGAGCTCGGCAATCCGCTCCATCCGGTAACGCAAACTGTTGCGATGGATGCCCAGCGCATCGGCACAGGCCTGGCTCTGACCATCGTGATCGCACCAGCTGCGCAGGGTCGCCAGCAGTTGGCCGTTGCCATCCTTGGCGATGACTTTGCGCAGCGGTTTGAGCAACTCGTCCAGCGCGTCGTCGTTGCGGTGCCGCCAGAGCATCACCGGCAACCGATAACGGTTGAGCGTCAGCAAACGGGAGTGCGGTAACACATCGCGCCCATAGGCCAGCAAGTCGCCGACGCGTCGATAGCAACGACGCAGCCCGGACAATCCATCCGCCTGCCCGCCTACGGCGATGCGCAGAATGTTCCAGCCCAGGCCGTCGAGTTTTTCCAGCAGCCGGTCATTCTCGATCGCCTGCGCCGCCGGTCGGCACCAGAGCAACGATGACTTGGCCGAACTCACGCACCAACTGTCCGGGTAGCGCGAAGTCAACCAGGCGCTGAGCGCCTCGACGGTTTGCCCCGGACCGTGTTCCATCCCTAACTCGAACAGGTACGGCACCCGCGTCATCTGCGGCTTGAGCCCCAGCTGCTGTGCTTCATCGATCAACCGCGGCGAATCCCCGGCCTCACTGAGTAGCAACGCCAGCAGATCGTCGCAACGCTGGCGCCGCCATTGCTGTTCGGCCTGCTGATTGCGCTGGCCGACCAACATCTCGGCCGTCATCCGCACCAGTTCCGCGTAGGTGCGCAATTGCTCGGGCTTACCGGTGATGCCCAGCACGCCAATCAAGCGCTGATCGAGCAACAGCGGCAGGTTGATGCCCGGCTGCACGCCTTTCAAATGAATCGCCGTCTGGGCGTCGATCTCTACTACCCGCCCGTTGGCCAGCACCAGTTGCGCGCCTTCATGCCGGGTGTTGACCCGCTCCGGTTCGCCGCTGCCAAGAATCAGGCCCTGGCTGTCCATGACGTTGACGTTGTACGGCAGGATGGCCATCGCCCGGTCGACGATGTCCTGGGCCAGGTCGTGATCGAGTTCGAACATAGCGGGGATCCTTGAGAGCGTGATAGAGCGGATTGTTCACCCGCACAGGCCTTGGTTGCAAACCCTGTGCTCAGGCACAAAGACAATGACCCAAGCGGTGGCCGAGACTCACTAGGCGGTCAACGTTACCCTTGCATCGCAAAAAATCATAATAAAGAGAGAGCCCGCCATGTCACAGAGCGCCGCCGCTACCCAGGCCATCGTTGACGAGAAAAACGCCGTCTACAAACGCATTACCCTGCGTTTGATTCCCTTCATCTTCATCTGCTACCTGTTCAACTACCTCGACCGGGTGAACGTTGGATTTGCCAAGCTGCAGATGCTCGACGCGCTGAAATTCAGCGAAACCGTGTACGGCCTCGGGGCCGGGATCTTCTTTATCGGCTACGTGTTGTGCGGCGTCCCCAGCAACCTGGCCCTGACCAAATTCGGCCCGCGCCGCTGGATCGCGCTGATGATGATCGTCTGGGGCACGCTCTCGACCTGTTTGCTGTTCGTCACAACCCCGACCGAGTTCTACACCTTGCGCCTGTTCACCGGCGCAGCCGAAGCCGGGTTCTTCCCGGGCGTGGTGCTCTACCTTTCGCAATGGTTCCCGACCTTCCGCCGTGGCCGCATCATGGCGCTGTTCATGTCGGCGATCCCGGTGTCCGGCCTGCTCGGCAGCCCGTTTTCCGGCTGGATTCTCAACCACTTCGGCGCGGGCCAGGCAGGTTTGGCGGGCTGGCAGTGGATGTTCTTGCTGCAAGGTATCCCGACCGTGATCCTCGGCGCCCTCGCCTACTTCCTATTGAGCGACAGTTACGCCAATGCCAAATGGCTCACGCCATTCGAGCGCTCGGTGCTGGAAGCCGACCACGCCGAAGACCTGGCCAGCAAACCGAAAACCAGCACCGACTCGCTGCTGGCCGTGTTCAAGAACCCGGCGATCTGGGCCTTCGGTCTGATCTATTTCTGCATCCAGAGCGGCGTCTACGCGATCAACTTCTGGCTGCCGTCGATCATCAAAAACCTGGGTTTCAGCGATAACCTGGTGATCGGTTGGCTCAGTGCGATTCCGTACCTGCTGGCGGCGCTGTTCATGTTGATGGTCGGCCGCTCGGCGGACCTGCGCAAAGAACGCCGCTGGCACTTGGTGGTGCCGATGCTGATGGGCGCAGTGGGTCTGCTGATCGCCGTCAACTTCGCCGCCCACCCGGCCATCGCCATCCTCGGCCTGACCATCGCCACCATGGGCGCCCTCACCGGCCTGCCGATGTTCTGGCCGGTGCCGACTGCACTGCTCAGCGCCGGTGCGGCGGCGGGTGGTTTGGCGTTGATCAACTCCATGGGGCAGATGGCCGGGTTCCTGAGTCCGTATCTGGTGGGTTGGGTCAAGGACAGCACCGGGTCGACCGATGCCGCGCTTTACCTGCTGGCGGGCGTGATTGTGTGCGGGAGTTTGTTGGCGCTGCGTATGACGCGGACGTTGCGGGTTTAAGGTTGATCGGCACGGGGTGTTCGATATTTCAGTTTGCCCCGTGCGGTTGTTCTGGTATTTGATTGAGCCTTTCCCACCGGTAAAAGGATTTAGTCATGAGCTATCGCACGCTGGGTCATTCGGGTTTACAAGTGTCGACCCTGACCCTGGGCACGATGATGTTCGGCGAACAGACCAGCACCGAAGATTCCCTGCGGATCATCGACAAGGCCTGGGACCAGGGCATCAATTTCATCGACACCGCGGACGTTTACACCAACGGCCGCTCCGAAGAGATCGTCGGCGAAGCGATTGCCGGTAACCGCCACGAATGGGTGCTGGCGACCAAGGTCGGTTTCGGCCCGGTGGACGGTGTGCCGAACCGCAGCGGTCTGAGCCGCAAGCACCTGTTCAATGGCATCGACGCCAGCCTGACGCGTTTGGGCACCGATTATCTCGACATCTATTACCTGCACCGCGAAGACCACAACACGCCGCTGGAAGTCACGGTGTCGGCCATCGGCGATTTGATCCGCCAGGGCAAGATTCGCTATTGGGGTTTGTCGAACTACCGTGGCTGGCGCATCGCCGAGGTGATTCGTGTAGCCGATCAACTGGGCGTCGACCGGCCGGTGATCAGTCAGCCGCTGTACAACATCGTCAACCGCCAGGTGGAAACCGAGCAGATCACTGCCGCGCAAAACTATGGCCTGGGCGTGGTGCCTTACAGTCCGCTGGCTCGTGGTGTGCTCAGCGGTAAATACGCGCCGGACGTGAAGCCGGATGCCAACAGCCGCGCCGGCCGCGCAGATAAACGCATTCTGGAAACCGAATGGCGCGTCGAATCCCTGCGCATTGCTCAGCAGATCCAGCAGTACACCCAGGGTCGCGGCGTGGGCATCGTGGAATTCGCCATCGCCTGGGTGCTGAACAATAGCGCCGTGACTTCGGCCATCGTTGGGCCCCGGACTGAAGAACAGTGGGATGCCTACACGAAGGCTCAGTCGGTGAAGATTACGGCTGAGGATGAAGCGTTCATTGATTCGCTGGTTGTGCCTGGGCATGCGTCGACGCCTGGGTTTAATGATGTGAGCCACTTTGTGTCAGGGCGTAAACCGCGCTAACAGCAAAAGATCGCAGGCTTCGCCAGCTCCTACCTGGATCGGTGCACCCCAGTAGGAGCTGCCGAAGCCTGCGATCTTTTATCTGGCGACACATTCTCCGGCCGAACCACGTATTCTCTGCGCCCGTTTCACGTTCAACTTCGCGAGGACAGTTTGTCTAAAGGTATCGCTCTATCGGTTTCAGCCTCGGTGCTGTTTGCCGTCATGTATTACTACACCTCGTTGCTCACGCCCTTGAGCGGCGTAGAAATCTTCGGCTGGCGCATGCTGCTGACCCTGCCATGCATGTCCGTGTTCATGGTGGTCTCCGGTGAGTGGAAGCGCGTAGCCGCCCTTTTTCGGCGGCTGGTTGGCCAACCAAAACTGCTCGCCGGCCTGATCGTTTCCGCGACTTTGCTGGGCCTGCAACTCTGGCTGTTCATGTGGGCGCCGCTCAATGGCTATAGCCTCGATGTGTCCCTGGGCTACTTCCTGTTGCCGCTGTCCATGGTGCTGACCGGGCGGGTCGCCTATGGCGAGCGACTGTCTTACCTGCAAAAGGTTGCCGTGTTTTTTGCTTCCCTCGGCGTGCTCAACGAGCTGTACCAAGTCGGCGGTTTTTCCTGGGCGACCTTGCTGGTCGTCATCGGTTATCCGCTCTACTTCATCCTGCGCAAACGACTGGCGACCGACAACCTCGGCGGTTTGTGGATGGACATGGCCTTGATGTTGCCCGTGGCGTTCTGGTTCGTTCAAGGCGGTGAACAGGGTTTCGCCGTGTTCGATCAGCACCCGTGGCTGTCGCTGCTGATCCCGTTGCTCGGCGTCATCAGTGCTTCGGCGCTGGTGGTTTACATCATCGCCAGCCGACTGCTGCCGTTCAGCCTGTTCGGGTTGTTGAGCTATGTCGAGCCGGTGCTGTTGCTCGGCGTTGCGTTGCTGCTGGGGGAAAGCATCAAGGCCGGTGAATGGCTGACGTACATCCCGATTTGGTTGGCTGTTGTGGTGTTGGTATTTGAAGGGTTCAAGCATTTGATGCGACATCGACGCCCTTAAAAGCAAAAGATCGTCCGAACTTAAAAAGCCCGGCCAGCATTGCTGCTGACCGGGCTTTTTTACATCTGAGACGGTTTAGTCGGTGGAAAGCACACCACGACGAACCTGGTCGCGCTCGATGGATTCGAACAGCGCCTTGAAGTTACCTTCGCCGAAACCATCGTCTCCTTTACGCTGGATGAATTCGAAGAACACCGGGCCCATCAGGGTTTCCGAGAAGATCTGCAACAGCAGACGCTTGTCGCCCGACTCGGACGAACCATCCAGCAGAATGCCGCGCGATTGCAGTTGATCAACCGGCTCGCCGTGGTTCGGCAAACGGCCTTCGAGCATTTCGTAGTAGGTTTCCGGCGGCGCGGTCATGAAGCGCATGCCGATGCTTTTCAGGTGATCCCAGGTCTTGATCAGGTCATCGCTGAGGAAGGCAACGTGCTGGATGCCCTCGCCGTTGAACTGCATCAGAAACTCTTCGATCTGCCCGGCGCCCTTGGACGATTCTTCGTTCAACGGGATGCGGATCATGCCGTCCGGCGCGGTCATGGCCTTGGAGGTCAGGCCGGTGTATTCGCCTTTGATGTCGAAGTAACGGATCTCGCGGAAGTTGAACAGCTTCTCGTAGAAGTTGGCCCAGTAGGCCATGCGACCGCGGTACACGTTGTGGGTCAGGTGGTCGATGATCTTCAGGCCGGCCCCGACCGGGTTGCGGTCAACGCCTTCGATGAACACGAAGTCGATGTCGTAGATCGAGCTGCCTTCACCGAAACGGTCTATCAGGTACAGCGGCGCGCCGCCGATGCCCTTGATCGCGGGCAGGTTCAGTTCCATCGGGCCGGTTTCGATATGAATCGGCTGGGCGCCCAGTTCCAGGGCCCGGGCAAACGCCTGCTGGGCATTCTTGACGCGGAACGCCATGCCGCACACCGACGGACCGTGCTCGGCCGCAAAGTACGAAGCGACGCTGTGGGGTTCGTTGTTGAGGATCAGGTTGATCTGGCCCTGGCGATACAGGTGCACGTCTTTGGAACGGTGGGTCGCGACCTTGGTGAAGCCCATGATCTCGAAGATCGGCTCCAGGGTGTTCGGGGTCGGCGATGCGAATTCGATGAATTCAAAGCCCATCAGGCCCATTGGGTTTTCGTATAAATCTGCCATGGTTGGCGCCTCATCATTTTCTTGTCAATTAACGGATCGTTAGTTGCTAGCAATGCTGAGACCGGCGGGTGGCGCGCAGGAGATGCCCCGCACGCTGCGGGCGAGGAAGTCACCGTAGATCAATTGAAACCCAAAACTCTTCATTGTCGACCCAAGGCAATTGCGGGCGAGGCTTCTGCTGCCAGAAGACGATTATTCTTATATGCGTAACCCGATTCTACACAGCGTAAATGGGTTTGTCCGCCTTCTGTATCAAATCCCCTTTTTCCCTGCTCGCGCAAGGGGTTTGTTGCACAGGAAAATCCCCGCGAGGATCAGCCCTCCTCCCAGGCACATCGCCAGGGTCAACTGCTCGCCTAACAACAGCGCACCGAGGATCACCGCCGTCAGCGGGTTCAGGGCGATGAACACGCCTGAACGCGTCGCGCCGATTTTGCGAATGCCGTCGTAATAGCCGATATAGGCCAGCGCCGAACCCAATACGCCCAGGTACATCAGGCTCATCCATTGCTTTGGTCCGAGACTGGCGAGTGCAGCCACACTCAACTCACCGCGAACAGCACTGGTCACCCACAGCATCAGCGTGCCCAACAGAATCGAGTACGTCACCGTTTGCACCGGCCCCAGGGTTTGATTCAAATCTTTGGAGAACAGCGAATAAACGCCCCAGCCAAGCACACAGCCGAAGATCAACAGATCGCCGATCCAGGCATCGGGATTGCCAGCCAGCAATTGTGGGTTACAGCTGACGATCACCAGGCTCGCCCCGGCAATGCAGATCGCGATCCCGAAAACCTTTGCTCGACTCAAGTGCTCCTTGAACAACAGCCATGACGCCAGCCCGATCACGGCCGGGTTCAATGCCACGATCAATGACGCCCGCGAGGCATTGATGTAGTGCAGCCCATAAAAGAAGCACAGGTTGTAGAAAAAAATCCCGAAAAAACCCAGCAGCGCCAATTGAAGCCATTGCCTCGGCCTGGGCCTTGCGAGAGGCACGCGGGCCAGTAGCAGAAACACCAGCAACGCCGCGCTGGCCAGCAGAAATCGCAGGCTAGCGGCAAACAAGGGGCTGAGGCTATCGGCCAGAAACCGCCCGGCGACAAAGGTGCCGCCCCAGATCATGGTGACGGCTGCCAGTTTCAGATAAACCGGGACATCCGAAGGGTTGGACAGGCTCTGCTCATAGGTCGTCATAGGTTTCCAGAACGAGAAATCGGGGGAGATGACGTATCATTCGACTAATACCTTCTCATCGTAAAATGAGTAAACACTCATGACCCTTACCCAACTCGAGATATTTTCTCTGGTCGCCGAGCTTCAAGGTTTTACGGCGGCAGCCAATCGCTTGGGGATTTCCCAATCCGCGGTCTCTCATGCCCTCAAGTCGCTGGAACAAGAATTGGGCGTCGAGCTGCTGCGCCGGCATCAGTCCCGGGTCGAACTTAGCGACATCGGTCAACAGCTTTTACTGCGCGCCCGGGCGATGCTGGGCCTGGCCAACACCTTGCGCCAGGAAGCGGCCGATGCGCGCGGGATGAAACGCGGCTCGTTGCGCATCGGCTCGTTTGGCCCGACCTCATCGATCAGACTGCTGCCGCTGATCCTGCAGCACTACCGCGCGGCTCACCCGGGTATCGAGGTCCACATTGACGAAGGTCCGGACCGGCAGGTGATCCAGTGGTTGGAGGAGCGGCGTATCGATATCGGCTTCGTGGTGTTGCCCGAGGACCGGTTCGACACCTTTGCGCTGATAGAAGACCAGATGGTCGCGCTGCTGCCCGTCGATCATCCGCTGGCCCGCCACGACAGCCTGAGCTTGAGCGATTTGTGCAACGACCCGTTTGTCTTGACCGAGGCCGGTTCGTCAGAACTGGTGTCGCGGCTGTTCAGTGCCGCCCGGCTGACACCGAACATCCGTTATCGCTGCTCGCAACTACTGAGTACGCTGGACACCGTTGGCCGAGGCGACGCGCTGACGGTCGTCGCCGAAAGCTCATTGCCCGACGACCGCAACAGTCGCTACGTGAAAAAACCGCTGTCGCCACCGGTCGCCCGTCAGGTCGGTCTGGCAGTGCTTGATCAGCGCCAGTCATCACCCGCGACGCTGGCTTTTATCAAACTGGCCGAGCGCCTGAACGACCGTTGAGCGGCGCACGCGCCGCGGGCCAACTATCATGGCCTCTACCTGAACTCTTTTTGGAAGGCGTCCGGTCCTGCCAGCATTTAAGAGCCCTATTTCATCGTGACAGGTTTCGCAAATGCCACTGAACGTCAAAACCCCCCGCAAACGCGGCATCAGGATGGCGGTGACGCTACTGAGCGGATTACTCCCGGTGTTGTTGGGGTTCGCCATTCTTTATATGCAGGCTGAGCGTACGCTCAAGCAAAGTACTGAACAGACGTCCGAAGAAGCCATTCGCCAATTCGAATTGATGCTCGACAACACCGCCCAGGCCGCTCGGGAGCTTCTGCCGCTGGCCGGCCAAAACTGCAACGACGTCAAACTGGCCTTGCGCGAACAGGTCACCCGCCGGCCGTTCGTGCGCTCGACCAATCTGGTGTGGGACAACACCATTTACTGCAGCTCTTTGTTCGGTGACGTTCAGGAAACGATCGTTTCCGGCGACTACAGCGAAGGCGCGTTATTGCTGATGAAAGGCAACCCGGTCACGCCTGATACCGCATTGCTTGTGTATCGGCTCAGCAAAGAAAAACAGGGCGCGATGAGCACCCTGGACGGGTATCACTTGAGTAACGTACTGCGGCTGATCGGCCGCAAGACATTGCTGCTATTGCAAGTCGGCCCCCATTGGTTGTCCGCCGATGGCAAATTCCATCAAGGTGCCCTGCCTGCCTTTGCGGTGGCGCAAACCAGACTGGCGTCATCGCGTTACGCCTTTTCGGTGGCGGCCGGGTTTCCTGAAGGCGAAACCTGGCGCTTCATGAGCAGTGAGTATCCGCCGCTGTTCAGCTTGCTGATCTTCTTCGGCGTGATTTCCGGCTTGATCGGGCACTTTGTGCAAAAACGCTCGTCATCACCGAGCAATGAAATGCGGCGCGCCCTGGAAGCTGCGGAGTTCATTCCGTACTTTCAACCTGTGGTGCATGGCGACAACAAGAAGTGGTCCGGCGCCGAGGTGCTGATGCGCTGGAATCATCCAAAAGAAGGTCTGGTGAGCCCGGAGCTGTTCATTCCGTTTGCCGAACACTCCGGGCTGATCGTGCCGATGACCCGCTCATTGATGCAGCAGACCGCCGAATGGTTGGCGCCTGTTTCATCTTCCTTCGAGGGCGCTTTTCACATCGGCATCAACATTACCGCCAGCCACTGCAAGGACCTGGAACTGGTCGACGATTGCCGTCAATTCCTCGCTGCCTTCGCACCGGGCGCCGTCAGCCTGGTGCTGGAACTCACCGAGCGCGAACTCATCGAACCCACGGCCATCACCCACCAACTGTTCGAGCAGCTTCACGCGCTGGGCGTGATGATCGCGATCGATGACTTCGGCACCGGTCACTCAAGCCTGGGTTACCTGCGTCAGTTCAATGTGGACTTCCTGAAAATCGACCAGAGTTTTGTCGGCATGATCGGCGTTGACGCCCTCTCACGGCATATCCTGGACACCATCATCGAACTCTCGGCCAAGCTCGACCTGGGTATCGTCGCCGAAGGCGTGGAAACCACGGAGCAAAGTGATTATCTGACCGCCCACGGCGTGAACTTCTTGCAAGGTTATCTGTTCGGCCGGCCAATGCCCGGCGCGGACTTCATTAACGCATTAAGTCACCATTAACTAGCGGCGCTAAGCGACGAGACAAGGAGATCGCGCACCAATTTGAATCAAAAGACTACTGTTGTTACATGAAGAAAAAGACAGGATTTACTCTTGGCCAATTAACTACTACAATTTTTCATGCCTGCGCTAGATTGGCAGGTGAGCCATTATCACCGAGTCGCTTCAAGGCTCTTGGCTTATAGCTTTGTTTGCGGTTGGTATCAGCCAAACACACTATTGGAGTAAAGATATTGTCCAGACTCGCTGAATTTCGTGCAGCTGAAAAGGCCCTTCAAGAGCAGCTCAAGCAGCTGGAAAACCTGAAGAATGATGCCGGGCTCAAGAAAGAAATCGAATTCGAAGAAAAGCTCCAGGGGCTGATGAAAACCTACGGCAAGAGCCTGCGCGACATCATCGCCATTCTCGATCCGAACCCGGCAAAATCCGGTCTGCAACAGGCAACGCCTAAAACCCGCCGCGCTCGCGTGGTCAAGGTTTATCAGAATCCGCACACCGGTGAACTGATTGAAACCAAGGGTGGCAACCACCGCGGCCTGAAAACCTGGAAGGAACAATACGGTGCAGCTACCGTTGATTCCTGGCTGCGAGGCTAAGCACTCGCGGTGACAAAAAAGCCCTGCCAATGCAGGGCTTTTTCATGGACGCCTTCTAAATGCAACGATTGGCGTCGATCAACTCGCTACTTGTCGAATAACTTTGTGCTTAATCCGTTTGGGTATCTAAAAATTTCAGAATGCGCTGAAACCGGCAGCCATTGAAATCTTTAACTAAAGTTTCAAGCTGTTACGGGCTGCCTCTATTTCATCCTGACTCGCCTTATAAACCTCAGCCTGCCCCGCGTAGGAAAGAACATAGGCTTTATCGGCATCCACGGCGGCAACCAATGTTTGAGAGAGCACATGCCTTCCGTTCTGCGTGATCGTGCAGGTAGTTTCCAGCGCTGATAAGCGGCTCAACGTCGTCGGGTGAATCTTGTTGCAGACACTTTGATAACCGCCTTGAAAGAAGTCCTTCTGCACTGACTTGCGCATCTCCAGCAACACGCCTTGCAGATTCACCTGATGACCACTTTCCACCTGAGTCATGGTCAACTCCATCACCATCACCGGCGTGCCGTCCTGATCGTTTTTCACCGCACGCTGGCGGGAAACGTGGGTGTTGGCGTCATCTTGCGGGACAGCTTCGACCTCCCAGCCGTTGGGCCAGGTCATGATTGGCTCATCTGCGTGAGCGCTGTTAACACCTGAAAGCACGCAGATCAGGACGAACATCGATTTACAGAAACGAATCATTGCAATGAACACTCACGGATTGAACCGTAAAGTCTGAGCCTCGCCCGTCTATCAGGCAATAGCCGACGCTTTGGGTTTGGTGATGTCCGAGCCCTTGCGTATCATTGTCGCCATTCGTTAGCCCCACTTATTTTCCGGAGGGCCCATGAGCCTGCACGAATTGAACACCTTCCCAGGCGTGACTGCCCAACCTGACACCGCCACCCAGAAGTTCGTCTTCAACCACACCATGCTGCGGGTCAAGGACATCACCAAGTCCCTGGATTTCTACACGCGCATTTTGGGTTTCTCGCTGGTGGAAAAACGCGACTTCCCGGAAGCCGAGTTCAGCCTGTACTTCCTGGCGCTGGTCGATAAAAACCAGATCCCGGCCGACGCTGCTGCTCGCACCGAGTGGATGAAGTCGATCCCCGGCATTCTCGAACTGACCCACAACCACGGCACCGAGAACGACGCGGATTTCGCTTACCACAACGGCAACACCGACCCGCGCGGTTTTGGCCACATCTGCATCTCGGTGCCGGATATCGTTGCTGCGTGCGAGCGCTTCGAAGCGCTGGGCTGCGACTTCCAGAAACGCCTGAATGACGGCCGCATGAAGAGCCTGGCGTTCATCAAGGATCCGGATGCTTACTGGGTTGAAATCATCCAGCCTGCTCCTATGTAAGCCACACCACACACCCCTTGTGGGAGCGAGCCTGCTCGCGAAGGCGCTGTATCAGCCAACATTCAGTTGAATGACCCACCGCTTTCGCGAGCAGGCTCGCTCCCACATTGAGAATGCGCAACGCACAAAAAACCCCATGGTCGCTCATGGGGTTTTTGTGTTTTCAGCGTCGGGTTTTATGCTGGAGCCGAGGTCCGGATCAGGTGATCGAATGCGCTCAGGGAGGCTTTGGCGCCCTCGCCCACCGCAATCACGATCTGCTTGTACGGCACGGTGGTCACGTCACCGGCAGCGAACACGCCCGGCATTGAAGTCTCACCGCGGGCATCGACGATGATCTCACCGCGAGGCGACAGCTCGATGGTGCCTTTGAGCCAGTCGGTGTTGGGCAACAGACCGATCTGCACGAAGATCCCTTCCAGCTCGACGGTACGCAACTCGTCCGACTGACGATCCTTGTAACGCAAGCCGTTGACCTTCTGACCGTCGCCCAACACTTCAGTGGTTTGCGCACTGGTGATCACGGTGACGTTCGGCAGGCTGTGCAACTTGCGCTGCAAGACCGCATCGGCGCGCAGCTGCACATCGAACTCCAGCAGTGTTACGTGGGACACGATGCCCGCCAGGTCGATGGCCGCTTCGACGCCGGAGTTACCGCCGCCAATCACCGCCACGCGCTTGCCTTTGAACAGCGGACCATCGCAGTGCGGGCAGTACGCCACGCCTTTGTTGCGGTATTGCTGCTCACCCGGGACGTTCATTTCACGCCACCGCGCACCGGTCGCCAGGATCACGGTCTTGGCTTTCAGGGTCGCGCCGCTGGCGAAGTGGACTTCGTGCAACTCGCCGTTCTTGCCCGGCACCAACTTGTCGGCGCGTTGCAGGTTCATGATGTCGACGTCGTATTGCTTGACGTGCTCTTCCAGCGCCACAGCCAGTTTCGGCCCTTCGGTTTCCTGCACGGAGATGAAGTTCTCGATGGCCATGGTGTCGAGCACCTGCCCACCAAAACGTTCAGCCGCCACACCGGTACGAATGCCTTTACGGGCAGCGTAGATCGCGGCCGAAGCACCGGCCGGGCCACCGCCGACGACCAGTACGTCAAAAGCTTCTTTGGCGCTGATCCTCTCGGCCTGACGCTCGATGCCGCTGGTGTCGATCTTGGCGAGGATCTCTTCCAGGCCCATACGACCCTGGCCGAAGTTCACGCCGTTCAGGTAAACGCTTGGCACGGCCATGATCTGACGGTCATCGACTTCAGCCTGGAACAGCGCGCCGTCAATGGCGACGTGGCGGATGTTCGGGTTAAGCACGGCCATCAGGTTCAATGCCTGGACCACGTCCGGGCAGTTCTGGCAGGACAGCGAGAAGTAAGTCTCGAAGCTGAACTCGCCTTTGAGCGAACGGATCTGTTCGATCACTTCAACACTGGCTTTCGAAGGATGGCCGCCGACTTGCAGCAAGGCCAGCACCAGGGACGTGAATTCGTGGCCCATCGGGATGCCGGCGAATCGCAGGCTGATATCGGCACCCGGGCGGTTGATCGAGAACGATGGTTTACGTGCATCGTCACCGTTGTCGAGCAACGTAATCTGGTCGGAAAGACTGGCAACGTCTTTGAGTAATGCGAGCATTTCCTGGGATTTCGCACCGTCGTCGAGGGATGCAATGATCTCGATCGGCTGGGTGACCCGTTCCAGGTATGACTTCAACTGGGCTTTAAGATTGGCGTCCAACATACGGGCGATTTCCATGCTGTTTGGTGAAGAGACGAAAACATAAAAAAACGCCCGAGCGAATCTCGCCCGGGCGTTTTTGAGGGCGGTTGCAGCTTACTTAGGTGCGGAAACCCGCCCTGATGATGCGATCCATAGACTTAGATCTTGCCGACCAGGTCCAGGGACGGAGCCAGAGTGGCCTCGCCTTCTTTCCACTTGGCTGGGCAAACCTGACCTGGGTGAGCAGCGACGTACTGTGCGGCCTTGATTTTGCGCAGCAGCTCGGAAGCGTCACGGCCAACGCCGCCGTCGTTCAGTTCGACGATTTTGATCTGGCCTTCAGGGTTGATCACGAAGGTGCCACGGTCAGCCAGACCTGCTTCTTCGATCAGTACGTCGAAGTTGCGGGAGATGGCGTGAGTCGGGTCGCCGATCATGGTGTACTGGATTTTGCCAATGGCTGGCGAAGTGTTGTGCCAGGCTGCGTGGGCAAAGTGGGTATCGGTGGAAACGCTGTAGATCTCGACGCCCAGCTTCTGGAACGCGTCGTAGTTGTCAGCCAGGTCTTCCAGTTCGGTCGGGCAAACGAAGGTGAAGTCGGCAGGGTAGAAGAACACGACAGACCACTTGCCTTTCAGGTCAGCGTCCGACACTTTTACGAAGTCGCCATTTTTAAAGGCGTCAGCTTTGAACGGTTTAACTTGGCTGTTGATGATAGGCATCGATGACTCTCCGTCAGGGTTGAAAAGTTTGGTTGAGAAGTTGATGGAGTGAATCCTACCGACTCGATTGCCGGATGGCTCATTGGCAAAGCTCATGCTGCTCATTGGTTTTCGCTATTAGCCGAACGTATTAATAGAAGAAAACTTACTTAGCAGCGCCAATGGTTTTTTCTGCGAGCGGTGTCATCCCGAGAAACGGGCTGGCTTCAACATAGCGCATGGCGGACTTCATATCCTTCCAGCCCACGTAACTCATCAACGACTTCAAGTCCCACCCGCTCTGATGGGCCCAGGTGGCAAAGCCGCGCCGCAAGGAGTGACTGGTGTAGTGCTCGGCCGGGATGCCGGCGCGCTCCAGCGCCTGGCGCAGTAACGGGATCACGCTGTTGGCGTGCAGCCCCTCCTCGCACAGGTGGCCCCAACGGTCGATGCCCCGGAATACCGGTCCACGGACCAGCGCGGCTTCGGTGATCCAGTCGATGTACGCCTGCACCGGGCACAGGTGCTGCAACGCTGGCGTCTGGTAAGTCTTGCCGAGGTTTTCGCGGTCGCTCTTGGTTCGCGGCAAATAGAGCGTGATGCCTGAGCCGGCAGCCGCTTGCACGTGTTCGATCTGTAGCCGGCACAACTCATCACTACGAAAGCCGCGCCAGAAGCCCAACAGAATCAGCGCGTTGTCACGTCTGGCCCGCAACAGAGCCGGTTGATCGTGTTCAGATTTCGCGGTTTGTGCTTCTTGCTCCAACCAGGCAACCACTTGCTCCAGATGCTGAAGCTGTAACGGCTCGGCCTGTTTTTCTTGAGCCGGGTGTAGCGAGCGAATGCCCTTGAAGACCTTGCGCACAACTGGCGCCTTGGTGGGGTCAGGAAAACCCTGACTGTTGTGCCATTGCGCCAGCGCTGACAAACGCAACTTCAAGGTATTGATCGACAGCACACCCGCATGAGCGACGAGGTAGCGCGCCACGCTATCGCTGGTCGCCGGCAGGAAGCCGCCCCAACTGACTTCGAAATGCTCGATAGCCGCCCGGTAGCTGCGACGGGTGTTGTCGCGGGTGGCGGCTTGCAGGTAACGATCCAGCTCAGTCATGGGCTCAACTCTCTAAAACGTACCGCTTTGGCGGGTGAAAACGCGCCACAGGGCTCATCACACGGGGTAATACCAGTATATCCCGCATGAATACCTATCGTATTTTAAGTTTTTCATTAGCGTGGTACATTGTGTACTTAAGTGGCATGTACCACAGTACGAATTCGTAGGAGAACTCATGGCTCGTGGCGGTGTAAATAAAGCAGTGGTCCAGGCAGCACGCTTGGCAATTTTGGCTCGCGGCGAAAACCCAAGCATTGATGCGGTACGGATCGAAATGGGCAACACGGGCTCGAAAACCACGATTCATCGCTATTTGAAGGAGCTCGATGACGGCGCCGAACGCGCCGAAGCGTCGTCAGAACCCATTGATGACGAGCTGGCGGGACTGGTCTCGCGGCTGGCACAAAGACTCAAGGAGCAGGCTCAGGAGCCCATCGATCAGGCCCGCGAGCAGTTCGACAAACAAAAGAAAGAGTTGGATACGCAACTGCATGAAGCCCAACAAGCCAACACGCAATTGCAGCAGCAGTACGAGATTCAAAGCCTGGCACTGACTCAAGAGTCCGAGACCCTGCAAGAAACCGGCGCCATGCTGCAGACCGAACAAACCCGCAACGCCGGACTGAACCAGGCGCTGGCCGATTTCGAATTACGCTTGCAAGACAAGGATGAGCAGATTCGCTCACTGGAAGAAAAGCACCTTCACGCTCGCGACGCTCTGGAACATTATCGCAACGCCATCAAAGAACAGCGCGAGCAGGAACAACGCCGCCACGAAAGCCAGGTGCAGCAGATTCAGATGGAATTGCGCCAGGCCCAGCAGAGCGCATTGGTGCGCCAGGATGAGATCACGCAACTGCACCGCGACAACGAGCGTTTGTTAACGGAGAACCGTGGCACCCTGAGAGAGTTGAGCCTGCTGCAGGATCAACTCAAGCAAACCAACGCTCGACAGGATCAACTGCTGGAACAGGTCAACCGTATCGACAGCGAACGCACCCTCCTCCAGGAACGCTTGCGCGCTGCCCTGCTGGAAAGCCAGTCGCTGAAACAGAGCGCCGATGAGCAGTCGCAGATAAACAAAGCGCTGGAAATTGAGTTGATCAAGACTCAGGCGAGCCTCGATGAGAGCGTGCGCCTGGCGGCCGTCATTGCGACAGCGCCAGACGCATCAGAGCCCCGAAATGACGATTAACCCGCGACCGGCGTGCGCATGGTGACGAATTCTTCGGCGGCAGTTGGGTGCACGCCGATGGTTTCATCGAAATCGCGCTTGGTGGCACCCGCCTTCAAGGCGATCGCCAAGCCCTGCACAATTTCCCCTGCCTCCGGACCGACCATGTGACAGCCCAGAACCTTGTCGGTCTTGGCGTCCACCACCAGTTTCATCAGGGTGCGCTCCTGGCATTCGGTCAGGGTCAGCTTCATGGGCCGGAAGCGGCTTTCGAAGATCACCACATCGTGACCGGCCTCCCGGGCCTCTTCCTCGGTGAAACCGACCGTGCCGATGTTCGGCAAGCTGAATACCGCGGTCGGGATCATCTTGTAATCGACCGGGCGATACTGCTCAGGCTTGAACAAGCGACGCGCAACGGCCATGCCCTCAGCGAGCGCTACCGGCGTCAATTGAACCCGACCGATCACATCGCCAAGCGCCAGGATCGACGGTTCAGCAGTCTGATACTGCTCGTCGACCTCGACGAAACCTTTCTTGTCGAGTTTGACCCCGGTGTTTTCCAGCCCAAGATTGTCGAGCATCGGACGGCGACCGGTGGCGTAGAACACACAATCCGCCTCCAGCTCACGGCCGTCCTTGAGGGTCACCTTCAGGCTGCCATCGGACTGCTTGTCGATACGCTCGATGTCGGCGTTGAATTGCAGGTCCATGCCGCGCTTCGTCAGCTCTTCCTGCAGGTGTTTGCGCACTGCACCGTCGAAGCCGCGCAGGAACAACTCACCGCGATACAGCAACGTGGTGTCGGCCCCCAGACCGTGGAAAATCCCGGCGAATTCGACGGCGATGTAACCACCGCCCACCACCAGAACGCGCTTGGGCAGTTCTTTGAGGAAGAACGCCTGGTTGGAACTGATTGCATGCTCATGCCCCGGAATTTCCGGAATCTGTGGCCATCCGCCGGTAGCAATCAGGATGTTTTTGGCGGTATAACGCTCGCCATTGATCTCGACCTGGTGCGGATCAACGATTTTGGCGTGGCCTTCATGCAAGGTCACGCCACTGTTAACCAGCAGATTGCGATAGATACCGTTCAGGCGATTGATCTCGCGATCCTTGTTGGCGATCAGCGTTGCCCAATCGAACTTCGCTTCGCCCGGCGTCCAGCCAAAACCTTGCGACTGCTCGAAGTCTTCGGAGAAATGCGCGCCGTAGACCAGCAGCTTCTTCGGCACACAGCCGACATTCACACAAGTGCCACCCAGGTAGCGGCTCTCGGCCACAGCCACTTTCGCGCCAAAACCGGCCGCAAAACGCGCAGCCCGCACACCGCCGGAACCGGCGCCAATCACATAAAGGTCAAAATCGTAGGCCATTTTCAATCTCCTCGGCAGTCCACAAGCATACCCGCAGACGTCCGCTGGGCAAGCGCTGCAATCGATATGGGGACGGAAAATGAAAAAGCCACCCGAAGGTGGCTTTTCAATACAAGTGGGTCAGAGGCTATTAGTAGGCCTTGCCAGTCTTGTAGAAGTTCTCGAAGCAGAAGTTGGTGGCCTCAATGTAGCCTTCAGCGCCACCGCAGTCAAAACGCTTGCCCTTGAACTTGTAGGCAATCACGCAACCGTTTTTCGCCTGCTTCATCAGGGCGTCGGTGATTTGAATCTCGCCGCCTTTGCCTGGCTCGGTTTGTTTGATCAGCTCGAAAATATCCGGCGTCAGGATGTAACGACCGATGATCGCCAGGTTCGACGGTGCGTCTTCCGGGGCTGGTTTTTCGACCATGTTGCGAACGCGGTACAAATCATCAGCGATCAGCTCGCCGGAGATCACGCCGTACTTGTTGGTTTCCTGCGGATCCACTTCCTGGATCGCAACGATGGTGCAGCGATACTGCTCGTACAGCTTGACCATCTGGGTCAGGACGCCGTCGCCTTCGAGGTTGACGCACAAGTCGTCCGCCAGCACTACCGCGAACGGTTCGTCGCCGATCAGCGGGCGGCCAGTCAGAATGGCGTGGCCCAGGCCTTTCATTTCGGTCTGGCGAGTGTAGGAGAACGAGCACTCGTCCAACAGTTTACGGATGCCGACCAGGTATTTTTCCTTGTCGGTGCCCTTGATTTGGTTTTCCAGCTCGTAGCTGATGTCGAAGTGGTCTTCCAGAGCGCGTTTGCCGCGACCGGTAACGATGGAAATTTCGGTCAACCCAGCGTCCAGTGCTTCTTCGACGCCGTACTGGATCAGTGGCTTGTTTACCACCGGCAGCATTTCTTTGGGCATGGCTTTAGTCGCTGGCAGGAAGCGAGTACCGTAACCGGCTGCTGGGAACAAGCATTTCTTGATCATAAAAGTCCTTGATAGGGCTGTGTATACGAGTTTCGGCGCAGTCTAATCAGGCGGCGCGCACCTTACAATGCCCCGCACTGGCTAACCGATGCCATCATAGAGAAATATTCTCGCGGATAGTTCCCGAGATAGCTCCGCAGCCTTTATAGATAGCACAGCCCACCAGATCTGCACGGCCGCGAATCGCACAACCCTACACCATCAGCACCGGTTGAGTGCATTTGGCGCTATCATTGCGCGATTGAACCAGTCAACGAGGCAGATAGATGTCGGTAGCAAAAAGTGTCAACGGGTTCCTGATCAATCAGGCGAAAGACGGCCAGTGGTGGGTAGACAGTGCCAGCGGCGAGAATATTGCCGGGCCTTTCCCGACCGAGGCGTTGGCGATTGAAGTAGCATCCGTATTGGAGCTCGAACACCCAGCCCCGAAGCGTCGCGGCAAGGACAAGTCCTGAGAAGCACCCGACTCGACCCAAGCCCTGCTCGCGCAGGGCTTTTTTGTGATTGCCTGCAACCAAGTGGCCATTCGCTATAACCTTTTGATGCCTGCGCTGTCACAGGCTCAGCCCCTTCATCCTGACGACGACAACGACATGAATAAATTTTTGCCACTGATCGCGGCACTGGCCCTGAGCGGCTGCGCCACTTCCGAAACGACCTACCTGAACAACGGCGAGCAAGGCCTGGCGATCGACTGCTCCGGGGAAGCCAATTCCTGGGCCACCTGCTACGAAAAAGCCGATGCCTCTTGCGCCGGCACCGGCTATCGAATCGTCGGTACCGATGGAACACCTTCGACCAAGGAAAGCGACAAGACCCTGGGTGTCGACGTCGGCAACTACAAGAACCGCAACGTCGTGGTGGTGTGCAAGTAAGGCGCCCCTGCCCTACATGTGAATTTCGGCGAACTTGATCCCGAGGCCGCGCACCGTCTCGATCAAATCGTCGAGACGATTGAAGGATTCGACTTCATCGTTATCATCGACCAGAAAATAACTGCGCCCGGCGCTCTTCTTGAAAAACACGATCCATTCTCCCGAATTTGCCGGATTTTGGATCACGTGGGTGGCAGAAATGTGACCCTCTGCATGGCACTCCCGTACCTGCTCTCGCTTCATGCTCGACTCCAGAAATGACAATGCCGCCAAAGCGCTGCTTTGGCGGCATCGGTGCTGACTCGCGACAGTCTATCAGCCGGAAATGCACGCAGTAGCGGCATTGCGTACATCCATTGGGCGCAACGGCACATTGGAGATGCGCTCATGCAACTTGATGCTGCTGCCAGTGGAGCGGTCTTCGATATCAAATACCGCGGCCGGCCCCGAGGAGAACTTCTGCGGCACGATGACTCGCACACCGTCCTTCTGCGGCTCGACTTGCAGGGCTCCCCGGCTGCTGGCCAGTTTCTCGGTGAGGCATTGCGCGTACTCATGAGGCTTCTTGCCTGAAATCACGCTCATGGTCGGCAGCGACTCATTGATCTCCGAGACATTCGCGCAACCACTCATCGCTATCGCCATAGGCAGAAACAGCACACCCCACTTCATACAACACCTCCGATAAAGACACTCCGACAGTACAAATGCTGTTTTTCTCCGAGGCTTGCTGCGTTTATCGCTCATAGAATTCCGTATAACTGTTTTTAATTGTCAAAGCAGACCTCGACGACCGGATAATAACCCGTTCGGGCTGATAAACTGCGCCAATCGCACATGCTATCGTTTTGATTTTGTAGAAAAAGCCCTTCTGGAGGCGCCTCATGAAATTTATCCACCAGCGCGAGCACCTCAACGAAGACGACATCGTCGTCATTCAATGCTCCCAAACATGCAATATCCGCTTGATGAACGACGCCAATTTCCGCAGCTTCAAGAATGGCGGCCGCCACACTTACCATGGTGGAGCATTCGACACCTTCCCGGCCCGTATTACTGCGCCAAGCACCGGTTTCTGGAACATCACCATCGACACGGTCAACCGCCGGCCGATCAGCGTGACTCGCACACCGACCCTGACTCACACCATCAAGATCATCCGCCGCTCCAGCACGAAACTGAGCTGAGTGACACCCAAACACGAAGACAAGCAGGTATGACCGTGGCCCAAACGACCAAGTACGTCATCAAATACAAACTCAATGGTGAGCGTCGCTTCGAATTTGCCCAGCTTGAAAACGGCACCGAAGAAGAAGCCAAGGCCGCGCTGGACGTCATTCATGGCCAGGGCGACGACGTCATCAGCGAAATAAGCGTCAGCAAAGCGCTGTAACGGGATCCGGAGCGACAACATGGACGTCTGCTCCTGCCTCTGGAATTCAACCGCAAGCGCCGGAGTGTTAACGAAGTCCCCGCTCCCTAGACTGGCCACCTCAACCTTTGGTTAAGGAGTCAGAACATGTCTACTTCCTCGATTCGCTTCATCAGTGGCACTTCCAGCCTTGGCGTCTTGCTGCTCGCATTCAGCGCCGCGGGTTTGTGTGCGCTGCTGATCGGTGATGATCTGGCAATGCTGGAACGCGATCTTTCGCAACGCTTCCCCGGCCAACAAGCACCGCAGCGCGATGAAGGCTTGATGCCTGCGCTGGAGCAAACCCTGCGCCACCTCGAAGACCCGCGCACCACCCTGGATTTGCCGCTGGATCTGACAGGCAGCGTTTTTCAACGGCGAGTCTGGGATGCCCTTCGACACATACCGGTGGGTGAAACCGCCAGCTATCTGGATATCGCGCGACAACTGGGTCAACCCACGGCTTTTCGGGCAGTGGCCAATGCCTGCGGAGCAAACCCGCTGGCGGTTATCGTGCCGTGCCATCGAGTGCTGCGTCAGGATGGCAGCCTCGGCGGCTACCGCTGGGGGCTGGAGCGCAAACGGCAACTGCTGGAGCGTGAGGCGCAGCGATGAGTGCGCAATTTCTCGACGGACTGGACTGGGTCATGCTGGAACAGCAACTCGATCAGGATGGCTGCGCGATCATCAGGTCGCTTTTAAGCCACAAGACGTGCGATGAAATCAGCGCTTTGTATGCCCGCCCCGAGCCGTTTCGCTCGCAAGTGGTCATGGCTCGTCACGGCTTTGGTCGTGGCGAGTACAAATACTTCAGGTACCCGCTGCCGGATATCGTCGCCCGTTTGCGCAGTGCGCTCTATCCTCGATTGGTGCCCATTGCCAATCGCTGGTACGAGCACATGGACCTGCCGACCCGTTTCCCTGAAGCGCATGAAGCGTTCCTCGAACGCTGCCATGCCGCCGGTCAGGAACGCCCGACGCCACTGTTGCTGCAATATGGACCGCAGGACTACAACTGCTTGCATCAGGACCTGTACGGCGAACACGTCTTCCCGCTGCAAGTGGCGATTCTGCTGTCAGAGCCGGACGACGACTTCACCGGCGGCGAGTTCGTGCTGACGGAACAGCGCCCACGGATGCAGTCGCGCCCCCAGGTCATTGGCCTGAAGAAAGGTGACGCGCTGATCTTTGCCGTCAACCAACGGCCGGTCAAAGGCGTTCGTGGCTATTACCGAGTCACCCTGCGCCACGGCGTGAGTCGCCTGCACAGCGGAAAACGGCATACCCTTGGAATCATCTTTCACGATGCGTTATGACCCCATGAACCCGATCACCTTCGACTTGTTTGCCGACGCGGAACCCGAGCAGCAACCCAGGCTCGATCGTATCGGCGAACAGTCCTGCGTCCTCAGAGGCTTTGCCCTGCCCTGGCTGGATCAGTTGCTGCCCGCACTGGACGCAGTTCTGGCGGCGGCACCGTTTCGGCAGATGATCACGCCCGGGGGCTTTACCATGTCTGTCGCCTTGAGCAGTTGCGGCGTGCTGGGCTGGACCACCGACCGCAGCGGTTACCGTTATACCCGCAATGATCCGCTGACCGGGAAACCCTGGCCGAAATTGCCCGAGGTGTTTCTCGAATTGGCACAAGCGGCGGCGCGGGAAGCAGGGTTCGCGGATTTCGTGCCTGATTCCTGCCTGATCAACCGTTACGTTCCCGGGGCCAAGATGTCGTTGCACCAGGACAAAGACGAAGTTTCCTACGCAGCGCCCATCGTTTCAGTGTCCCTGGGATTACCGGCGATGTTCCTGTTCGGCGGCTTCGAACGCAGCGATAAAAGCCAGCGGGTGCCGCTGCTCCATGGCGACATCGTGGTCTGGGGTGGCGTGGATCGTTTGCGTTATCACGGGGTCTTGCCGATCAAGGACGGCCAACACCCGCTACTGGGCGAACAACGGATCAACTTCACCTTTCGTACCGCCGGATGAAGCCTTCGAATTCGACCGCAAGACCCGGGGTGCAGCGACCCCGTCGGCTGGTTAATCTGCATGAAACGGATCAACGGACATGAAGCCATGACAAGCCATTCGACAAAGATTGCCACCGAGAACGATCCGCGCTGGGCCGCCGTCGTCGCGCGTGATCCCCGGGCAGACGGACAGTTTGTGTATGCGGTGAAAACCACCGGTATTTACTGCCGCCCCAGCAGCCTGGCGCGTTTGCCGAAACCGCAGAACGTCGAATTCTTCGACACGGCCGAGCAGGCGCAAGCCGCGGGTTATCGCCCTAGCAAACGAGCCGCGAAGGATCAAAGCGACATCGCCGCGCAACATGCTGCGACCGTGGCGGCCGCTTGCCGCCAGATCGAAACCGCGGAGAATCTGCCTGTCCTGAGCGAACTGGCTGTTGCTGCGGGCCTCAGTAGCTTTCACTTCCATCGTGTGTTCAAAGCGGTTACCGGTCTGACGCCCAAGGGTTACGCCGCGGCCCATCGTTCACGCAGGGTCCGTGAGCGCCTCGCGGACGGAGACTCGGTGACCGACGCGCTGTATGACGCCGGCTTCAACTCCAACAGCCGTTTCTATGAATCCGCCGATCAACTATTGGGCATGAAACCCGGTGATTACCGCGCCGCCGGTCAGAACAACGACATTCATTTTGCTGTCGGCCAATGTTCCCTGGGGGCGATTCTGGTAGCGCAGAGTGAGCGTGGTGTTTGCGCGATCCTGCTGGGCAATGACCCGCACCAACTGGTCTGCGATCTGCAGGACAAGTTTCGACGCGCGAATCTGATTGGCGCCGACCAAGAGTTCGAGCAACTGATCGCCAAGGTTGTTGGTTTTATCGAAGCGCCGGCCCTTGGCCTGGACTTGCCGCTGGATATTCGTGGCACCGCTTTTCAAGAACGGGTCTGGCAAGCCCTGCGGGAGATTCCCGCCGGTTGCACCGCCAGCTACGCCGATATCGCTCAACGAATCGGCGCGCCAAAAGCGATGCGCGCCGTGGCCCAAGCCTGCGGCGCGAACAATCTGGCGGTGGCGATTCCGTGCCACCGCGTGGTGCGCAGCGACGGCAACTTGTCGGGCTATCGCTGGGGTGTGGAACGCAAGCGTCAGTTGCTTGAACGCGAAAACCCGTCTGAATCCTGAATGCCGATATAGACCGACACTGAATCCGGGCTGGTATAGACCTCGAAGTCTGTGGCGAACGTGCGGCAAACCTGCGGGTTGTCCTTAAAGTAGGCCCAGATCAGGCCCCAAGTCTGAATGACGCTGTCCGGCATCGCCCCTTTGGCGCTGAACACCAGGTAATCGCCTCCCTCCACCTGAATCTGCGGAAAGTCCTGGGAGGGCGCGGTGACCGCCACCCCCGCGGTCACATCGAAGTGGCCCGAAGCGTCGGACTCGTAGTTGGAATAGACGCCGTATACAAAGGAATCCGGCTGCTTGTGGGCGATCTTGTCGAAGATTCCCTCAACGAAAAATTGTTCCCACATCGGGCCGATGCGCGCCGTGTCTGGTTGCTGCTCTGCGGCATTGCAGGTGCGCACTTGCAGGCCCGAGACGCTAAAGGGCCGCACTTCACGCTGCTTTACATCCATGGTCGATAGTCCTTGTCTCTGTCGTTTGTCTGTTTGATTGGCGGTGAGACAGTCAACGATTGACGTCGACCACCACCCGACCACGCAATTGGCCGGCGAGTAATCGCGGTGCAGCCTCGATCACTTCGCTCAAGCCGATTTCGTGGCTGATCAGCGGCAACAAGGTGAAGTCGAGATCCTTGGCCAGACGATTCCAGGCCAGTATCCGCTTGGCTTTGGGCTGAGTCACGCTGTTGATCCCGGCCAGGGTCACACCGCGCAAAATGAACGGGGCGACTGAAGCCGGGAAGTCCATGCCTTGCGCCAGGCCACACGCGGCGACAGTGCCGTTGGCCTTCGTGCTGGCACAGGCATTGGCCAGGGTGTGGCTGCCGACCGAGTCGATGACCGCCACCCAACGCTCCTTGGCCAAGGGCTTGCCCGGTTCGGACAGCGTGGCGCGGTCGATGATTTCGCTGGCGCCCAGTTGCTTGAGGTAATCGTGCTCGAAGGTTCGGCCGGTGGACGCGACCACCCGATAGCCGAGCTTGCTCAGCAGTGCGATGGCGAAACTGCCTACACCGCCATTGGCGCCGGTGACCAATACGTCGCCCTGCTCAGGCGTCACGCCATTATGTTCCAGCGCCAGGATGCTCAGCATCGCCGTGTAACCCGCCGTGCCGATGGCCATCGCTTGCGCCGCAGTGAACTCCTTGGGTAGCGGAATCAACCAGTCGCCATTCAAGCGAGCCTTCTGCGCCAGTCCGCCCCAATGTCCTTCGCCAACTCCCCAGCCATTGAGTACGACCTGATCACCGACCTTGTAGTCCGGATGCCCACTGACTTCGACAGTGCCTGCCAGATCGATCCCCGGCACCATCGGGAATTTTCGCACCACCGGGCTGCTGCCGGTGATCGCCAGGCCATCCTTGAAGTTCAGCGTGCTGTACGCCACACGCACAGTCACATCGCCTTCGGGCAGTTGATCGTCATTGATCTCTTGCAGTGTGGCCCGGTAACCGCTGTCGTCCTTGTCGATCAAAATGCCTTGGAACATTGCTGCCTCCAGATGAAATCACTCAATTTGGTGCAGTTGAAATAACACATAGCAACATTTCACCGTACTCGACTTTAAGCCAAGAGTGGCACACGAACTGAAAACTCGACTGGCCTTGTATCAGTCATTGCTGATACAAAAATGGTCCTACCGTCCCTGCCCTGTTATGACGTCGGAGAACCCTGCAAATGAGCAAATGGCCAGACACTCGCATTCTTGACCTGCTCGGCATTGAACTGCCGATCATCCAGGCGCCCATGGCCGGCGCGACCGGTACGGCCATGGTTATTGCAGCCAGTAACGCCGGCGGCCTGGGCTCGATGCCCGCCGCCATGTTGAGCATCGATCAGTTACGCGAGGAGCTGAAAACGATTCGCCAACACACTCAGCGCCCGATCAACGTCAACTACTTCTGCCATCAGCCACCCGCCGCCGATGAGCAACGCGCTCAAGACTGGAAGAATCTGCTGGAACCCTACTACCGGGAACTTGGCGTGGACTTCGACGCGCCGACGCCGGTGTCCAATCGAGCGCCGTTCGATAGCGCAGCCTGCGAAGTGATCGAAGAGTTTCGCCCCGAAGTCGTGAGTTTCCACTTCGGCCTGCCGGAAAAGTCCCTGCTGGATCGCGTGAAAGCCACTGGGGCGAAAGTGCTCTCCTCGGCCACCACCGTCGAAGAAGCCATTTGGCTCGAGCAGCACGGTTGTGACGCAATCATTGCCATGGGGTATGAAGCCGGTGGCCATCGGGGCATGTTTCTCAGTGATGATCTGAGCAGCCAGGTGGGGATCTTTGCGTTGGTGCCGCAGATCGTTGATGCCGTGAAAGTGCCGGTGATTGCTGCCGGCGGGATTGCCGATGCACGAGGCGTCGCGGCAGCGTTCCTGTTGGGGGCTTCGGCGGTGCAAGTGGGCACGGCGTACTTGTTCACGCCAGAGGCCAAGGTCAGCGCGTCTCATCACAAGGCGTTGCGCACCGCCAAGGAAAGTGAGACAGCCGTCACTAACATTTTCACCGGACGCCCGGCGCGTGGAATTCTCAATAGGGTGATGCGCGAACTCGGGCCCATGAGCGCCAAAGCACCGGCCTTCCCGCTGGCGGGTGGTGCGCTGATGCCGTTGCGGGCCAAGGGGGAAGCAGATTTCAGCAATCTCTGGGCGGGCCAGGCATTCACGCTGGGCGTTGAAATGACCACGGCTGAACTGACCCGGCGCTTGGCTGATGAAGGATTGGCCAAGTTGGTTCGTCGGTAAGACACGTCCGTGTAGCAGGGACATGCGCGACCTCAACAACGCGCATCCGACACATTCCGTTTGCGGGCATTTCGCTATATATTCCGCTATATAGCGTTTGCCCCCTCGCTGCACTTGCCTACAACGGAGCCGTTTCATGACCATTCGTGCCTCACGTTTTGCCCCCACCTGCCTGGCAACCCTGCTTGCAGTGTTCGCTTTCGGGTCCGCCCAGGCGGACGAAGTCCAGGTTGCCGTCGCCGCCAACTTCACTGCACCCATTCAGGCGATCGCCGCCGATTTCGAAAAAGACACCGGGCATAAACTGGTCACCTCCTTTGGTGCCACCGGCCAGTTCTACACCCAGATCAAGAACGGCGCACCGTTCGAAGTGTTCCTCTCGGCGGATGACACCACCCCGCAAAAACTCGAAACCGAAGGCGACACCGTCAAAGGCTCGCGCTTCACCTACGCCATCGGCACCCTGGCGCTGTGGTCGACCAAGGAAGGTTATGTCGATGCCAAGGGCGAAGTGCTGAAAAAGAACGAATACCAGCACCTGTCCATCGCCAACCCGAAAGCGGCGCCTTACGGTCTGGCCGCCACTCAGGTACTGGCCAAGCTGGGCCTGTCCGACCAGGTCAAAGCCAAGATCGTTGAAGGCCAGAACATCACCCAGGCCTATCAATTCGTTTCCACCGGCAACGCCGAACTGGGTTTTGTGGCCTTGTCGCAGATCTACAAAGACGGCAAAGTCACCGGCGGCTCGGCCTGGATCGTTCCAGCCGACATGCACGACCCGATCAAACAAGATGCGGTAATTCTCAACAAGGGCAAGGACAACCCGGCTGCCAAGGCGCTGGTTGAGTACCTCAAAGGCCCGAAAGCCGCCGCTGTCATCAAATCCTACGGTTACCAACTCTAAATGACGCTATCGAGTGCCGACTTTTCCGCCATCTGGCTGACCCTGAAACTGGCGTCGCTGACGACAGTCATCCTGCTGGTCATCGGCACTCCGATTGCATTATGGCTGTCGCGCACCCGCTCGTGGTTGCGCGGCCCGGTCGGGGCGATCGTCGCCCTGCCCCTGGTGCTGCCGCCGACGGTGATTGGCTTTTATCTGTTGCTGGCGCTCGGCCCTAACGGGTTTATCGGCCACTTCACCCAGTCACTGGGACTCGGCACCCTGACTTTCAGTTTTGCAGGGTTAGTGATCGGCTCGGTGCTCTACTCGATGCCGTTCGTGGTCCAGCCCCTGCAAAACGCTTTTTCTGCCATCGGCACTCGCCCCTTGGAAGTGGCCGCGACCTTACGCGCCAATCCCTGGGACACGTTTTTCAGCGTGATCCTGCCGCTGGCCCGCCCCGGTTTCATCACCGCCGCCATTCTCGGTTTCGCCCACACCGTGGGTGAATTCGGCGTGGTACTGATGATCGGCGGCAACATTCCCGATAAAACCCGCGTGGTCTCGGTGCAGATCTATGATCACGTCGAAGCCATGGAATACGCCCAAGCCCATTGGCTGGCCGGAGCGATGCTGGTGTTCTCCTTTATTGTGTTGCTGGCGCTCTACTCCAGCCGTAAAACCAAAGCGGGCTGGAGCTGATCGATGATTCATACGCGTTTAAAACTGAGGTATTCAGGGTTCGCCCTGGAAGTGGATCTGCAATTGCCCGGCCGCGGAGTCACTGCACTTTACGGTCATTCCGGTTCGGGCAAGACCACCTGCCTGCGCTGCATTGCTGGCCTGGAGAAGGCCGAGCAGGGATTCGTCCAGGTCAACGATGAAGTCTGGCAGGACAGCGACAAGAAGATTTTCGTGCCGCCACACAAACGTGCGTTGGGTTACGTCTTCCAGGAAGCCAGCCTGTTTCCCCATCTGTCGGTGCGGGCCAATCTGGAGTTCGGCCTCAAGCGTATTCCTCGCCAACAGCGCCGGGTCGACATGGCTCACGCGACTGAATTGCTCGGGATCGGCCATTTGCTGGATCGCCATCCGCAGCACCTTTCCGGCGGGGAACGGCAGCGGGTCGGCATCGCGCGCGCCCTGCTTACCAGCCCGAAACTATTGCTGATGGACGAGCCGCTGGCGGCATTGGATAGCCAGCGTAAAAACGAAATCCTGCCTTACCTGCAGCGACTGCACGATGAACTGGACATCCCGGTGCTGTACGTCAGCCACTCACAGGATGAAGTCGCGCGGTTAGCCGACCACCTCGTTCTGCTCAGCAACGGCAAGGCGCTGGCCAGCGGCCCTATAGGCGAAACGCTGGCCCGTCTCGACCTGCCCTTGGCGCTGGGCGACGACGCCGGCGTGGTGATCGAGGGCCACGTCAGTGCCCATGACGCCGACTACCAGTTGCTGACTCTGCAACTGCCCGACACGACCCTGAACATTCGAGTGGCTCACTCACCGATGGCCCTGGGGCAGACACTGCGCTGCAAGGTTCAGGCGCGGGATGTCAGCCTGAGCCTGCAAAGCGTCGAGCAAAGCAGCATCCTCAATCGCCTGCCGGTCACCGTGATCAGTGAAATGGGGGCGGACAACGCCGCCCACGTACTGATCCGTCTGGACGCTGGCGGCACACCGCTGCTGGCTCGGATCACCCGCTACTCCCGGGACCAATTGGGCGTGCACCCCGGCCAGCCACTCTGGGCACAGATCAAGGCGGTAGCAGTGCTGGCATAAATCCGCTGGCACGACTGCAATGGCGTGCGGTCAATGGCTGTAACGGCCCCTGATCCATTGCCAGGACTACCGCCATGCCCGATACCGCGCTGTCCGATGTGCTGCCATCCGACCTGCATTACGTCGATGACACCCAGCCCGGCATCACCCGCAAGAAACTGCGCGGCAAGTTCTGCTATCACGACCCTGCGGGTCAGCGCATTACCGATCAAGACGAGATAAAACGCATCAATGCCCTCGCCGTGCCCCCGGCCTACACCGATGTGTGGATCTGCGCAGACCCGCGCGGCCATCTGCAAGCTACCGGTCGTGATGCCAGAGGTCGAAAGCAATACCGTTATCACCCACGCTGGCGAGAAGTGCGCGATGCCGACAAATACTCGCGCCTACGAGACTTCGGCCTGGCCCTGCCGAAACTGCGCAAACAGCTTGAAACACTGTTGGCGGCTCCCGGTTTTAGCCGGGACAAGGTCATGGCCACGGTCATCACATTGCTCGATGCGACGCTGATCCGGGTCGGCAACACCCAGTACGCTCGGGACAACCGCTCCTACGGTTTGACCACCCTGCGCAACCGTCACGTCGAGGTCAACGGCAGCGCGATCCTGTTCCAGTTCCGCGGCAAGAGCGGCGTCGAGCATCAGATCACCGTGAAAGACCGACGCCTGGCGCGGATTATCAAACGCTGCCTGGAAATTCCCGGGCAAAACCTGTTTCAGTACCTGGATGAAAACGGTGAGCGACACACCGTCAGTTCCTCCGACGTCAACGCCTACCTGCAAACCCTCACCGGTGCCGACTTCACAGCCAAGGACTACCGCACCTGGGCCGGCAGCGCGTTGGCGTTGGCGGTTTTGCGGGAACTGCAGTGGGAGCCCGAGTCGGACGCCAAACGGCATGTGGTGGAGATGGTCAAGAACGTTGCCAAACAACTGGGCAACACCCCGGCCGTCTGCCGCAAGTGCTACATCCACCCGGCGGTGCTCGATGGTTTTCTTTTGGGTGCGTTGGCTGAGCTGCCCAGACCGCGAGCGCGCAAAGGGCTCAGGGCAGAGGAAGTCGGGCTGGCGGTGTTTTTGGAGAGGAGGGTCGCAATGGCTGAGGCGACGAACTGACCTGTCTATTTTTTTGCACGATCGCCAATGGCTTCTATAGTTGATGTGAACTGAATTAGCTGCGGTGACGCCATGGAAGACATTTTCGTTGTGAAGCGATGCAACAAGATCATCATCCATGGTCGCCGGGCCGGAGAACCCGATCATCCACCACCCGACGCCGCCGTCTGGTATCGCATCGCCGATACTCGAACCCGCGGCTTCATCGGTGACGGTTTCGATCGTGAAGAAGACGCCTTGCGTGAATGCTGGCAGCTCAATTCCAGGTCGCAAGTGACGGCCCGACAAGGCTAAGGTCACCTGCCTTTTAGGGGTCTATACTGAAAAAGCTGAAGGAACAGCGACCCCATCGGCAGAAAGCTCGCTCCCCGCGGGCTTTTTGCTGCCAATTACAGGTTTCTTGAACGGAGGTGTTTGCCATGTCCGAAAAAGAGTCCATCACCACTCTGCTCACCCTGCTCGACTCCCGTCAGGCTCGCCTTGCAGCGGCGTGCAAGGAAATCGCCGACTGGGTCGATCATCAAGGCGGGCACCCGACGGCCCTCAGAATCCGTGATCGGCTGAACGACATCGAGAAGGACGCGCCACTGATTCGCAATACGCTGTCTTCGCTCAAACCTGTCGACCCGCCCCTGCCGCGGTTCAGATGATTCGATCTGGACATCCTCAAGGACACGGCCTGATTCAGGACGCATGAACGGCGACTTTATCGTCACCGGGTGCGTCCTTGCCTGAGCGCTTCCTGCTACATCCCCAACCTAGCCTGGCGCTGGGCTTTTTTATGGCTGCGCAGTCTGTTTCACACTGCGTTCACATCTCAGGCTCTACATTGACCGGACTCCTTTGAAGAATCCCCTGGCCCGCCCGCATGCGGGCCTTTTTTTGCCCATTAATCAGGCAACGAACGTCGCCGTACGCTGGAGGTCAAACCATTACACGCAACGAAGGAGACGTCTGATGGTTACTCACTTCAAAGTTGGCGGGCATTTGGCCTGCGGTCACAAAGGCAGCAAACTCGTTTCAACCAGCGAACTGACCCGAGTGAAATGCAGAAGCTGCCGCAACACCGACGCGTTCAAGGATGCGCGCAAAGACCAGCGCAACGCTGCCCGCCGCGCCGCACGCAAAGCCAAAGTTACGCACACCGCCAATGACTGGCGTGCGGCTTGGGTCGAACGGCTCACCGCCATGGAAGGACTGCAACGATTGCCTCGTGGTTTTACCGGTCAGCCTTTCGTTTAGCTGACAGCATCAGCGGCTGAATCGAATTCACTCGATCCGGCCGCTGGCGCCATGATTTCCAGCAACGACATGCGCTTGAAGGCTTCGACCAGACCACGCCCCTCCTGGGGTGCACATGAGATGGCCAGCCGCATGGTCGCCTCCCCCAAATGCCAGATCAGAAACGCAGATTCCCGAACCCGCAACGCATTGCTGTCGGGGAATACTCGAAGCATCGCGTCGGCCAATAACCCGCCCGCAATACGACTCTCCTGCAGTTCCAACTCCATGAGCTGTTTGTCCGCCTGCATCCCGGACCAGATATCACGCATCGCCGGTGTAGCAAAAACGATCTCGTAATACTGATCGAGCAGATCCGAATAGGCTGCTTGCAATCCTTGCGCGTCCTCGACTGCACCCAACGCCTCTTCGATACAGCGACGGCTTTCGGCGTTATAGCGCTCGGCCAACATCCGAATCACCGAACTCTTGTCGGGAAAGTATTGATAAAGAGATCCGATCGATATCTCTGAACGCTCGGCAATTACACTCATTTTTAATTGATCGCTGCCCTTGGTCTCGATCAGCTGAGTTGCCACGGCCAGAATTCGCTCCTGCCGCTCTCGACTGCGTTGTTGCGTGGGGGTGCGCCGAGTCGGCTCTGAAACAAGCGGCTCGGGCCCCTCAGGGGTTTTCCTGGACACTGGCGTGCTTCCCGTTCAAGAACATGACATAGCCTCACCTTAGCACCGCCCGTCAGCGCGCCCAATAGGGAGCCTCCATACGTCGGTTTCTTCAGTTCTGTTGATTGACGGCATAACGTGAGCGTTTATCATCTTTTTAACATGAGTACTACTCACATTAATCCGATGGAGGTGAACGCGATGAAAACCAATCAAGAGAACATCCTGATTCTCGGCGCGACTGGCAAAACCGGTCGGCGAGTTGCCCAACGACTGGAAGCTGCCGGCCGGTCTGTGCGTCTGGGTTCCCGCGTGGCGACCCCACCCTTCGATTGGGAAGATCGAGCGTCCTGGGAAGCAGCCCTTGAGGGCATTCACGCGGTCTACCTCTCCTTTCAACCAGACCTCGCTGTCCCCGGCGCGCTCGAAACGGTTCAGGCATTCACCGATCAGGCAGTCAAAAGCGGCGTCAGCAAACTGGTGCTGCTGTCAGGGCGCGGCGAGGTCGAAGCGGAACAGGCCGAACGCGTCATCCAGAACAGCGGAGTCGACTGGACAATCCTGCGGGCCAGCTGGTTCTTCCAGAATTTCAGCGAGGCGCACTTCCTGGAGCCTATCCTTCAGGGGGAATTGGCCCTCCCCGTCGGTCATATCGCAGAGCCCTTCATCGACGCAGAAGACATCGCCGAGATCGCGGTCGAGGCGCTGACCAAATCAGAGCACTCAGGGCCACTCTATGAACTGACGGGCCCACGAGCGCTGACTTTTGCCGAAGCCGCTGATGAAATCGCCCGTGCGACAAAACGCGCAATCCGTTTCGCCGCAGTGCCACCGGAGGCTTATCGTCAGGCGTTGGGACAGGAAGAACTTCCTGCACAACTGATCGACCTGGTGCTGTATCTCTTCACCACCGTGCTTGATGGCCGCAATACACCGGTTGCCGATGGAGTGCAGCGTGCGCTGGGTCGGCCGGCGCGGGACTTTTCCGACTATGTACGGCGCACGGCTGCTACGGGCGTCTGGGCAAATGAGGGATGAAATCGAGTATTGCATTCCATCACGAACCCAATAACGGCACCAGCGTAGTGCCCCCCAGCACCCTGCCATTTTTGGCGGCAAACAGATTTCTCGACTAGGGTTCTATCGAATCGAAATGGCGCCGGCTGCGTTGGCGGGCCTTGATCAAGGAGGAGACAGATGACACCTATTCGTATTGCTGAGAAAACCTATCGCACTTGGTCCAGCCCTATCTTGCTTGAACTCAAAGAAAGACAGCATCAGCTCGATCCGGCAGCCCGTCAGGCCCTTCAAAATGTCTTGGTAGAGAGAAGGCTCGTCGATACCGGCAACCCTTCTGGCGAAGATCGACGCGGCGCTAATCCAGGGGCTAGCGGCCGGGATCAATAGCCGTGGCCGACTCAAAATAGCGGACCAGAAACAAACAAGGGTTTGCATCAGCTTTCGCCCGCAAACCCTTGATTTAAGATGGTGCCGAAGCCGGAATCGAACCGGCACGCCCTTACGAGCGGGGGATTTTAAGTCCATGATTTTCTACTTATAAATCATAAGCTTAGAGGTAGCATTTTTCCGCACCGCATACATTTTCCCTTCGTTCTAGGATAGTAAAACCAGCACCTCAAAATAAATTGCGGAAAGAAATCGGGCTGCAGGGATCCCGCATTCGAAGGCAAGACGGACGGACGTCGGTCTGTAGAAATGGCTTTTGCTAGCTGGATCGCCGATCAGGTGGGCCATACCAACGGCAACATGATCCGTAAGCACTACGGAACCTGCATCAATGAGGACGGACCGGACGTGGTGGGCATGCTGCAACTGGCCCTGAAACTGTCACCGGTTACAGCTCTACACTGAATCAACTCAGGCCGACGCTTTCGGCAAAGCGCCATACCGCGGTCAAGCTGGACCAGGTGCGCAACGGCTCACGTCTTGAGCGCACCGGCACCCAGCGTGCGCCGCTGCCGCCCAGGCGAATCGACACCCCCCAATCGGGGCCGCCCGCGATCCTGGCCACCAGGCGAACCGAGTTGACGTTGGCCGGCGGCTCAGGCGTCAACTCGAATTGCCCGACATTGATCAGCAGCCAGCCGCCACCCGGTTCGTTGCAGGCGTCGATTATTTACCCCTGCACCATGTGCCCGTCAGGCGGGATCATCCGCGGCAGGTTGGCCGCCTTGGATCCTTGTAGATACTGCTGCAGTTCAATGCGGGCTCGCCCAGAGTCGGCATCGCTCAAGCGTACCGGACATTCGAGCGTCGTCAGCTCAATCGGTGCCTGCCCCAGGTAGCGGGCGATCACGGCGACGGTAGCCAAGCCCTCATAGACTTACGACATGAAGGGTGCTCCCTGTTCGAAGAAGTGGGCCGAATGCATCGACCAGACAGTATGGGAATGGTAGACCAGCACGGTGGGGAGTAGTTTACACGGTCGCCAAAAAAGGCCCCCACACCTGCGCCAGGTGTGGGGGCCGATTGAACATAGGGCGGAATTCAATGTACCGGTCGTCAAAGACTGCAATCGCCCAAAAGGGCACATGCCATGCGACAGAAGTGCCCGAAAGATCCAGGACATTTCTGTCTCCCAACTGTTAAGTTTGTTATTTTGGAGCGACTAGAATGCGATATGGCAGGCATGCATGAAACACTGGACTGAGCCCAACGGAATACTTTTAATTCAAGTCCCAATCGATTGGCAGTACCTTAATTCAGGCCTTAGCGACTATGAAGAGAAGTCGCCTTACGGGTTTCAACCTTATGAAGACCCGTTAGGCTGCTTTCAGCTGAGTTGCTATCCGTTGAACGAACTTGCTCCCAGAATTGCCAAAGCCAATCCCAACGGAGTCAGAAAACTAAGCTGGAACGAGTCAAGGGAAGATAACTCCGAGTTTTGCACACATCTGTTTTTCGGCGCTTATTATGATCAAGCATTGATAGGTAAGTATATCTACGATGTAGGCCTTGAAGGCGACAAGAGGATTGCCGAACAGCTTGCAATCGTGAATAAAATTCTGAATTCGGTCGTAATAGTCCCCGAGAGTGATCGTAAACTGGCTGCAGACCTCGATAAGTTTGATCGATTTACAGGGGCTCTTGCAGCGTCATATGATCTTCTTTACTCAGCAATTGACGCTATGGCATTCATTGAGATCATTGCGATTGCAGCAAATCAAATAGATGCGCATTTAAGGTTGAGCTTGATAATTGCAAAACAGCTGGAGGAAAAGACAGACAATATCGAAATTAGATACCTTTTCCAGGCAGATGGTGAAAAGGGCATATCGGAGAGAAAAGTCTTCGATGATGCTTTAAAATTTCAAGTAATTGATGTGGAGACTGTCGATAGTTTGAATGAGCTCTATAATTCGAGAAATCGCGTTATCCACCGATACATAATCTCAGATATAAGATCGCGTGATCTTGTCGCGATTGCTGGAAAATATTTGAGTGCTTTGGAAAAAACACGTTTAATCCTTCGCGACTTTGAACAGAAACAAGCGGTCGTGCCCTATGGGTTGTACGGAACGAAGTGTGGGAAAACCTCTATTACGGACGACGCTATAAGACGATTATATGCGAAAGCAAATGACAAACATCTTCTCGAAAAATATAAAAGAAGCATTAGTGACAGAAAAAGCTAACAAGATGCTACAGGTCACACTTGACCCGCTGTGCACTTTTTTGCAACGCAAAGCGGTCATTCCTCCAAAGCACCGGCCTGTGAGTCGGTGACCGCTTTCGACCCTTTGCCGTCGGTCATGCTTCCCGGAAGCTGTCGTTCAAAGCCGAGCTAACAGGCCGCAACCTATGCCGCGCAGCGGCAGTCTTCGGTTGCGGTCCGAGTTGAGGGAAGGGTTAGACCTCAGTTGGCCGCGCATGATGATTTGGACTTTGGCTTACGCCTCCGTCGCCGACGGCCAGCCGATCCGTGCCGCACTACGAAGATTGGACTGAACGACTAAGCGATGAAACGGGGCAATGAGAAAAATATAGAGACGACCTAAGCGATTGTGGCAATGAACAACGGTCGACAGAGTCAAGTGACGTTTAGCTCCCGGCGACGACTGACCGGAACACAGAACAGAGAGCCTGAAGTCCAGGTGCTTGTCGTCTTCTCCAAGAACAACTTCAGTTGGACTTGTGCTGTAGATCTTAAAGATGCCGAGTCGGCCCGCTCCGCTCTCCGCATCCAGTGATGCGAGATGCTTAGCTGTCTTGAGGCCGAAACCGGCTACGAGCGCGTCTCGAACCGTTAAGAGGCTGCTGACCCAAGGCGCTTGGTGAGCGAAGATGAACCTCGCCAACAATTCGGGATTGGTTGACGCTCCGGTGGGAAGCTCGATCGAGTAAGCGTCGGCGAGAGTCATCGATGCGTAGGCTTTAGCAATCGCCGACTCCGGAGGAAGCGACACAGATGTTGCTTGATGGTGTTCGGTTGACATGTATGCGGCCTATGGTTCGTTTCTGAGGTCTAAAATTTCCACCACATGATCTGGCATCTCCTGCGGGAGCATTTGCCTAGCACTGTAATTGGCATCTTATTGGCCATCCGCCCGAATCGGCCTTGTGCCTTCGGACCAGGACTCGCTATCGAGCGACGACTTGAGGCGATATCTGTACTTCACGAAAAAGAACCTCAGTGCTGTCATTTTTTGGCCCTAGATGAGGGTTCGAGTACGAATCACAGGAAGCGTAGCATTGAATAGCCCCTGGCTTAATAAACGCAACCGAACGCCCCACTGATCTCCGACTCTTGTTGGTACTCGCCGGCCGCTTTTGGCCGTTTTTGGCCCGTCGCGAGAGGTAAGAAACGACCCATAGCAGCCGTTAGGAGCGGTCGATAGATTTGGAGCTAGCCGGCCGAGGCTGGCCACTGTCGGCCTGGAAACGATGTGAACGCTTGCGTTGTTCTAAGGCTTAGGTCGGTCAACCTAAGCGCTGCTTTATAAAGCATGAGATTAAAAAAAGTGGCCGCGAGATTAACAGCTGACACGAGAGCCGCGTCGATAGGAATACAGCGGGGAAGCTGCATCGTATTCGGGACACGACCTCATCGCGTTCTAGACCTTAGGCTCCGTAAATACGCTTGAGCTCCTGTATCCAGTCAAACAGGCTTTCTTGAGCTAAATTTTGCTGGGACTCGAACCCTTCGTCGTCAAAATAACCTTCCATCTCGATGGCGTATTCATGTTCTCGAAGTTCATGGGTAACGCTGAGCGGTACACCTTCCAGCGCACAAATGCTGTTGCTAAGGAAGGCTATGAAGACACCGCGAGCCAACGTTCCATTGCTGTAGGCTGCCAGCGAGTCCTCCAGCCGACTGAGAATCGATAGGTTTGACATCAGCCCCCTTGTGCCTCCTCTAGAGTGAATATAACGCGACCGTCCGCTTCTGGCCGATAGCTGCCTGTCCCGAAGGACCGCAATCGACCGATTCTGTTGAAAAAGTCGGTTTGCCCAAACCACTCGAATTGATGGATGAAAACACCTCTATTGCACGCTGCTACGTGAAATCCGAGTCCGGAAGCCTTTGCTGAAAGCAAGGATTTCAATCTCAGGCGCGTACTTTTCTGCCGTGGAAAGCAATCCAGACTTTTTCAACAGAATCGACCCAAAGGAGACGGTGGCCCTGTGGGGTGTGGGCACGGTTTCAGCTCCAATGTAAGCAATGACGCTAGCGCGCAGGCTCTGCGAATATGGTGTCCATCGTGTGTCGGTCGTAATCCAACAGGTATGTATGATGCTGACGATACAGCTGTGAAAGCAGCTCTTTGTTGGGGCCAACCACATCCATACCTCTGTCGTCGTAGGGAAAAACCATGACGTGCTTCTTCAAATTGAAGAGGTATAAAGCGCAGTTGGGTTTAGGCTGAATTGCGGAAAAATCCTTAGCCAAAGCACACCAAAGAAATGCTTGAAGCAGAGTCGCAGGCGCTTCAAATGCGATGTTGATCCAATACTCCGGCTCACTTTCGCAAAACCATTCCTCCGGATCTATCTCCTCACTCCAGACTGAGCATTCCGTGGGTATGTTAATGCCGGCAGATCGAAGAGCGTGAATCACGGGCCGATGAGCAAATCGGTTGCTGCCAGAATGAATGCGCAGACAAGCAACAAGCGTCGCATCATCAAGGAAGATATCGCTGCAGATCTTTATTGATTTTCGTATTGCTGTTAGAAATTGCTCAATTACTCCACCAGTTTCAGAGAGCTCAAAACGCAGACCTCCTGGATAGGAATAGAAAAGTGGTCTGGCAAATGCTTTACCCCCAAAGATCCTCTCAATTTCAAGTTGTAGATTCACTTGATCCCTTCATGGCTAATAGCCCGACTCCATAGCTTGGGCGGTGCAGACGGATATTACTGTATACGTAAGATGTGAGCTAAGCCGCGAGCGTCCGCTGTTGGCCGTTCTCTGCCGATCGTCATTCCCATGTGCGCTGGTCAAGTCCGATGCAAATGACTGGTCAGTGATGATGCAGTTGGGGGCAATTCCGTGCAACCCCAAACGGCTTTTTACTGCCCGCTCATCTGCTCAGTCGCACACTTTTCACCTGCCAACTTCAAACTATTACGGCCCAGAAAAGCTGGACCTCATTGGTGAGGTGGGTATGTCTTCCGATTCGAGTTTTCAAGACCAAACACAAGGTTCTGTTCCATCCAAGCCTGAGTCAGGTTCAGATGAGCCGACGCTAGATCCAGACGATCCGAATAAATACGATCCGTTAACAAAACCCAGCGATGATCGCCCAGAAGACTGGAAAGAACCTGGTGAGAGGACTACACCAGAGGCAGATGAAATAACACCGCTATCAGACGATATGCGATAGGAGAGAAAGCCCGGCCAGCAAGCCGGGTTTTTTGTGTTCGCCGTCTGTCCGATGGTAGGCACTTGCAGCGCACGACCGCTTCTCATGTTTAAGCACGGAAATCACGCGCATTAGGTCGGAGAGCCACCATGGAAATTAACGAGAACGCACCAGGCAATAAATCGCAGCAACGCGAAACACGCACTACGGACAACGAAACTGGCCACGACCCGAGCTGGAACCAGTACGAAGTTCCATTACCGACCGACGATGAAGCTCCTGTCGATGCAGATATGGCTGATGTGGCTGATGTGGATGCTACTAATTCGGTATCGAGTGAGCATCCAAAAGCTGGTACGAACAGCCACGTCGATAACCCAGACAACGACCCACAGATGAACGACCAGGACGAAAACGATAAGGAGGCTCGCGGGTTGCCTGCGAGTGACCCTGAATCAGGTGCCTGAATTAGTTCGGATGATTTCCGATGCCCGCTCAACGCGGGCAGCCCTCGGGGAGGCCTGAACGTCGTTAGTCGGATAGTGCAACGTACGGAATCAACGTCGCCAGCCCGCGCACCCTGACCTTACATGCATTCGGGGTGGTGCGAGACGGGATCAGCGAGGCCGATGCAATAGGGCGTCGGCGCCGTGAACGTCTTCGGCAGACAGCGGGATTTAGGTGTGTTGCTCCGACCGGTTGAATCCACAGCCGATTGCTGCCTGTCGTAACTGACCGAAATCCACAACCCTTTGCAGACATTCATAACAATCAAGCTAAAAGGCCAGCTTAGTCGGTCCCGGTGAACGAGCCGAACGATTTGAATCTAATACCCCATTTAAGAATTATCCGCCTCGGGCGCACGGAAGGCCTTACTGTAGTAACCGGACTGGTCGAAACAGCAAACGTGCTTCTTGCCGGATGCGAGCATATCGCAGGCATCACTGATTCGTTTTGCGCGGGTCTTGAGTTGCTTGGCTGAAGTAATCCAGTGAATCCAGTCTACTCGTGCGATGGTCGTCGTATTGTTCCAGACTTTACGAGCCTCAGGAGTGGCTGCCAGTGCCTCCTGAAAATCTGCCGGGATGTCAGGCTCGGGTTCCTTCTTCACAGAGGCTAGCTCCAGCGTAACGATGTCCCCAACAGCCGCGCCTGCGGCTTCGAGTAACTCTCTGCTGACCCGCAGCCAATGGCTCAGCTGACCATCCGGCTCAAGGGTTGCCTGGAAGTGGTGCGCATTGATTGTGCCTTCAACTGTCGTCCTTCCTCGCCTCGGAAGCTGTTCACTCGCGTCTCCTGGCAGTACCAGAAACGCCCACGACGTATCATTACCAGGCTTTGCCGGACGGAGAAGCTTTGCTTCGAATCGGGATTTCACATCGATTGTTGTCATTGCAACTCCTCCAACCAATACGCCTGACGACTCAACTACGGGAAAGATTCAGTGCAGAGGGTCGACGCTACCTATTAGCCACTAGTCTGTCCAGCGGCTGCTTATGGCCCAGAGCGTGTAAAAACGCTCATGGACCTCGTCGTTGTGGAGTAGTGACATTCGTTGGCTGAGCGATCGCACGGTTATGTCGCGGGCCACATCAGTCTCAGCCTGGAACACGCCAACGCTATTTTTACAGCCTCTGGGATGGGCCAAAATCAGCCTTTTTCAGGCCGTCAGCGCTTTCATCAAACCGTTGGCACCGATGATTTTCATAACCCGTTTCAAGTTGTAGGCGAGCACATTCAAGCTCATCTCCGCGCTCACCCCGGCCAGCTTTCGCGTCAGGAAGTGCGTCGCCCCCATCCATTGTTTGAGCGTCCCGAAGGGATGCTCAACCGTCCGTTTTCGGACTCGCATCATCTCTGGTGCTTTGCTCAGCCGAAGCTGCATCTCCTCCAATACGTCTTCATGCTCCCAGCGTCGAACTCGTCGTTCCGTGCTCGGAGTGCATTGCGACTTCAACGCGCAGCCCTGGCATTTCGAACTCCAGTAACGATGCAACTTCAGGCCTTTTTCAACGTAGGAGTAGTGCCAGATCAGCGACTCGCCAGCTGGACAAATGTATTCGTTTTTTACCGCGTCATAGATGAAGGCATCGTTATTGAAACGTCCGTCAGCCTTGGCTCCAGAGGTCATCGGCTTGGGCACGTAGGGGGTGATGCCTGCATCGTGACAAGCCAAGATTTGTTCGCTTTTGAAGTAACCTCGGTCCGCCACCACCGACAACGTTTCTGACGCCATCGCCTCGCGGGCCTGCTTGGCCATCGAGCTGAGCTGATCGCGGTCGGAACCGACATTGGTCACCTCGTGTGCAACGATCAAATGGTGCTGAGTATCGACCGCCGTCTGCACGTTATAGCCGACGATTCCCGTGCCGCGAGTCATCATGGAGCGGCTGTCTGGATCGGTCAGTGAGACCTGTTTGTCCGGCGATTCGTTGAGCTGGATCTCGATCGCTTGAAGCTCTTTCATTTGAGTTTTGAGCTTGGCGATTTTTTCTTCCAGCCACACGGTACTGGGCTCGGAAGCTGTTGGTTCTTGCCGATCGGCAGCATCGAGCGCGGTCAGGTAACGGCTGATGCTCGATTCGATTTCTTCCATTCGCCGCTTCAGCTTGGCGCTGGTGAAATTGCGGTCACGGTTGTGGACGGCCTTGAATTTACTGCCATCGATGGCGACCAGATGTTCTCCAAACAGTCCCAACTGCTGACACAGCACAACGAACTGGCGACAGACACCTCGGATGGCCTTGCTGTTGTCTTTTCGGAAGTTGGCGATGGTCTTGAAGTCCGGCATCAAACGCCCGGTCAACCACATCAGTTCGACGTTGCGTTGAGCTTCTCGCTCCAAACGTCGGCTCGACTGAATGCGATTGAGATAGCCGTAGATGTAGATCTTCAGCAAGATCGCGGGGTGGTAAGCCGGCCGGCCAGTATCGGCTGGAATGGCACCTTCAAAACCCAGATTGACCAGATCGAGTTCGTCGACGAAGACGTCGACTACGCGCACCGGATTGGTATCGCTGACGTAGTCGTCGAGGCTCTCGGGAAGTAAGGTGCCTTGGCCTCGATGTTCACCTTGGATAAAGCGCTTCATGGGCGATCCCTGCGATGAAATCCTCAGAAATCATAGCAAGGGTTCGCGAAGGCGTTTTTACACACTCTGGGCCGAAAGCAGCCAGCCCCCCGTCACATTTTTCAGGACGGGAGAACGATATATTCGCCAAGCATGGCCTAACGCCATGCTGCGCAAGAAGTTGCGCAGTTGTACGTAATACCCCCCCTGAAAACCGCTGCAAGGCACGCTGATCAAGGCTTCCAGCCAAGTGCGCAAGAAGTTGCGCAGTACTGCGCAACTTCTTGCGCACTTTTCTCCTGAATCTCTGCTTTTTTTGGCAAATTCAAGGACGCTCTAAGCCAAGCCCTTGGTTTATAAGGCTTCGAGAATCCTGGCACGCTCTTTGATCACAGTAAGGCACCCACCGGGCGATACCGCCTCCCGGGCACCCTAACTTTTAGCAAGGAGCACATCCATGGCTACACCAGCGTACATGTCCGTCACTGGCGAGAAACAAGGTCTGATCACTGCCGGCGCATTCACCGCCGACTCGGTTGGCAACACCTATCAGGAAGGTCACGAAGACCAGGTCATGGTTCAGGCTTTCAGCCACGACGTGATCATCCCGCGTGACCCGCAGTCCGGCCAACCGACCGGTCAGCGCGTTCACAAGCCAGTCGTGATCACCAAGGTCTACGACAAGGCTTCGCCACTGCTGCAGGCGGCTCTGACCTCCGGCGAGCGCATGAGCGAAATCGTTATCCAGTGGTACCGCACTTCGGCTCAAGGTACCCAAGAGCACTACTACACCACCAAACTGGAAGACGCGATCATCGTCGCCATCAACAACAAAATGCACAACTGCCAGGACCCGTCGAACTCGCACTTCACGCACCTGGAAGAAGTGCAATTCACCTACCGCAAAATCACCTGGACCCACGAAGTATCCGGTACTTCGGGTTCCGATGACTGGCGTCAGCCGGTCGCCTAACTCAGGCCGACCGTCTCAAGCATCGGCCAGCTCTGCTGGTCGATGTTGTTTTCGCCCTTCCAGAATTTTGCGTCTGCTGATTCCTTTTTCCGGTATTGGCGAGCGCCGCTGCACTGCACGAGGAACAAGGGATGTTCGCGCCGGCCAATCAAACTCACTTTGCCCTGACCATCGAAGGTCTTTCCAGCGACTTCCAGGTTTTCTCCCTGCAAGGTCGGGAAGCCATCAGCCAGCCCTTTGTGTTTGAGGTGGAGCTGGTCAGTGAACAGCCGTCCCTGGACCTCGAGACCCTGCTGCACAAACCGGCCTTCTTGCAGCTCTCGCCTGACGGCAGCGGCATTCATGGCCAGATCTATCGCGCCGCCCAGGGTGATTCCGGCAAACGCCTGACCCGCTACGCGGTGACCCTGCGCCCGCAACTGTCTTACCTGGCGCACCGCATCAACCAACGCATCTTCCAGAACCTCACCGTGCCGAAAATCATCGGCAGCGTCCTCGAAGAGCACGGCATCCAAAGCAATGCCTACGAATTCAAAGTCGGGGCGATTTATCCCGAGCGCATTTACTGCGTTCAGTACGATGAATCGGACCTGCAGTTCGTCCAGCGCTTGTGTGAGGAAGAAGGTATCCACTACCACTTCCAGCACAGCGCCACCGCCCACAAACTGGTGTTCGGCGATGACCAGACGGTGTTCCCGAAACTCGCGCCCGTGGCCTACCAGCAAGACTCCGGCATGGTCGCCAACGACCCGGTGATCAAACGCTTCGACCTGCGCCTGGAAACCCGCACCAGCCGCACCACCCGCCGCGATTACGACTTCGAAAAACCGCGACTGACCCTGGAAAGCGAACACCGTGGCGACGCCCTGCCCGACCTCGAAGACTACGACTACCCTGGCCGCTTCATCGACCGCGAACGCGGTAAGCACTTGGCCAAACGCGCCCTCGAACGTCACCGTAGCGACTTCCAGCTCGCCGAAGGCAAAAGCGATCAGCCGTTGCTGGTCAGCGGCCACTTCCTGGCCCTGACCCAACATCCAAAAGCCAAATGGAACGATCTGTGGCTGCTGACTGAAATCCTCCACGAAGGCAAACAGCCGCAAGTGCTGGAAGAGTCTGTCACCAGCAGCACAACTAACCTGAAAGACGATTTCCACCAGGGCTACCGCAACCGCTTCCAGGCAACTCCGTGGGACGTGCCGAACCGCCCGCCGCTGACCCAGAAAAAGCCGCGCATCCTCGGCAGCCAAAGCGCCGTGGTCACCGGGCCAAAAGGTGAAGAAATCCACTGCGACCAATACGGTCGCGTCAAAGTGCAATTCCACTGGGACCGCGAAGGTCAGGCCGACGACAAGACCATCTGCTGGCTGCGCGTCTCCTCCGCCTGGGCCGGCGCCCACTACGGCGGCATTGCCATCCCGCGCATCGGCATGGAAGTGCTGGTCAGTTTCCTTGAAGGCGACCCCGACCAACCGCTGATCAGCGGCTGCCTGTACCACAAGGAAAACGTCGTCCCGTACGCCCTGCCGGCGAACAAAACCCGCAGCACCTTCAAAACCCTGAGCTCCCCCGGTGGCGGCGGTTACAACGAACTGCGCATCGAAGACAAAAAAGGCCAGGAACAAATCTTCCTGCACGCCCAACGCGACTGGGATGAAAACGTCGAGCACGACCAGAGAATCCGCGTCGGCAACGAACGCCACGACACCGTCGAGCAAAACAGCTACAGCGAATTCAAGGCCGAAGAACACCACACCGTCTACGCCGACCGCAAAGTCGAAACCCGCGCCAACGACCACCTCACCGTGGGCGTTAACCAGCACATCAAAGTCGGCACCGGCCAGTTCATTGAAGCCGGCCAGGAAATTCACCTGAGCAGCGGTATGAAAGTCGTGCTAGAAGCCGGCAGCGAACTGACCCTCAAGGGCGGCGGCAGCTTCATCAAGATCGACGGTAGCGGCGTGACCCTGAGCGGGCCGGTGATCAACATGAACTCGGGTGGAAGTCCCGGCAACGGCACTGGCGCCGCACCACTGATGCCCGGCGTGCTGAAACAGGCGGATGCCGACAAGGCCGGCGCGGTCCTGACCCCGGCGCAGATCAATACGCTCAAACGCAACGCGCCGTTCTGTGAAGAGTGCGAGAAATGCAAGGCAGGTGCTTGTGCCATCTGATCGACTGACACCCAAGGACTGGCTGGCACAACAGCCGCTGCAGACTGGCGAGCGTTTGTATCTGGTTATTACTGCGGCGAGTGATGCCGATGCACTGAAAACCTTGTACCTGACCGAACCCACCGCCCAGCTCCTGCCGATCTGGGGCGGCACGCCCTACTCCACCTGGCAACCGGTGATGCCCTACGTCACCAAGCTATCGTCCAACTCCGCATTCCTGCCCTGGATCGCCGAAACCGACGCCCTAGACTGGGGCTGGCTGGCGGTATCACGCGCCGAACCGAATGACGTCTTCGAGCATCTGCGCAGCCTGACGCAGGTGAAGATGCCAGACGGGACTGAAGTGTTTTTCCGGTTCTGGGACGGGCGGCATATCTATCCGATTCTGCATGGGCTTGGCGACAAAGCCGGGGAAGTGCTGCCGATGTTTGAGCGGTATCTGATAAACGGCCTAACGCTGGAGGTTGGGACGAGGGTGTTGCCGAAGGTGCGGGACTGGCCGTGGTGGGAGGTGCCGAAATCGTTGCTGGACAGCTTGACCAAGGAAAACCCTTCGACACTGATTGGCAATCTCCTGCAGTGGCTCGAAGAAGAACGTCCGGACATTTACAACGCTTGGCCAGAGAACAACCTGAAGCTGAAAGTCAGCCGTTTCGTGCGCCGCCCGGATGCGCCGAAAAACCTTAAAGAAGCACTGTTAAACCACCTGATTCTGGAGCAAGGCTGATGGATCGCGTTGCCACTATCGAAACACAATTGGACTCCTTCAAAAACAGCCTGAAGCTGTACCGTGAAGAAACCAAGAGCTGGTACGCGCAGGTTGCTGACAAAGCCAGCCGAGCCGCAGACATGCCCTCCCTGCTGGGTATGGAGCGCGTGATAAAGGCTGGCAACTCCAGTAAGTCTGTCAGCATGACTGATGGTGATTTTTCATACGTCGCCAAGTGCCCGCTAGTAGGTCCGCTGCTGATTGAGAGCAAATTCGAATCGGTTTTCGACATCCCTATCGGCGATATCAAGGTCGACATCATTGCAGTGGATGGAGGCGCGAAGTCGACGATTACCTTAGATAAGCAAGGTAAAGGCAGCTTTCAGGGCCAGCCTGGAAAATCCTATAAGATCCACGTCCACGATCAGGTGACGCCTGCGCAGATCGACACCCTGTTCAAATCCTACGACGGCTTAGCTGCCGATCTGGAAGGGTTTCTGCGCAAGGAATGGGCAGGCTTCAAACCGCAGTGGTCGAATCAAAGTGCGTCAGCCAAAGCGATGGCAATTGGGATCGGCATTCTCGAAGGCGGATGGGAAGCCATCAAAGGCGTCTGGGATGGCATCTCAAAGGCCTTGGACATCCTTCAAAACCCTAAAAAGTTCGCAGAGGACTTGGGGGCCGGTGCCGAGGAACTGATCAAGCTGGCCAAAGAGGCGCCAGATGTGATGAAACAGGCCATGTTGCTTGCTAGCGACGAGGCCGCACTGTTCTTGATGGTGCATTGCGCTTCTATCTGGGTTTCAGCATTGCCACCGACGCAAGCGGCTGGCCAAACGGCGAAGATGACATCTGCAGCCGTTATCGGGATTCTCATCGACATCGTCATTTCGGTCGTGATGACCGTCGCAGCCGAAGGCGCCGGGCTATTTTACCTGGCCGCACGTTTAGCGAAGTACGGCCAGATCATCGTCAAGGCTGTTACCGGATTTGTGAAGTCGTTGTTCAACATAATCAAAGGCTTCATGGGTTACGTAGGTAAATACGTTGCTGTTGCCGCCCGAGGTGTGGCGACTCGGGTAGAAAAAGGAGTCGCGCAGCTACGCTTTGATGGCAAACGTAATGCGACCGTTGAACACAGCAAACGTCCTGATGACGCCTCGAAACAATCAAAGAACCCCGACGAAAAAAGCGCGGCGCCGGCGCAAGACACCTGCACCAACGGCTGCCCGGTTTCGATGGTCACGGGTGAAGAACTACTGACTCTTACCGATGGCCAACTCGACGGCCTGCTGCCTTTTGAGTGGACGCGCCTTTATCGCACCAGTGCGGTCGAGATCGACAGCCGTCTTGGATATGGCTGGAGCCACGCCCTTTCTCATCGACTGGATCTGGACGATGAAGGCGTCCTGTGGACGGATAACGAAAACCGAACCACTCGTTTTCCGATGCCGACACAGCAGCGCCCTGCTATCACTAATAGCTTGTCGAAAGCGGCCATCTACCTGGGGTCCACTCCCGGCGAGCTCATCCTGACGCAGGCCGGGCAAAGTCCGCGCTTTTACCATTTCCGTGCGGGCCGTTTAATCACCATTAGCGACGCGTACGACAACCAGTTGCTGTTGAGCTACGACTTTGCTGAGCGTATCCAGCGTATCGACAACGGTGCCGGTCGCTCCTTGCTCATCCAATACGAAGATCGTCATATCGTCGCCGTGGATTATCAGCAACGGCGCGCCGAATACACAGATCAGGGTCAACGACAGGAACCTTGGGTCACCGTACAAACGTTGGTGACCTATCGGTACAACCGACAAGGCGAACTGGTCAGTGCCACCAACGCTGCAGGTGAGACTGAGCATTACCGTTACAACGACCAACACGTCATTTTAGAGCGTCAACTGGCCGGCGGTGCGAGCTTCTTTTGGGAGTGGGAAAACGAAGGTAAATCGTCACGCAGCGTCCATCACTGGGCCAGTTTTTCGCAGATGGACTCGCATTACGCTTGGGACGATGCCGGCAAAGTCACCGTTACGAACGCGGATGGCAGCGAGCAGATTTATGTGCATGACGAAAATGCGCGACTCATCAGTGAGACCGCTGCAGACGGCGCCGAAACACAAAAGGTCTATGACGACAAAGGTCGTCTGATCGAAGAAAAGGATCCGCTCGGCGCAATCACCGAATACCGCTACAACGTCGCCGGACTGCTTGCCGCTGTTATTCCGCCTGAAGATGCGCCGACATTTTACGAATACCGTCACGGTTTCGTGAGTGAGATTCATCGCGGCAAAGCCAGTTGGAAATACCAGCGAAATAGCCAGGGCGACATCACCCGCCAGACAGATCCTGATGGTAACGAAACACACTACAGCTACGATGCCCAAGGTCGTGTGCTGGAGATCGTACATCCAGACGGCGGACGACATCAGCTCGCCTGGAATGGACTGGGTCAGTTGCTCGAAGAAGAATTGCCTGATGGTGGTCGACGTAAATACCGCTACGACGCACTGGGTCGTCAGATCACCCGCCAGGACGAGCACGGCACCATCACCCATTACCAATGGGATGCGGCTGGCCGCTTGACGCAGACCATACAGCCTGGCGGTTCGACCCGCACTTACACCTATAACGCCTACGGGAAGGTTACAGCCGAGCGCGATGAACTGGGCCGCATCACCCGCTACGAATTCGCCGACAACCTGCAACTTGTCAGCCGCCGCATCAACCCGGACGGCAGTGAGCTGCGCTATCGCTACGACAACTCACGCCTGCTGCTCACGGCGATTGAAAACGAGCGCGGCGAACATTACCTGCTCGACTACTACTCAAACGGTCTGATACAGCAGGAAACGGGATTCGATGGTCGTCGTACTGCCTACGAATATGACCTGAACGGCCACCTGCTGAAAAAAACCGAGTACGGCGACGACGGAAGCGAACTGGTCACTGGATACCAGCGTGATTCCGCCGGTCGCTTGCTCGTGAAGACGTTGGATGATGGTGAAGAAATTCACTACAGCTATGACGCTCTCGGTCGCTTGGTCAACGTCGATGACGGTCACTGGCCACTGGCCTATGAATACGACTCCCAAGATCGGCTGATCACCGAACATCAGGGATGGGGCACCCTGCGCTACGAGTACGACAGCGTCGGCCAACTCAAGCATTGCCGTCTACCTGACGGTAGCAAGCTCGACTATCGCCGATTGCCCGGCGGTAATCTGAGCAGTATTGACCTCAACGGTTCTCGCCTCACCTCTCACCAGTTCAAGGCTGGTCGTGAACAGCAGCGCCAGCAAGGCTTGCTGTTGAGTCAGTATCAATACGACGATCAGGGTCGCCTGCAGGCCCACAGCGTGAGCCAACGCGATAGCGTCCTGATCCAACGCCGGTATAACTACGACGCGACAGGCAACCTCGCAGGCATCAATGACAGCCTCAAGGGTGCCCGCAATTTTCACTACGATCCGCTTGATCGTCTGATCAGCGTTCGAGGCGCTACACCGGAGAGCTTCGCGCACGACCCAGCCGGCAATCTGCTGGGCCAAAATGACGTGCCCTCCGCCCACTTGGTCAACATCAAGGGCAACCGTCTGCTCATGCAGGGCGACCGTCACTACGACTACGACGCCTACGGAAATCTGATTCGTGAGCGCCGAGGTACCGGACAGAAACTCATCACCGAGTACCGCTATGACTGCCAGCATCGTTTGATCGGCGTTAGCCTACCGGGCGGTAGTATCGCCGCCTACAAGTACGACGCCTTTGGTCGACGCATAGAGAAAACGGTCGACGGCCATACCTCCGAATTCCTCTGGCAAGGCGAACGTCTGATCGTAGAGAGTGGTGACAATCGGTATCGCACCTATGTCTATGAGCCGGACAGCTTCCGGCCCTTGGCGATGCTCGACGGTGAAGGCCCACTGAAAGCCACGCCTTTCTATTACCAGCTCGATCATTTGGGCACGCCGCAGGAACTCACCGATTACAGCGGTGCGATCATGTGGTCGGCCAAATATCGGGCCTATGGCAACCTGGCTGCGCTGGATGTCGCGGAGATCGATAACCCGCTACGTTTTCAAGGCCAGTATTTCGACGCAGAGACGGGGCTTCATTACAACCGCCATCGCTACTACAGCCCGAGTACAGGACGGTTTCTGACCCCAGACCCGGTAAAGCTGGCAGGTGGCTTAAACAACTACCAGTACGCCCCCAATCCAACTGGATGGGTAGACCCTCTCGGCCTGATGTTCAGGGCGATTACGAAAGCTGTTTCCGGTGTGGCCAAGAAGGCACCGCTGAAACCCTCAGCGAACTGCCCCAAGCCCGGAGGATCATCGTCTCCAAACACAACCCCTACCCTCGCAGACTCCAGCGTAAAAACTGGAGATGTCACCCCACCGGCAGTCATCGAGTCGAAGCCCGACTTCTATGTCGGACCATCCGGACCGGACTCGACCTTGCCTGCGACGGGTTACCGATACATGGGCTACAAGAATGCTGACGGAACCGTAAACACCCACGCGCAGAACACGATCAACACTCAGGAAGCTCGACTGTCGTATTTTGGTTTTGAAAAACTTGAGACAGGTGACGCCGCAACGGAAGCTTTCCAGGTACGAGCTCCGAAGCACGTTACAGCGGCCGACCCGGATCCGGCGTGGAGTGATGGGCGCCTGCGCTTGAAGTTTGACACGCTGCAACTCTACAAAGACGGTGTACCCAACGCTACAGTGCCGTACGAACTCGGTGGTAAAGGTCCGAACCTGGAGCCGTTCACAAAAGCGTACCCTGAGTACGGTACGGGTGGTGCGCAGCAACTCATCCCCAAACCGGGTACCACCACCATCATCAAAGCGGATGAAATCACTATCTTGCCGGAGAAGTAACAGTGCTAACCGATCTAGAGGCGCGCGTAGCGCTCAAAGAACTGATTGAAAAATACCTCAAGGGCAGAGATCCCGATTACGACCGTCTGATCGAAATTGTTCAGGATCCTTCGCGGCAAGTTCCGATCAGAGGTGTGCTTGAGGACATTCGACGGTACAACAAGGTTCAGTACTCACAGCAGGAGCTTGAGCTGATCGACGACCTTTTGTACATGTATGGGTAAAGCGCTCTCCGCCCTAAGGACTTCCGCCCAGGAAGGAGCGGAAGTATCAATCAAGCAGTTTGATGGTGCAGCCTCCAGCAGGCTTCCAATAACATGCCCCTGGCGAGTTTTGATAGACCTGTCGGCGAGACCTAAAGCGTAAAAAGCCCAGCCGAAGCTGGGCCTTGTTTGCTAGCTATTGCAGCGGCCAGTTGGTCTGGCCGTGTGCAATCACGCCAGGAGTACGACCGTAGCGCTGCGCCAGAGAGGGAGCCAATTCAGGAAAAAGCTCCTCTATATACGGGACCATCATGGCCACGTATACCCCGAAGGAGGGGTGCTTACGCCATTGGCCTGCTTCAATAGTACTGTGATATGAACGATCAAACCATCCGCGCAAAACCAACAGCGCCCCCTCAATACGATCTTCCAAGAGGTCGGCACTGCGCGCCTTGGTGTGGCCATCTTTTTTCAAGGTAAAGCTTGTACCCAGGCGCAGAGCGCAACTCCGTCGTAATGGTGTTGGCGTACTGCCAGGCCGCGCATCTCGACCCGATGCTGAAGCCGGTGCACATCGTTCCAATCTGGAACTCGAAAGCGAAAAGGATGCAGGACACGGTCGTGCCGGGGATCGGTCTCTACCGCATCCAAGCGGCACGCACCGGTCAATACGCCGGCATCAGCGACCCCGAATATGGGCCATCGATTACCGCGAAGCTGTCCGGCGTTGACGTCGTCTACCCGGAGTGGTGTCGGGTAACCGTAAAGCGGCAGATGTCCAACGGGCTTGTCGCCGAATTCACCGCCAACGAGCGCTGGCTCGAAAACTACGCTACCGCTAGCAAGGACAGCGCCGCACCAAACGCCATGTGGAAACGCCGCGCCTTCGCCCAGCTCGCCAAGTGCGCCGAGGCCCAGGCCCTGCGCAAGGCATTCCCGGAAGTCGGATCAGCGCCTACTGCTGACGAAATGGAAGGCAAGACCTTTGAAGAAGCTGCGCGCGATGTGAGTCCACAGCAGCAACACCAGCAGCAACAGCCAGACCCTGCCCCTTTCCCAGACTACTCAGATGGTCTGCTCGCCGAGAACATCGTCAAGTGGCAGCCGCTGATTGATTCAAATCGGACCAGCCCCGAACACCTGATCGCGACCATCAGCAGCAAGTACACGCTGAGCCCAGCGCAAATTGAAAAAATCACCAATCTCAAAGCCCTCGATGGAGATGCAGCATGAAAATTCACAACGTAGCTCAAGGCTCCGCCGATTGGCATGCATTGCGCGGCAAGCACTTCACCGCTTCCGAAGCTCCGGCAATGAAGGGGGCATCGAAGTACCAGACCCGCACCGAACTGCTAACTCTGAAGAAGACCGGCATCACGCCGGGCGTGACGCAGTCGCAGCAGTACATCTTCGACAAGGGCCACGCCACTGAGGCGGCCGCCCGCCCGCTGGTTGAAGTGATGATCGGCGAAGAGCTGTATCCGGTCGTTGGAACGCTGGGCAACCTGCTTGCTTCGATGGATGGCGTGACGATGCTCGGCGAGACATTGTTTGAGCATAAGCTCTGGAACGAATCGTTGGTCGCTCAGGTGAAGGCTGAAGACCTGGCCCCGCACTATTACTGGCAACTTGAGCAGCAGCTGCTGGTGAGCGGCGCCGAGCGAGTGATCTTCGTTTGCTCCGACGGCACCGCCGAGAACTTCGTCAGCATGGAATACCGCCCAGTCGCCGGCCGCGCCGCACAGCTGGTCGAAGGTTGGAAACAGTTCGAGGTCGATCTGGCAAACTTCGAGATGGCAGACGCCCCTTCGATTGTCGTCGGAAAGGCGCCTGACGAGCTGCCGGTGTTGCGTATCGAACTCACTGGCATGGTTACCGCGAGCAATCTCAAGGTATTCGAGCAATCGGCCTTGGCGGTCATCGACTCGGTGAAAACCACGCTGCAGACCGACCAAGACTTCGCGGACGCCAAGAAGGCCGTGAAGTGGTGCGGTGATGTAGAAGAAGCCGTCGCCGCGGCGAAGAAGCAGGCGCTGTCGCAAACCCAGACCATCGACGAGCTGTTTTCGTCGCTGGATCGCATCTCGGCGCACGCCCGCGAAACTCGCCTGAAGGTCGACAAGCTGGTCAAGGCGCAGGAACTGCTGGTGAAGACCAACATCAAGCAGAAGGCCGAACAGGCGCTGTTCGATCACATCGCCGCAATCAACAAGACTCTGGGCAAAGTGGTCCTTCCCAACGTGGCCGTCGACTTCGCCGGCGCCATGAAGAACAAGCGCACCATCGCAAGCTTGCAGGATGCAGTCGATACCGAACTGGCCCGGGCGAAGATCGACGCGAGCCAGGCAGCTGACTGCATTCGACTGAACCTGTCCAGCCTGGCCGAGCTCGCCGTCGATCACGTCTTCCTGTTCAGCGACATCCAACAGCTTGTGCTCAAGGCAAACGATGACCTGGTGGCGCTGATCAAGGTGCGGATTTCGGAGCACAAAAAGGCCGAGAAGGAGAAAGCCGAAGCCACCCGGAAGCGCATCCGCGACGAAGAACTTCAGCGAATCGCCGACGATGAAAAGGCGAAGCTCGCCGTCGCGCCAGTTGTTGAACCAGCACCTGTCTCGACTTCGGCGCCGCCGCGATCTGCACCGGTCGCCCAGGCGGTTTCGAAGCCAGTCGCAGTACAAACCAGTCAGCCGGTGGCAATGCAGGCCGAAGTCTTCGATCTCGAAGCTCTGATCAAGGCCGTGGCATACGGTCAGGCCCCGATATCGATGCTGGCGGTCAACTGGGAAGCGCTCGATGCGCTCGTCGCCGACCAAGGTTCCAAGTTCAGCATGGCCGGCGTGAGACTGGTAAAGGTGGCCGCATGATCAGTAACCACCTCAACTTGGTCGAGCAGCAGCGGCAGAATGCTGAATCAATTTCTAGTTGGATCGCCGAGTTCCTGGCCGCTGGCGGGCAGATCGCCGAACTGAAAAGCCCGCCGCGCAACCCGCTGCCACCTCCCCGCTCACAGAAAATCGACCCCGGCACGGTCCTCAAGAGAAAGCCGAAGGCGTTGACCGCCGCTGATCGAAAGGCTCTCCGGTTAATGGCGGACTCAATATGAGCAAACGCAAGCCGCACAACCTCAAGACCCGCATCGACCGATCGTGTCGTTCGCTGCTGGCCACCAACCACGTCGCAGTGGTGAACATCGACCCCTGCGGTCACCAGGGCATGATCAATTACAAGTCGCTGAAGAATATCGCTCCCGGGACGATTGGCCAGGCCGTGTGTGGAATTGCCCACCGCTGGACGATCTACCTCAGCGCTCTCTGTATTGATGCTCGCGGTGACCGCTACAGCAAGTCGATAGAGGTGGCGCCGGACGGCGTGTACCTCTCCGATCACCTGGAAGACGTGATCGAGCACTGCTACAAGAAGCTGCGCGACTCAGCCAATCAAAGCCAGATGGTGGCTTCTGGTTGGATCGCAATTCCGGAGTCCTTGTCGCTCGACGAAGCTCATGCAGCGCGGATTTTTGAAGCGGTCGGGGCCTGGAATCAGGTCAAGGTAGCAGCGTGAGGCGCTTCCGCACCCAACAACGCAAACGACAAACCTGGCTGGCGTTGCCGGCCAGCGGTATAGAAGAGGTTGGCCATGGCCAAGAGTGGGCAAGAGCGATCGGCGAAGGCTGCCGAGAAGCGAATCCAGTACGACGAAAAGGAACTGCGCCACCGGGTCCGGCTCGGTACCCGGCAGAAGCTTGATTAACTGATGGCCTGGAACGGGATAGAGGAAATCAATGAGGCGGTGCAGAACCTGATTTTGAACGCTCACGCGCTCGGGCCGACCCTCTCATTCCAAGCGATGGAAAGTCCGCGCCACAAAGTGCAGATAAGCGAAAATGTGGCGCGGATGTTTCAGAATGTGAGCTTGGCAGAGCTGAAGCGCGATCCGGGCGACGAGATTTTCGAGCCACCTCAGACCTTGGTCGACTGAGTAAACGCCCAACCAAAGGCGACTAAGCCAATAATCGGTCGGATTAGGTCCGTTGCTTGAGCTTGTCCTGAGAATACCTGCAGGCCAGATATTACGAACACCACTACCGCGGCAAGAACCCCCAATACTGCGATCCAGCGGAAATACCTTGGAAACATCGTGTAACTCCCTTGTGAAGGGTCGGCATCGCAATCGCATTTAGCCATCACATCAATTTACTTTGTCGCATCCGGTCACGGAGGGCGGCGCCTGCATTGGAGAACACCATGGATCTGAAAATCAGGACGCTTTACCAATGTGGAGCGTGCCGCGAAATTCACGACGATGAAGACGAGGCCATGGATTGCTGCCGGCCGGACATCATCGAGCTGTACGAATGTCCGGTCTGTAAAGCGAACCACAACGACGAAGACAAAGCGCTTACCTGCTGCGGTGTGGACGCAATCAAATGTCCTTCGTGCTACCGAGACTATGCCTCGGTTTCACTTTCGTACCAGGCCATCAGAATCGCTAGGCACTGCACCACCTGCAACCCGATGTTCACCATCGACCAGCGGCTGGCGATTCAAGACCTGCATTATCGGCAGACCGGAAAGCGTGAGCACCTGCACGACTGACCCACCCTCACCTATTGCGCTGAGTACTGTTTTCAAGCCGAAAGATCGGGCCCAAGAGTCAAATCGATGTCTAGCCTCGCCAATGCTTTACCGCGGGCTAACGCTTCATTGAAGCTGTTGTACTTGGCATTTTCACGGATTGCTTCAACCTGCCTTTCTTCGATCTCAACAGCGATTCTAAGCCCTGTTGGCACAGAATCACTGTCGCTCTCCCATTCGAAATCAATCTTCGCTTTAACGCCTCGATGCTCATAGACAACTGGATACGACCTATCCGCTAACACCATTTCGATCTCCTTGATCCGGCTCCATGCCGGGCCGAACACAAATACCCCACTTCAACGAATCACGCCACCGCATCCGGTAACGGAGGGCGGCGCATGCAATGGAGACGTCAGGACTTGCTGCTGCCCAGTACAACCCTCCTGACGTGGAAGCACATCACGCCAGCGATCAGACCAATCCACCAGAGCAACATTTGTGGCATCTGAAGGAAAACGCTAAAGAACATACCTAACGAGTACGCACGTGAGACGAGAGACACGACAAGCATGTAAGTGACAGGAACTGCACACAGAAAAAGCAGCACGGCCCCAACGATGGCTAGCAGCTCTCCAGTAGCTTTTTTTTGTTCGGTGTTCATGACCATGATTGACCTATAGCCCACTCTCACCTATTGCGCTGAGCTTGATGCTTATTTCGGCTGGGTTCCGCGAGCTAGCCATTCACCATGACCGATACCTTGCTGGATCGCCTGATAGTCAGAATCGTCCGAGATATCGAAAACATGCTCCGAGTGTTTCGATCCGCTGGGATGAAACAACTGGGTCAACATTATGCCTTCATGCCTGCTCTTACGTCTGAGCCTAACCGTGATGACAAAGCCACGCTCCGCATCGTGCTTCTGGCATACATCCGCAGGATCTTCGCCCCAAAGCTCCGACTGCCAATATTTGTTCGACATATCCGCTCCTTGATCCGGCTCCATGCCGGGCCATCAAGCAATAGCCCACAAACTCAAATCACGCCAGCCCGGGCATGACCCGGCATAGGACGCCTGCATGTCCATTTCTCAGGCTCGCCTGAAAGAGCTACTGCACTACGACCCTGAAAGCGGCGTCTTCACCTGGAAAGTGGGGCGCAGCAGAACAAGAGCCGGATCAATCGTGGCCACCAAGGATCGGAAGGGATACTTGAAGGTGATGATCGACAAGAAGACCCACTACTTGGCTCGGCTGGCTTTTTTGTACATGGACGGCCAGGAACCCGCGGTATTCGTGGATCGCATAAATGGGGTCCGTGCGGACAACCGGTGGCGCAACCTTCGAGAAGCATCCGTCATAGAGAACGCCCGGAACCAGCGGCTGCACTCAACAAATACCAGCGGGCTTCCCGGTGTCACCTGGGATAAGCGAGGGCAATGGCGTGCGTACGCTGGATTGAAATCCAAATACATCTTTATCGGCCGCTTCGATGTCCTGCTCGATGCAGCGGCCGCCCGTAAATCCTTCGAGCGCCGTTATTGCTATCACAGTAATCACGGAAACAAACCGGGCATGACGGTTGTGAATGCCCATCAACTTATCGAAAACAAGGAGGCTGTATGAACAACGCCCATGAAGTACTGCTGCGCAAAGTCGAACAACTCGAACAGTTCCGAGCTGAAGTACAGGCCATCTGCGAAGACGGAAACCATCGGATCAAACACACCCAGCTCCAAATGTGTGGATTCCTCGATGGCTTGCGGCTCAAGACCATGAAAGCCACTCAGGACGCGCCAGAAGAACCCACAGAACCCTCAATCGAAGCAGAGGCCCGCGTCATCTATGAGAGCTGGTCAGCTCAACCCGGTTTCAGGCCTTGGGTAGACGGCGGTAATTCAGCCATGCAGGACAAGGCAAGGGTCGAGGCTCGACGTGGATTGGAGGTCGCAGGATGAGCGAAGTGAAGCGTTACCGATTCAAAGGGGCGGCCGGCGAGTACGTTTATGCCGGTGACTTCGACGATGCAGCGCAGTGCTTTCTTACTGCTGCCGAAAGATGCGTTGCCGCTGAACGCCGAGAGGCTGCTGCACTGAAAGAGCTGGGTCGGTACAAAGAGGCGTACCGCGGCGCAGTAAAGGGCCGCTCAGCTTTCCGCGATTCAGTGCTGCGTTTGCGGGCCGAGCGTGACGCCCTGCAGCTGCGCCTGAACGCAGCGGATCAGCGGATTGATGAGCTGACCACCAGGCCATCCGACGTCGAGCGCCAGCGGCTGATGGAAATTGTCGAGCGGTACCCGAACGGCGATCCCCTCGAATATAACGCCGCCCTTCGCAAAATCCAGCAGTAACTCCCTCCCCCTTCAAAGTCAGCCGCTATAGCGGCAAAGGACGAAGTCATGCCTGAAGAAAAGGTTGTGATGTACGAATCCCCGGAAGCAGCCAGCATTCAAACCGTCACCGGCTGGGTCGGCGCCGACGGTCGCTTTTGGGGAAATGATGAGCACATGGCCCGATATTGCGGCTCCACTCATCGCCGCTACGAGAAGAATCCAGATCACCCAATCTTCGAAGTGCGCCGCTGGTGCGAGCAGTGCTACGCGGACAGTCGCCAAGCGAAGTTCGCAGCAATGCCGGTCAAGGAATGGGCCGGCGAGCCGCTGGTTATCTTCGACGGCGATGAGTATTTCTTCGACGAAGACAGCCTGCGCGACTACATCATCGATGGCGATATCGACCTGGCCAGCCTGAAGCTTTGCATCTGCGAGCCGAACATGCCCCACGAGATCGATCCGTCGGACGTCTTCTGTGATGGCTTGCCGGAGGACGGTGAGATTCGTGATGAGCAGTTGGTGGCGGCGTTCGACCTGCTGAACGAGATGATCCGCAGTTCTGAGCCGCTGTCGTGGTCGGAGGGAAAGTTTGTTGCAAAGCTGCCTCAGGCTTTTATCGATTCGATCGTCGCTGAGCAGGTGACGCCATGCTCCTGACCTGCATGGCCAGCTGCGCCCTCTTCTTCTGGCTTCCATTGACCCTATGGGTGACCTCATGAGCGACAAGTTGCGAGCCGAGTTCGAAGCGGCCATCAAAAAAAACCAACTAGCGGGTGGCTTTCGTCCAGCGAACCTCGATCGCTGCGCGTTTGACGATAGTTATGTCCTGCCTGAAGTTGCCGGCGCCTGGTGGGGTTGGCAGGCCTCCCGCGAGGCATTGGTGATTGAGCTGCCCGGCGCCTGCGAGTGCTGTCACGACCAGTCAGCGATCGACATGAATGAAGCTTGCGCACAAGCCGTTGAAGCCGCCGGCCTGAAGGTGCAGTCATTATCGCCCTCGCCTGGTTCGCCTACGTGTACTACTACAAGGGGCCGCGTTGATGAATGAACATTTTTTGCGATGTTAAGAGTACGTATTCAATTAACTCTATTGAGTTGAGGAGGAACGACAACCTCACTACAGCATCCCTCCAAAACTCACGAAGAGTATCGCTACTCCAGCAACCATTAACGTTGTAAATAAAAGTGATTATGGTTTTTTTGTATCCTGACTAGGGGTTGTGCTTGGACTTGTTGTTGGTTGTACCGGCGGCCTTAGATCTGGACTTTCGTTTGGCACAACTTTTCTCAAATCAGGACCTTTGGGCTGCTGACTAACCGAACTTCTTATTTCATCTTCTGTATAGGTTTTAGTCTCATCTGCCAACGCCGTTAATACTACGAGCGATAAGGGAGGACGTACATATAACTAATATAGGACATCACGCTCACCATTTTCTGTAAGTAAGTGAGTGCACCTCAAAGTGCCAATGGAGTATAGGTTCGCTACACGATCTCAACTCATGCTTTTTGCTGTAGCACATATACCTATTTGCTGCATGCCTGCCATCCTCCAACAAACTATCAGCCTGCCGGTGAACGGCGGGCGAGGAATTCTCATGTCCGATCAAAAGTATCCGCTTCGCGAAGTGGCGATCGACGCCATCTCCGATATTGCCCAGCACCTGCCCCTCGACTGCGAAATGTTTCTCATCGCATGCCGGCCGGGCAAGGCCGACTTTGACCTAGTTCTGCCGTCGCCCAAGGCGAACCTGAACAACGCTCTCGACGCGCTGCGGCGCCAGGGCCTCAGCATCGACGGCGACAACGCCTACAAGCGTGACCTGTGCGACTCAATCGTCGGGGGCCCTAACCCTCGGAGCACAGAACACAAACCCTCCGCCAGCCGAGCACTGGGGTCAACGCTTCTGGGAGATCGGTCGGGAGGAGCGCGCAATGCAGGAAGATCTGCTCGAAAGCCTCACCAATCTTGTTGGCCTGGCAAAACTCGGCGCAGCGCGGCTCGACAAGTACCACGCAGCCCTTGCTCACGCCGAGGCGGTAATCGCCAAAGCCACCCGATAACCACCTTCTGCCGCCACGCGCGGCATGGCGCAGCTCATGAGCATCCAGTTTCTATCCCATGAGGAGGTTTGCGAGCTGACCGGCGCGCGGACCAAGGCAGGTCAAATCCTCAACCTGAAGAAGAACGGCGTCAGGCACACCATCAAAGTGAACGGCTGGCCAAGTGTTACCGCCATGGCCGTGACCGCAGTCGGTATGTTTGAAGCTGAAAAACCCGTATGGACACCACGCAAGGCTAGCTGACATGGGACGACGACCAAGTAAACCCGGCTCAATTGCCCGGCTGCGCGAGCGCAAGAAAGCCAGCGGCCGGATTTTCTACTACTACGAAGTAGGTGGCAAAGCCCGCAAAGAAATCGCCCTGGGCAGCGACTACGGCCTGGCAATCATGGAGTACGCCAAGCTGGAGCGCGATCGCACAGCTACAGAATTGGTCGCCAAAGTGATCACGTTCCGGTACGTCGCCGAGAAATACATGATCGACGTTGTTCCCGCGAAGAAGCCCGCCACGCAGAAGGACAATGTCAGGGAGTTGAAAAACCTAATGTCATTTTTCGATGACCCGCCTGCGCCGTTGGAGACAATCCAGCCGTTGCACGTCCGGCAGTATCTGACCTGGCGCAAGGCAGCACCAGTTCGAGCAAACCGTGAAAAGGCTTTGCTCAGCGCTATCTGGAACTATGCCAGGGATGTCGGCTACACGGCCTTGGCCAACCCATGCGCTGGCATCAAGGGCAACAAGGAGACCGGGCGTGATATCTACATCGAGGACGCACTGTTCAAGCGCGTGTATGAGAAAGCAGATGTTGGGTTAAAAGATGCCATGGACCTTGCCTATCTAACGGGTCAGCGCGTGACCGACACACGCTTACTAGACGAGCGGGATATTCGTGACGGCCAGATTTGGGTTCTGCAAGGCAAGACAAATGCAAAGCGACGGATCGAGATAACTGGAGAGCTGAAAGTTTTGATTGATCGAATCATGTCCCGGAAAAAAGAACACAAGGTCCGCTCGACGCGGTTGATCGTTTCAGAGGATGGCACACCGATGACGGTGTCAATGTTGCGGGGAAGGTTTGACCTGGCCAGGGAGGCGGCAGGTGTTGCGAAGTCCGAGTTTCAAATGCGAGATTTGCGCGTCAAAGCGGGTACGGACAAGGCCGAATCGAGCGGCGACATTATGCAAGCCAGAGATCAACTTGGGCATACGACGGTTGTTATGACAGAGCAATACATCCGCAATCGCAAAGGCAAAAAAGTCTCGCCAACCAAGTGAATTGCGACCCACATCCATTATTGCGACCCAGAAACAAACAAGGGTTTGCATCAGCTTTCGCCCGCAAACCCTTGATTTTAAATGGTGCCCGAAGCCGGAATCGAACCGGCACGCCCTTACGAGCGGGGGATTTTAAGTCCCATGCGTCTACCAGTTTCGCCATTCGGGCGGTAGCGCGGTGAAGCAGTCTGAAGACTGTCAAATAACGATCTGTCAGTTCTGACGCCTGTGCAGCAGAGGGGGAAATATATACATCCCGCTCCGGTGAAGCAAGTTTGCGACTGGCCTTTTCAAGACTAAATCTTGCAGGACAGTGCAAATAAAAAAGCTCCGTAAATCATAGATCTACGGAGCTCGTTTAAAGTGGAGGCCGAGGTCGGAATCGAACCGGCGTAGGTGGATTTGCAATCCACTGCATAACCATTTTGCTACTCGGCCTCAAACATCTGATGTCATGTAACACAACATCAAACGCGTACAAACTTGGAGTAAGATTCGTTATCTAACTCCTTGAAAACATTCAGCTTTTTCAGCGATCAGTGCTTTCGATGGCGTGAATTATGTACTGATTTCCCGAGGCTGGCAACCCCTTGATTTCAAAAAAAATTCCGTCAGGTGGTTTCTATGTTTCCAGGGGTTGCTCAGCCCTACCGGCCGGGATCGTCCGTCACATCTTCTACCGCGATCAACGGTTCGATGCCCCAGTCGCCATGCAGATACCAATCGTCTCCGATCATTTCGGCTGGATGCATTGTCCTGTCGGAGCCATTGCCGCACGCCAGGGAATTGGCTGGACAGTATCTGTCGCAGCCCCAGCAAATGCGCTCGGGGTGCTTGGGGCTGATGGGAAAATTCTTGGCCATGTCGATCCCCGGTTTGCCTCTAGGATGTGCCTCCAACCTACATCGCTCGCGCAAAGGTGACCTTGATACGGATCAAGGTACGGCTAAGCTTTGTCCTGTCGGGAACTCGGCTACGGCATAGCGTTTTCCGGTCCTTGGGCAGCCACATAAAAACACTTGAGAAGCTTCTTATGCCTGGTAAAAAACCATCTGCCGGAGAACAACCACCTGTCCACCTGTCCACCTGTCCACCTGCCGACCTGGGATGATGAAGGCGCGGAAAACTCACTCGATGCATAAGCATTTTCCTCTCCCCCCGAATTGACCAACGCAGAACTGATCCACCTTCGTGTCCGGGTGATTGCCCTGGAAAACCTGGTCATCGCGTTACTGACACAAGGTTCGGATCAACAGTTAGCCGTCGCCCGCGAAATGGCCGCCAACATTTCACCCCGGCCCGGCTTCACCCAGCATCCTCTGACGATTCATGCGGCTGCGCAGATGAGCGACAGCGTCGACCGCGCCGAGCGGTTTCGAAAGCGCTCTCAGTCATAGGCTTAATCGCTGAAAACTTGATAACAATCATTATTATTCGCAGGAAAGCTTCCTACACTCGGGCTCCTACTCGTTAGTGCCCAGGAAGACATCATGCGTACGACCTTTTCGCTGTCACTCGCCCTGCTCTTGCTCACACCGTTGGCTCAGGCCAAGGAATACCCGATCGGGGAACCCCAGTTGTGTCCGGGGCTGGAAGTCGGTGCGGTGTATTTGCAGCCGATCGAGATGGCGCCTGCCGGAATGATGCGGGCCACTGCAGATTCCGATGTGCATCTGGAAGCCGACATTCGCGCCACGGCCGACAATCGACAGGGCTTTCAGGAAGGCAGTTTCGTGCCTTACCTCAACGTATCGTTCAACCTGAAAAAACAGGGCAACGAGAACGAGCTCAAAGGCGATTTCCACGCCATGGTCGCCAATGACGGCCCGCACTATGGCGACAATGTAAAGCTGCTCGGCCCAGGCAAATATCAGCTGACCTTCACTGTCCTGCCACCCGGCGGTCATGGGTCACTTGGCCGCCACACCGATAAGGAAACCGGCGTAGCCCCCTGGTTTGAACGCTGCGAATTGCACTACGAGTTCATCTACGCCGGCATTGGTAAAAAAGGCGGCTATTGAATGAAGCGCCTGCAGATTGCCTGGCTGATGCTTGCTGGAGCAGTTGCGCCGTTCACGGCCTATGCCGAATTACCGAGCTATGAACTCAACCTGCGCGATGGTCACTTCACTCCCGCCCTGCTGGAGGTGCCGGCCGGACAGCGCTTCAAAATCATCCTGAAAAACACAGGTCAAGGGCCAGCCGAGTTCGAGAGCACACCATTGCGGGTTGAAAAAGTACTGTCGCCGGGCGTGACGACTTTCGTAGTGATTCATCCCCTCAGGCCCGGTCACTACCCCTTCTTCGACGAGTTCAATCCACAACTGCCCGAGGGCGGCATCCTCGCAAAGTAACCCGTTCAAACACGGAGTTTCCATGAATCAATCAATGTTCATTGTCTGGCGCGAAAGCATCGAGGCGCTGCTGGTGATCGGCATTCTCCAGGCCTGGGTCAGCCAGCAGCATCAGGGTGATCGACTGGCGAAGTACTTGTGGGCGGGTGTCGTGCTTGGGTTGATGCTCTCGGGCCTGCTGGCGGTGTTGATTCTGTTTGCCGGTGAGGCCATGAGCGGCTCCGCCAGTGAGTGGTTCCAGGCTGCACTCGCGCTAGTGGCCAGCCTGCTGATCGTGCAAATGGTCGGCTGGATGCACCGCCACGGGCGCACGCTCAAGCACGATTTACAACGACACGCCGATAGCCACCTGGCCCGACAAGGTGGCACAGGTCTGTTACTGCTGGCCATGCTCGCCGTCAGCCGCGAAGGCAGTGAAACGGTGGTCTTTCTCTATGGCGCCGGTGCTCAGTTGCGAGGTCCGCAACTCGGGTTGTTTGCCATCGGCGGCGCAATGGGGCTGGTGCTGTCGGCGCTGACTATTACCCTGCTGCACAGCAGTCGCCGGTTCATTTCGTGGCAGCGATTCTTTGCCATCAGCGAAGCTGTTTTGCTGATGCTCGGCGCGGCGTTGCTGGTCAGCGGCACGGAACGAATCGGCGGCCAATTGCTCGCCCTGGATTTGCCGGAGGTGATGTACAGCCTCGTCGGCGAAGCGTTATGGGACAGCAGCGCATTGCTCAGCGACAGCCATGGACTGGGTGGTTTTCTCGCGGGTTTTGCCGGTTATCGCGCGACGCCCAGCGGCATGACGTTACTGGTGCTGGCAGGTTATTGGCTGGCCGTCGGCGGTTGGCTGCGTCAACGTGCGGCGGAAAAAGTCCCATGCCTGAGCTGAGTCGCCACAATCGATGGCTGCAGCGCCTGGGCGACGGCATGCGTCGTCACGCGCCCGTGATTCGTGCCGTGCAGTGGGTCGTCGTACTGTTCTACGCGTTGCTGTTGGTGATCCCGACGGTGTTGCCGCTGCCGGACAGCCAGACACGGATGTTCGATAACCTGACCCTGTTCTCGCAGTTTTTGTTCTGGGGCATTTGGTGGCCATTCGTGCTTTTGTCGATCGTGCTGTTAGGCCGGCTCTGGTGTGGCGTTTTATGCCCGGAAGGCTCACTCAGCGAATGGGCCAGCCATTACGGCAAAGGTTTGGGTGTACCGCGCTGGTTGCGCTGGGGCGGCTGGCCAACCCTGGCGTTCTGCCTGACGACCCTCTACGGCCAGTTGATCAGCGTCTATGACTACGCCCAGGCGGCGCTGTTGATTCTGGGCGGCTCGACCGTCGCCGCGGTCGTCGTCGGGTTGCTGTTCGCTCGGGGCAAGCGCGTCTGGTGCCGTTACCTGTGCCCGGTCAGCGGCGTCTTCGCCCTGCTCGCCCGCCTGGCGCCCGTGCATTTTCAGGTCGACGAACAACGCTGGATGGAAAACTCCGCACCACGCCTGCCGCCGCCCAACTGCGCGCCCTTGCTCGATATCCGTCGCATGCAAGGCGCCAGTGACTGCCACGCCTGCGGACGCTGCAGCGGACAACGCGGCGCCGTTCAGCTGATCGCCCGCTCCGGCAATCAGGAGATTCTTCACGCAACGGCGCAGACGCTTTCGCCGTGGGACGCGCGCTTATTGCTGTTCGGTGTGATCGGCCTGGCCATGGGCGCGTTTCAGTGGACGGTCAGCCCATGGTTCGTCGCCCTCAAACAAACCCTCGCCCAATGGCTGGTCGAGCACGACCAACTCTGGGCATTGCAGGACAACGCGCCCTGGTGGCTGCTCACCCATTACCCGCTGCTCAACGACAGCTTCAGTTGGCTCGACGGTTTCAGCATCGTCGTTTATCTGGGTTTGAGTTCAATGGTGTTGGGCACCGCGCTGATGATCCTGCTACGCCTGACGGCTCGACTGGCGCAAGATCCTGCACTGTATTGGCCCCTGGCGCTGACACTCACGCCCTTGGGTGGTGCGGGATTATTTCTCGGGCTGTCGGCCACAACGGTGAAATTGCTGCGTTATGAAGGTCTGTTGCTGGAATGGGTACAACCGGCCAGGGCCTGTCTATTATTGGCCGCGATGGGCTGGAGCCTGCTGCTGGGATGGAAACGGCTGGATCGCGAAGGCATTTCCCAGGTTCGTCGCTACGCTGGCAGCACTTGCCTGTTACTCGCCATCGGCTCGGTAGGGTTCGGCTGGTGGTTGCAATTCTGGGGCTGGTCCTGAGCGCCCTGATCCACAGCCCCCCTCGAATTAACTAGACTTTAAAACGCGCTACCGTCTGGTGCAGCGCCCCTGCCATCTGCGCCAAATCGTGACCCGCAGTGTGAGTATGTTGGGCCCCCAGCAAGACCTGCTCCGACAAGTTGCGAATCCCCATCAGATTACGATCCACCTCCCGCGCCACCAACGCCTGCTCCTCCGTGGCGCTGGCGATCATCATGTTGCGCTCGTTGATCTGTGAGATCGACCGCGTGATTTCATCCAATGCATCGCCCGAGCGTTGCGCCACTTCAAGCGTGGCCCGCACCAGGTTACTGCTGCTTTGCATGGCGGTCACCGCATGGCCGGTATCGAGACGAATGTTGCCAATCATCTGCTCGATTTCCTGGGTGGACTCTTGAGTGCGATGCGCCAAGGCGCGCACTTCATCGGCGACCACGGCAAAACCGCGTCCGGCATCGCCGGCACGGGCCGCTTCAATGGCCGCATTGAGGGCCAGCAGATTGGTCTGCTCGGCGATGCTGCGAATCACGTCCAGCACCTTGCTGATGTCCTGCACCCGGCCCGCCAGTTGTTCGATGCGCTGTGAGGTGTCGGTAACGCCATCGGCCAGTGCGCCGATTGAAACCACGGTTTCCTGAACCTGTTCACGCCCGCGCTGTGCGGTTTGCTCGGACTGCCGCGAAGCCTCGGAGGTGCTCACCGCATTGCGCGCCACTTCATCGACCGCAGCGGTCATCTGGTTCACAGCGGTGGCCGCCTGCTCGATCTCCAACCCCTGCAATTGCAGGTTACTGCTGGTCTGGCTGCTGACCGCGCTCAGTTCTTCGGAGGAACTGGCCACCTGGTCCACCGAAGTCGCGATGTGCTTGACCATGGCATTCAGACTTTGCTGCATCTGATGCATGTTCATCATCACGCTGCCGCCGACACTTGAGTTCACGGGCACCTGAATCGTCAGGTCGCCTTGAGCGATCTGACTCAAAAACCGTGCGGCATCATCCGGCTCGCCGCCCAATGGACGGGTCACACTGCGCGTGACGATCACCGCCGCGGCGATGACCAGCGCCACACAGAACACAAACAACCCGAGCATATTGCGCCGGGCATCGCTGTACAGTTCCTGCGCCGACTGTTCACGGTCGGCGAATATTTTCCCTTGCAGCACCATCAACTCATCCAGGCTTCTATAAACCTCGTGTTCGGCCGGCACGACCTTTTGTTTCAGCTGTGCCATGGCGTCATCGAAGGCCCCTTGCCGGATCAACACCTGCACTTGAGTGAACGCCGCAACGTAGGCTTCGCGATTCTTTTTCAGCGCGGCATAAGCGGTTTTGCCCTCTGGCAAATAGAACAACGGCTCAAGCGTTTCGAGCGCCTGAGTGATCCGTTTCTTGGTGGCGTCAATTGACTGCTGCACCTGCTGATTGTCTTTATCGATCAGTAGATCCCGGGTGTTCCTGGCGTTATCGCGCACGCCGGTGGCGATGACCATGATCGGATCGATTTTCGGCCAGTCCTGCTTGACGATGACCACTGCCTGATCCTTTAGCGTTGCCAGATCGTGCAACGCGTAAAACGCCATGCCCATCAATGCCAACGGCGCGATGGCAAAGCCGATGACGATACGTTGTGCTGTCGTTAATTTGGCCATATCAAATGCTCCCCGTTTGATACCTGCCGATTGGCAGCGCATTTGAAAACCTAATGATGGATGTCACCGCTAAACGTAAAACCTCAGCCTCGGTTACCCCCGTAACACGAAGGCTGGAAACAACTCGCGCATGGCCTCCCATAGCTCAGGAAGCAAGGCTTGTGCCGAAACACTCGGCAGCAGCGGATCGAACATCCGCTCGGTGCGGACCATCTGCACGGCGAAGCGTTTGACGCCGAGTTCGCTCAAGCGCTTGGCGAGGATCAGCAGACGCGCCGGCTCGAACAGATGCCAATGCACCGTGGTGCGACATTCGTAGTCGACACCGCTGGCCAGCAGATGCTCAAGGCTGCGCCAGTTAGCGGTTCCGCTGCCCTCGACGCGGGTGATGGCCTGGCAATCCTCGGGCAACGCCTTGACATCGAAACCGACCCAATCGGCCCCGGTCAGTGCCTTGGCAAACGCGGCGGGTTTGATGCCGGCGCTGTGCAAACCAATGCGAAATCCCATCGCCCGCACCTCATCCATGGCGCCAAGCAAACCGTCTTGCAAGGTCGGCTCTCCGCCACTGAACACCACCGCATCGAGCAGGTCCTGACGCCGTTGCAGAAACGCCAACACCCGCCGCCAATCCACTTCGTCTCTGCCACGAGGCGGGATCAACTGCGGGTTATGGCAGTAACGACAACGCCAGGCGCAACCCTGGCAAAACAGCACGCAGGCGAGCTGTCCGGGATAGTCGATAGTGGTCAGGGGCACCATGCCCCCGACCCGAAGCGTTCGACTCATTGGCGCCCGGCCAATGCCGCGCCTTCAGTGAAGTGCACCCGCTCGCGGTGCTCCGACTGTTTACCCGGATTGAACGCCGATACAGGGCGGTGATAGCCCATTACCCGGGTCCAGACTTCGCAGCGTTGACGTTGAGCCTGGGGCAATGTTTGCGATGCAGTCATGGTGAAGCTCCTTGCAGTTGAGTGGATCGAAATCAATGAACGGTGCCGAGCTTCTGTTCTTGCAGCAGCAATGCTTCGTCGCACTTGGGGCAGAACTCATGCTCGCCATCGAGGTAGCCGTGCACCGGGCAGATGGAGAAGGTCGGGGTCACGGTCAGGTATGGCAGGCGGAAGCGGCCAAGGGCTTTGCGCACCAGTTGCTTGCAGGCCTCGGTCGAAGAAATCCGCTCGGCCATGTACAGGTGCAAGACCGTGCCGCCGGTGTATTTGCATTGCAGCTCGTCTTGAAGTTCCAGGGCCTCGAAGGGGTCTTCGGTGTAGCCCACGGGCAGTTGCGAGGAGTTGGTGTAATACGGCGCTTGCACGCTGCCAGCCTGGAGAATGTCGGGGTAGCGCTTGAGGTCTTCCTTGGCGAAGCGGTAGGTCGTGCCCTCGGCCGGCGTCGCTTCGAGGTTGTACATGTGGCCGGTTTCTTCCTGGAAACGAAGCAACGTGGCACGCACATGATCGAGCATCTTCAGGGCAAACTGCCGGCCGTACTCGGTGTGCATGCCCTCCTCGTCGCCGGTGAAGTTGCGCAGCATTTCATGCATGCCGTTGAGGCCGATGGTGGAAAAATGGTTACGCAGGGTTCCGAGGTAGCGCTTGGTGTACGGGTACAAACCGGCATCCATGTGGTGCTGAATCACCTTGCGCTTGACCTCCAGGCTCTCCATCGCCAGTTCCATCAGCGTGTCCAGACGCTGCAACAAACCGCTGGTATCACCCTTGAACACATAGCCCAGCCGCGCGCAGTTGATGGTGACGACTCCGAGTGAGCCAGTCTGCTCCGCCGAGCCGAACAAGCCTCCGCCACGCTTGAGCAACTCGCGGACATCCAGCTGCAAACGGCAGCACATCGAGCGCACCTGATTGGGTTGCAGGTCCGAATTGAGGAAGTTCTGGAAATACGGCAGGCCGTAACGCGCGGTCATCTCGAACAGACGGTCGGCGTTTTCACTGTCCCATGGAAAGTCGTGGGTAATGTTGTAGGTCGGGATCGGAAAGGTGAACACCCGCCCTTTCGCATCGCCAGCCTGCATCACCTCGATGTAGGCACGGTTGAGCAGCTCCATTTCGACTTGCAGGTCGCCATAGGCAAATGGCATTTCCTCACCGCCGATGACGGGTATCTGCTCCCGCAAATCCTGCGGGCAAACCCAGTCGAAAGTCAGGTTGGTGAACGGCGTCTGGGTGCCCCAGCGCGAAGGAACGTTGAGGTTGTAGATGAACTCCTGGATCGCCTGGCGCACCTCCTGAAAACTCAGCTGATCCTTGCGCACATAGGGCGCCAGGTAGGTGTCGAACGAGCTGAACGCCTGGGCGCCGGCCCATTCGTTTTGCAGGGTGCCGAGGAAATTCACCATCTGCCCCAGGGCACTGCTCAAGTGCTTTGGCGGACCGGCTTCGACTCGCCCGGGCACACCGTTGAGCCCTTCGTGCAACAGGGTGCGCAGCGACCAGCCCGCGCAGTAACCGGCGAGCATGTCGAGGTCGTGCACATGCAAGTCCGCCTCGCGGTGAGCCTGGCCGATGGCCTCGCTGTACACCTCGTCCAGCCAGTAGTTGGCGGTGACCTTGCCCGACACGTTCAGCACCAGACCGCCCAGGGAGTAACCCTGATTGGCGTTGGCCTGGACCCGCCAGTCTTCACGGTCCAGGTATTCGTTCATCGAGGTCGCCACTTCAACCATGGTCCGCCGGTCGCGGCGCAAGCGCCCGTGCTGTTCGCGGTAGACGATGTAGGCCCGCATGGCGAGGAAAAAACCGGCGTCCATTAACACCCGTTCAACACGGTCCTGGATTTGCTCGACATGTAGCCTCGGCAACCCTTCCAGCCTGGCCAATACCGCCTGAAGCAAGCCTTCAACCTCAACCTCGCCGTACTCCCCCGTCGCCTTTCCGGCGGCGATCAATGCCTGACGGATTTTGTCGGCCTCGAAGGCGACCTGACTGCCATCGCGTTTGTGCAAGCGGTTACATCCTACTGCGATCAGCGTGCTCTGCATTTGGCCTCCAGACACTACATATAGATGTTTGATTAAAAACAAACACAACATGCGGTGAAGACTACGGACAAAGTGCTGATCTACAATTGATCGACATCAAGATTTGTCGGCGAAAAAAAACCGCCCAGATGCAGGACGGATAGAAAATATTTTGGTCAGCGAAGATCCAATGTGGGAGCGAGCTTGCTCGCGATGACTGCAGCACATTCAACAGTGATGTCTACTGGGCTACCGCTATCGCGAGCAAGCTTGCTCCCACATTTGATTTGCTGTGTTTTATAAACCGAGCGGGTCACCTCAACCACCACTCATGTTCATGAACCGCACAATCTGCACCTCCCCGTCAGGGCTGAAATCATGGCGCAATGGCTTGCCGCGCAGCGCCCGCTGCACCGCGTTGATCACCGGTTGGTCATCCAGCGGATAACGTCGCAACAATCCGCGCAAATCCAGGGCATCGCCCTGTCCCAGGCACAGCAACAGCTTCCCTTCAACGGTCATCCGCACCCGGTTGCAGCTGCCGCAAAAATTGTGGCTGTTGGGTGAAATGAAGCCGATCCGGGTCTCTGGATGGCGTTCCAGACGCACATAGCGCGCCGGTCCGCCGCTGTTTTCGGTGCTGTCGAGCAACCGATGCTGGCTGGCGATCAACGTGCGCACTTCGTCGCTGGAACAGAACGATTCGCCCCGGGAACGACCGACGTCGCCCAAGGGCATTTCTTCGATGAAACTGATGTCGATGCGTTGGTCGATGGCGTACTGCACCAACGCCGGGACTTCATCGAAGTTGCGTCCTTTCATCACCACGCAGTTGAGCTTGATCCGCTCGAACCCTGCGTCCCGCGCCGCTTCAATGCCGTTGAGCACCTGGTCGAGATCGCCGTTACGGGTGATCGCCCGAAACTTCTGCCCGTCCAGGCTATCGAGGCTGATGTTCATCCGCTTGACCCCGGCGTCGACCAACGGCCGGGCCAGACGGCCCAGTTGCGAGCCGTTGCTGGTCATCACCAGTTCACGCAAACCGGGCAAAGCGGCGATGTTGCGGCACAGTCCGACAATGCCGGGACGGATCAGCGGCTCGCCGCCGGTCAGTCGGATTTTGCGTACGCCCAGGCCAACGAACAGCGTCGCCAAACGCTGCAATTCCTCCAGCGTGAGCACCTGTTGCCGCGGCAGGAACGTCATGTTTTTCGCCATGCAATACACACAGCGAAAATCACAGCGGTCCGTCACCGACATCCGCAGATAATCGATCTGCCGCCCAAAACCATCCTGCATCACAGCGTTCATCACTTCTCCCGGTTAGCCCAATGCTCACTGCACCAGCGGTGAGTCGGCGCCCTGCAAGTGGATGCCACGAATATCGGCTGCACCGATCAGCGTTTGCAGGTATTGCACCAGCGCTTTCTGCCAGACGCCTTGCTGCAACTGCGTGCGGATCGCCGTCGACACCACTTCATAGGGCAACGGCATGCCTTCGATTCGCTGATCGACACTGACCACATGCCAGCCGTAGCGACTTTCCAGCGGTTTGCTGGCCAGGCCCGGTGCCAGAGTGAACAGCTGACGTTCCAGCTCGGGCACGGTCTGGCCCTTGCTGATCTGCCCCAAAGAACCACCCTGAGCCTTCGACGGGCAGGCCGAATATTTCACAGCCAGCTCGGCGAAACTGCCGGGGAATTCTTCCAGGCGCTGCAACAGGATTTCCGCCTGAACATGCGCCAGCTCACGGGCCTCGACATCGTCCGGCGCACACTCGAGCAGGATGTGCCGAACCGCCAGCAACGGCGCGCTGTGGAAGCGTCCGCGATTGTTTTCGTAGTAACGCAGACTGGTTTCCTCGTCGCACTGCGGTACCTTCACCTCACGTTCGAGCAGCAAGCGCGTGGCCGCTTCTTCTTCGTTCTCACCGGCGCCAACTTCCAGCGACACCCCGAGTTCGGTGATGCGCTGCTGCAACAACTCGCGGATCACCAGCGCCCGGGCAGCCAGGTAGACCGCCTCCTCGCGGCTTTCGGCCGGGTGATATTGCAGCTCCTGGGCCATCGCCTCGGGGGTGATCGACACCTCGTTGACGCTGATGATCGGCCACTCCTGTTCACTGCTGGCGATCAACTGCGCCGGGGCGTCATCGGCCCCTGCGGGCTCAACCGGCAGTGCTTCAAACTGCGCCTGTGCGACCGGTGCGATGTCGAGAACGACCTCGGCTTTTTTTGAAGAACCGCAGCCACCGCTGCCCCCGTTACCGCCACCACATCCACATCCACCTGACATGATTGTCTCCTCAGTACTTCTGACGAACGATTTGATAACGACGCCCCAGGTACCAGATCGGTGCGCTGATCATGTGTACGAGACGAGTGAAGGGGAACAGCACAAACAGGGTCAAACCGAGAAACACATGCAACTTGTAGATCAGCCCGACCGGCGCGATGGCCGCCGCCGCTTCCACCGGACGCAACAGCACGGTGTTCTGCGCCCAATCGGCAAGCATCACCATCACCGAGCCGTCCATATGCCCGGTGGACGCGACGATGGTCAGCAGACCGAGCAGCAATTGCGCCAGCAGCACCAGCAGTATCAGGATGTCCGAAGGACTGGAGGTGGCACGTACCCGAGGATCGCTGAGCCGCCGGTTAACCAGCATCAGCAGGCCGATCAGGCACAACAGGCCGAAGAACCCGCCCGAGACCATTGCCAGCAACTGCTTGTTCTCAGTGCTGATCACGTGGTGATAAATCGACGCCGGGGTCAGCAGGCCGACAAAGTGTCCGGCCAGCACGAACAACACACCGATGTGGAAGAAGTTGCTCGCCACGCGCATGCCGCGTTGGTTGAGCATCTGGCTCGAACCTGCTTTCCAGCTGTATTGCGACAGGTCGAAGCGGGCCCAACTTCCGATCAGGCAAATCGCCAGGGCGACGTAGGGATAGACCCCGAACAACAACAGGTTCCATTTAGACATTGCCTACCTCCTTGGCTGGCACGGCGGCCAACCCTTCATGCTGAAAATCCACCCAGTGCAATGGCACTGCGCTTTCCTCACGGGCCTTGCCCGGTGCGCTTGGCAGTCCACTGCAACGGTCCTGCTGTTCGGCCTGGAGAAAGTCCACGGCCTCCTCTTCCCAAATCTTGTCGAGGGCTTCGAGGGAATCGTCACGAGGTTCCGCCGCGACTTGCGCCCGCAGGTCGGCAACCGCCTGATGGGGCTCGGCCCCGGCAATTTGCAGCAGCGCCCGGAAGCAACTGGCATAGGCGCTTTCGCGCTCTTCCAGACGTGCGGCGAGCAAGGCCAGCAAGTGCGAAACTTCCGCCAGGCCCTCGCGGGCCTCGATGTCGTCGCGGGTGGACAGGAACTCCAGGTACAGCGGGATGTAATCGGGCAGCTCTTTGACGCCGATGGCAAAACCGGCTTCTTCGTATTGCGCCATCATGTCGACCATGGCCTGGCCACGGTCGCGGGATTCACCGTGCACATGCTCGAACAACAGCAGCGACAGCGAGCGCCCCCGACCGAACAGCGCACCGTAGTGCTCCTGCCCGTCCATCAGGTCATTGGCGCAGATCAGCTCGAGCAATTCGAACAACGCACCGCGCTGCGTCGGGCTGATTTCCCGTGACTGGATGATCGCTTGCTCCAGTTCGTCGCGACCGCCAATCAGTGTTTCGGTCGGATAATCGAGCAGCAGCGAAATCACTTTGAGAATTTGCATGCTCATTCCTCCCACAACTGGACGGTTTTCAGGATGTCGCGACGGTTGGCTTTCTTGGCGCCGAACATGTTGGTGTCGGAACTGCCGCTGCAGCCACTGCCGAAACTGAAGCCGCAGCCGGAACGCTCGGCGAAGGCGTCGCTCATGGCGTCTTCACGGTGGGCGCTAGGTACGACAAAACGGTCTTCATAGTTGGCAATCGCCAGGTAGCGATACATCTCCTCGACCTGGGCCACGCTCAAGCCGACATCCGCCAGCACTTGCAGGTCCTGAACGCCGTCGACTTGCTCGGAACGTTTGTAGGCGCGCATCGCCAGCAAGCGTTTAAGCGCACGCTTGACCGGTTTTTCATCGCCCGCGGTCAGCAGGTTCGCCAGGTACTTCAGTGGAATACGCAGGCTGTCGACATCCGGGATGACCCCGTTCATACCGACAGTGCCGGCAGTGGCAGCGTTCTGGATCGGCGACAGCGGCGGTACGTACCAAACCATCGGCAAGGTGCGGTATTCCGGGTGCAGCGGCAGTGCGAGTTTCCAGTCCACGGCCATTTTGTAGACCGGGGAACGTTGGGCTGAATCGATCACCGACTGCGGTACACCGTCTTCCAGGGCCTGACGGATCACGGCCGGGTCATTTGGATCGAGGAAGATTTCCAGCTGCTTCTCGTACAGATCCTGCTCATTGGCGGTGCTGGCCACTTCGCTGATGCGGTCGGCGTCATACAGCAGCACACCGAGGTAGCGGATGCGCCCGACGCAGGTTTCCGCGCAAACAGTCGGCATCCCGGCTTCGATACGCGGGTAGCAGAAGATGCATTTCTCGGACTTGCCGCTTTTCCAGTTGAAATAGATCTTCTTGTACGGGCAGCCGCTGATGCACATCCGCCAGCCACGGCATTTTTCCTGGTCAATCAGGACGATGCCGTCTTCTTCACGCTTGTAGATCGCCCCGCTCGGGCAAGCCGCTGCGCACGTCGGGTTGAGGCAGTGCTCGCACAGGCGCGGCAAATACATCATGAAGGTGTTTTCGTACTCGCCGTAAATGTCCGCCTGGATCTTGTCGAAGTTCTTGTCCTTGCGGCGCTTGGCGAATTCGGTGCCGAGGATTTCTTCCCAGTTCGGGCCCCACTCGATTTTCTCCATGCGCTTGCCGGAGATCAGCGAACGCGGACGCGCGGTGGGTTGATGCTCGCCCAGCGGCGCGGTGTGCAGGTGCTGGTAATCAAAGTCGAACGGTTCGTAGTAGTCGTCGAGGCTCGGCAGATCCGGGTTAGCGAAAATGTTCGCCAACACGCGGAATTTACCGCCGATGCGCGGGTTGATCGTGCCGTTGGCATTGCGGATCCAGCCGCCCTTCCACTTGTCCTGGTTTTCCCATTCTTTCGGGTAGCCGATCCCGGGTTTCGATTCGACGTTGTTGAACCAGGCGTATTCCATGCCTTCGCGGCTGGTCCAGACGTTTTTGCAGGTGATCGAACAGGTGTGGCAACCGATGCATTTGTCCAGGTTCAGAACCATGCCGATTTGTGAGCGAATCTTCATCTCAGTTCTCCTCAATATCGGTCGGCAGTGGACGCGGCAGGTCATCGCCACTTGAACCATCGAGCCAGTCGACTTTGGACATTTTGCGCACCACGACGAATTCGTCGCGGTTGCAACCGACCGTGCCGTAATAGTTGAAACCGTAGGCTTGCTGGGCGTAGCCGCCGATCATGTGGGTCGGCTTGAGCACTACCCGGGTGACCGAGTTGTGGTGGCCGCCACGGGTCTTGGTGGTTTCCGAACCTGGCACGTTCACGATCCGTTCCTGGGCGTGGTACATCATCACCATGCCGTCCTTGACCCGTTGGCTGACCACCGCCCGGGCAGTCAGTGCACCGTTGATGTTGAAGCACTCGATCCAGTCGTTGTCCTCGATACCGGCGCTTTTCGCGTCGTTCTCCGAGAGCCAGACAATCGGCCCGCCACGGCTGAGGGTGAGCATCAGCAGGTTGTCGCTGTAGGTGCTGTGGATGCCCCATTTCTGGTGCGGGGTGATCCAGTTCAGGACGATTTCCTTGTGGCCGTTGCTGCGCTTGCCTTTCACCCCTTCGATGGTGCGGGTGTTGACCGGCGGCCGATAGCTCATCAACTGCTCGCCGAACGCCTGCATCCACGGGTGATCCTGGTAGAACTGCTGGCGACCGGTGATGGTGCGCCATGGGATCCCTTCATGGACGTTGGTGTAGCCGGCGTTGTAACTAACGTGATCGTCTTCGAGCCCCGACCAGGTCGGGCTGGAAATGATCTTGCGCGGCTGTGCCTGAATGTCGCGGAAACGAATCGCCTCGTGGGCCTTGGACAGCGCCAGGTGACTGTGGTCGATACCGGTGAATTCCGACAGTGCAGCCCAGGCCTTGACCGCCACCTGGCCGTTGGTTTCCGGTGCCAGGGACAGAATCACCTCAGCGGCATCGATCGCCGTGTCGATTTTCGGCCGCCCCTGGCTGATACCGGCATCGCCTTCCTTGTGATTGAGTTCACCGAGGAATTTCACTTCGTCTTCGGTGTTCCAGTTGATGCCTTTGCCGCCGTTGCCGTGTTTCTCCAGCAATGGCCCGAGGGACGAGAACTGTTTGTAGATGTTCGGGTAGTCACGCTCCACCACATGCAGGTTCGGTGCGTTCTTGCCCGGTTCCGGGGCCACACCGGCGCTTTTCCAGTCGGTGCCGCCAAACGGTTGGGCCAGTTCGCCGACGCTGTCGTGCATCAGCGGGATGGTCACCAGATCCTTTTCAACACCCAGATGCCCTTCGGACATGCTGGAAAACGCCTTGGCGATACCTTTGTAGATTTCCCAGTCGGAACGCGATTCCCACGCCGGATCGATGGCGGCCGACAACGGGTGAATGAACGGGTGCATGTCCGAGGTGTTCATGTCGTCTTTTTCGTACCAGGTTGCGGTCGGCAACACGATGTCGGAATAGACGCAGGTCGAAGACATGCGGAAGTCCAGCGTGGTGACCAGATCGAGTTTGCCGATAGCGCCCTCGTCCACCCATTCGGCTTCTTCGGGTTTGCAATCGCCGACCTGGCCGATGTCTTCGTTCATCACCCCGTTTTTGGTGCCCAGCAGGTACTTGAGCATGTACTCGTGGCCTTTGCCCGAGGAGCCCAGCAGGTTGGAACGCCAGATAAACATGTTGCGCGGGAAGTTGACCGGGCTGTCCGGCTGTTCGCAGGAGAAGCGCAGCGAACCGTCCTGCAGCGACTTGACCACGTAGTCTTTCGGGTCCATGCCGGCCGCAGCCGCGTCGCGGCAAATGTGCAAAGGGTTAGTGTTGAGTTGCGGTGCGCTGGGCAACCAGCCGGCGCGTTCGGCGCGGATGTTGTAGTCCAGCGCATGCTCAGGGAATTGTGATTTATCGGCCAATGGCGAGAGCACGTCGTGCATGCTCATTTTCTCGTGACGCCACTGCGAACTGTGGGCGTAGAAGAAGCTGGTGCCGTTCATTTGGCGAGGCGGACGGTTCCAGTCCAGGCCGAACGCCAGGGGCAGCCAGCCGCATTGCGGACGGAGTTTTTCCTGGCCAACGTAGTGCGCCCAACCGCCACCGGTCTGACCGACACACCCGCAGAGCATGAGCATGTTGATCAGCCCGCGGTAGTTCATGTCCATGTGGTACCAGTGGTTCATCGCCGCGCCGACGATGATCATCGAGCGGCCCTTGGTCTTGTCGGCGTTGTCGGCGAACTCACGGGCAATCTTTATCGCTTTCTCGCGGCTGACGCCGGTGATCTGCTCCTGCCACGCCGGGGTGCCAGGCACCGAGGCGTCGTCGTAATCCTTGGCCACGTTTTCGCCGCCGAGACCGCGGTCGATGGCCAGGTTGGCAGCCGACAGGTCGAACACGGTGGCGACTTTGGCCACGCTGCCGTCTGCCAGCACCACGTTATGCACCGGCACGCGGCGGTATTGCACGGCATCGCCGGCCACGTGCTGGAAGTGCTCGTGGGACTCGCCGGCAAAATACGGGAACGCCACTTCGGCGACGTCATCGCCGATCAGGCTCAGCTTCAGATCGATCTCACGGCCTTCACCGCCTTCACGGGGCAGGATGTTCCACTTGCCCTTCTCGCCCCAGCGATAACCGATGGAACCCTGAGGGGACACCAGTTCACCGCTGACATCCAGGGCGATGGTTTTCCATTCCGGGTTGTTTTCCTGGCCGAGGTTGTCAGTCAGGTCACTGGCGCGCAGGAAGCGGTCCGGCTGGTAACCGGCGCCCGGTGCCTTGTCGACCATTTGTTTGAGCAGCACCAGCACCGGCAAATCGGTGAAGCGTTTGGCGTAGTCGGTGAAATAAGCGCTCGGTTTGTCCAGGTGGAATTCTTTGAAGATCACATGGTTGAACGCCTGCGCCAGCGCCGCATCGGTGCCTTGCTTAGGGTTCAGCCACAGGTCGGTGAGCTTGGCGACTTCCGAGTAATCCGGAGTGATCGCGACCGTCTTGGTGCCCTTGTAACGGACTTCGGTAAAGAAGTGCGCGTCGGGGGTACGGGTCTGCGGGACGTTGGAGCCCCAGGCAATGATGTAGTTGGAGTTGTACCAGTCGGCCGATTCCGGCACGTCGGTCTGCTCACCCCAGACCATCGGCGAGGCCGGTGGCAAGTCGCAGTACCAGTCGTAGAAACTCAGGCAGGCGCCGCCGATCAGCGACAGGTAACGCGAACCTGCGGCATAGCTGACCATCGACATGGCCGGAATCGGCGAGAAACCGACGATCCGGTCAGGGCCGTATTGCTTAATCGTATAGACGTTGGCGGCAGCGATGATCTCGTTGACTTCCTCCCAGTTGGAGCGAATGAAGCCACCCATGCCGCGCTTGCTTTTATAGGAGTCGGCCTTGACCTTGTCCTCGACGATGCTGGCCCAGGCCTCGACCGGCGCCATGGTTTGCCGCGCGTCGCGCCAGAGCTTGAGCAACGGCTTGCGGATTTTCGGGTACTTGAGCCGGTTGGCGCTGTAGATGTACCAGCTGTAACTGGCACCACGCGGGCAGCCACGGGGCTCATGGTTCGGCAGATCGTTACGGGTACGCGGGTAGTCGGTCTGCTGGGTTTCCCAGGTGATCAGGCCGTTCTTGACGTAGATCTTCCACGAACAGGAGCCGGTGCAGTTCACCCCGTGGGTGGAACGCACGATCTTGTCGTACTGCCAGCGCGAACGGTAGACGTTCTCCCAGTCGCGAGACTCTTTGCGGGTCTCGCCATGACCGTCGGAAAACTCGTTTTGCTTGCGATTGAAAAACCGCAATTGATCCAGTAAATGACTCACGGTGTAGTCCTCTCAGGCTTTGTCGCGGAGTCTGTGCCCCGCCCACGCAATGGTTGGATTCGGCTCTTCTCAGCAGGGTGTCGCGGCGCCTTTGCGCGCGTACCACCACCAGGTCACCACGATGCAGCTCACGTAAAAGCCGACGAACATGTAGAAGGCCATCTCTGGGCCGCCGGTCTGGGCCATCGAAGTGCCGAAGGATTTGGGAATGAAGAACGCACCGAAGGCGCCCATGGCCGAACTGAAGCCCAGGACCGCGGCTGACTCTTTGCCGGCATTCTTCAGCGCTTGTTCGCGCACGGCGGGTGGTTTGCCGGCCGAGGCTTTTTCATGCTGGGTGCGGAAGATCACCGGAATCATGCGGAAGGTGGAGCCGTTGCCGATGCCAGTGGTAATGAACAGCAGCATGAACATGCCGAGATAGCCGTAGAAGTTGCCGGGCTCACCGTTCTGCGGCAGGAAGTGCATGACGCCGAAGACCATCACGATCATCGCCACGAAGTTCCACAAGGTCACTTTCGCGCCGCCGAGCTTGTCCGCCAGCCAGCCGCCCAATGGGCGTACCAGCGCGCCAACCAACGGGCCGAGGAAGGCGAATTTCAAGGCAATGACATCAGGGAAAGAGGTTTTGATCAGCAGCGGAAACGCGGCGGAGAAACCGATGAACGAACCGAAGGTCGCCAGGTACAACCAGCACATCAGCCAGTTGTGTTTGCGTTTGAAGATCACCGCCTGCTCGCTGAAGGAAGCGCGGGCACTGGACAGGTCATTCATGCCGAACCAGGCCAGCACCGTCACCAGGACAATAAACGGCACCCAGATGAAGCCGGCGTTCTGCAACCATAACTGACCGCCGTCCGGTAGTGCTTGCGGCGGGCCGCCCATGAAGCCGAACACACCGAAGGTAATCACCAGCGGCACACAGAACTGCATCACCGAGACGCCCAGGTTACCCAGCCCGGCGTTGAGGCCAAGGGCTGTGCCCTGTTGCGACTTGGGATAGAAGAAGCTGATGTTGGACATGCTCGAGGCGAAGTTGCCGCCACCAAAACCGCAGAGCAAGGCAATCAACACGAACACGCTGTAGGAGGTGCTCGGGTCCTGCACGGCGAAGCCCATCCAGATCGATGGCAACAATAGGGACGCGGTGCTCAGGGCAGTCCAGCGACGGCCACCGAAGATCGGCACCATAAAGGAATAGAAGACGCGCAAGGTCGCCCCGGACAGCCCCGGCAACGCCGCCAGCCAGAACAGTTGGTCGGTGGTGAAGCTGAAGCCGATGGCGTTCAAACGCACAATCACCGTGCTCCAGACCATCCATACCGCAAAGGCCAGCAGCAGCGCAGGAATGGAAATCCACAAGTTGCGCGTGGCGGTCTGTTTGCCGCTACTTCCCCAGAATGCTGGGTCCTCGGGGCGCCAGTCATGAATGACCGGGCCTTTGTCAGGCTTTTGCAGAACGGACATGTTCTTCTCCTAGGGCAATGCTGGAAATCGGGGACGGGGTCAGCAGCGGCGCTTTACCCAGCACCGCGCTTTTGCGTATTTCGCTGAAGTACATCCAGGTGAGGGAGACCCAGACCACGCCGTACATCAACATGAAGCAGGAAGAGCGCACGCCGGTGAGGTCCACCAGGGCGCCGAACAGGATTGGCAACACGAAACCGCCCAGGCCACCGGCGAGGCCGACGATGCCGGACACCGCGCCCATGTTTTTCGGGTAGTCGTTGGCGATGTACTTGAAGACCGAGGCCTTGCCGAACGCGAAGGCGATGCCCATGACGAACAGCAGCACGGTGAACAGCGCGGGATTGAGGCCGATGTGGAAATCCACCGGGCCGTTGATCGTTTGCACTTGCAGTTGGGTTTGGGGATACGAGAGCAGGAACAGGCAGATCCAGCTGACCCACAACACCCACCAGGTCACGCTTTGCGCACCCCAGCGATCCGACATCCAGCCGCCGACGGCACGCAGCACGCCACCGGGCAGGGAAAAACAGGCCGCCAGCAGCGCCGCGCTTTGCAGGCTGAAACCGTATTCCTGCACGTAGTACTTGGTCATCCACAGCGCGAGGGCGACATAGCCACCGAAGACGATCGAGTAGTACTGGCAGTAGCGCCACACCGCCGGGTCCTTCAGCGAGCTCAATTGCTCACGCAATGTGGCGCCGGTGGCACTGCGGTGGTCCTTGTTTTCGGCGCTGAGGAACCAGAACAACAGCGCGGTAATAAAGAGGATCGCGCTGAAGACTTTCGGCACCAGCTGCCAACTGCCGGCAGCGATCAGTGCCGGGGCGAGAAACTTGGTCACCGCAGCCCCGGCATTACCGGCACCGAAGATGCCCATCGCAAAGCCCTGATTCTCCTTGTCGAACCATTTGGCGACGTAGGCAATGCCGACCGAGAACGAGCCGCCGGCCAGGCCGACGAACAAGCCCAGCACCAGGAACTGCCAGTAGGCGGTGGCGTGACTGATCAGGTACAGCGGTGCCACGCAGGCCAGCATCAGCAGGAAGAACACGCTGCGCCCGCCAAAGCGGTCGGTCAGCAGACCCAGTGGCAAACGCACCAGCGAGCCAGTCAGTACCGGGGTCGCGGCCAGTAGGCCGAACTGGGTTTCGTTGAGCTGGAGAAGGTCCTTGATCGGCACCCCGAGCACGGCAAACATCATCCAGACCATGAAACAGACCGTGAAGGCCAGCGTACTCATGCCCAAGACCAAGCCTTGTCGTACACGCGGTTGGTTCACAATGCTCTCCAGTCAGTTAGCCATGGCGGCAGACTAGAGAGGCCAACCCCGTAAAAACTTGATCCATGTCAACGAAGCCCTAGGGGGCATTGGCCTATGCTTGTGCGGTCTACCTCTAAGGAGGTAGTACAGGAAAACCCTAAAACCGCTTGTTTATCAGCGTCTTAAGGTTTTCCGCCAAGGTTTTTGCTGACAAGGATCAGTCGACAACTCTTTAGAGGTAGCGCGCCCGGGATCGGCGGCAAAACCCATCCTGGAGCTGCACATGCTCGGTTTTCCTGATTTCTTCCCGGACCTGCGCTGATGGTGCGCTGGTTGCGCAGCTCCCTGCCCGCTCGCGCCGGGCTGGCGGTGATCCTGATCGCCGTGCTCGCCCTCGCCAGTTCGTTGAGCGCCGGGTTGATCGCCTGGTTCAGCCAGGGCGACGCGGCCGCCATCAACACCGCAGGCTCGGTGCGCATGGAGACTTACCACCTGAGCTGGAAACTGGCGGCGGGCGCAACCCCCTCAGACATCGCCGCCGTCACCGACAGCCTGCAAACCCGCCTCAACAGCCAGTCACTCAAGGCGGTGCTGGAAGATGGCCCGACCACCGCGCTGCAAATCAGCTACGGGCAAATCCAGCAACACTGGAACGAGGATTTGCGCCCGGCACTGGAGCGCGGCGATGCCGCCTATTTTCAGACCCAGGCCCTGCCCTTCATTGAACAACTGAACCAGTTCGTCAACCTGTTGCAGCGCCAAAGCGAACAGAAGCAAGGCTGGCAACAGGTGATCCAGGGCCTGGCCCTGTTCACCACCCTGTTCGTCCTGCTGATTGGGCTCTACGAATTGCAGTACGGGGTCGTCATGCCCTTGAAAGAGTTGGTGGATGCAACCCAGCGCTTTCGTCGCGGCGATTTCAAGGTGCGGGTCAATCATCAGTCCCAGGACGAACTGGGCCAGTTGGCCATGAGTTTCAACGCCATGGCCGAGACGATCGAAGACTCGCATCGCACCCTTGAGAGTCAGGTCCAGCAAAAAACCCTGAACCTGCAACAAGCCAATGCCGCCCTCGAGTTGCTGTACCAAAGCAGCCGAAGCCTGGCCACTCGCCTGGCTAATGCCGAAGGCCTGGATGAGTTGATCCGGCGCTTCCAGCAGCGCCTGCCAGGCTTGCGTCTGTCGCTGTGCCTGCAAGGACAAATGCAGGCACCGGCCCAGCAGTTGCTCGCCCTGCATGGCGCGAACATCCGAGAGGTCTGCGCCAGCAGCGATTGCGCCACGTGTCAGAAGCACCATAAAGCCAGCCCGCAAACCTTCAGCATCAGCAATCAGGGCAGTGAACTGGGAGAACTCAAGGCGCATTTTGTCGACGGGCACCCGACGCAAGCCTGGGAAACCCAGCTGATCCAGGCCCTGGCCAACCTGATTGGCACCTCGCTCTCGCTCAAGCGTCAACGGGAGCAGGATCATCGTCTGCTGCTGCTCGACGAACGCACGATCATTGCCCGCGAATTGCACGACTCACTGGCCCAGGCCCTGTCCTACATGAAGCTGCAAGTCAGCCGCCTGCAGACCCTGATGCGCCGAGGCGAACCGGTCGAGACCCTGGAAAACGTGGCTGCCGAACTGCGCGAAGGGCTGAACAATGCCTACCGCCAGTTACGCGAGTTGCTGACCACTTTTCGCTTGCAGATTCACGATGCGGGACTGGTGCAGGAACTCAAGGACACCGCCGAGGAGTTCTCCCGTCGCGGGGAATTCCAGGTGCACCTGCACGTCGACGCGCTGGCCTTTCAGTTATCGGCCAGCGAGCAAATCCACATTTTGCAGATCACCCGCGAGGCGCTCTCCAATTGCCTGCGCCATGCCCACGCGCAAAACGCCTGGCTGCAACTGCGTCAGGACGGTGAAACCGTCAGGCTCATCGTCGAAGACGACGGGCGTGGCTTCAGCGGCAACGTCGACCAACGCGAACACCACGGCCTGAAAATCATGGATGAGCGAGCCCGCAGCTTGCGCGGTCAACTCAAAATAGTGTCCAGGGAGCCGCAAGGCACCCTCGTCCAACTGGAATTCCAACCGGAGTTTCTCGGGCAGCAAACAGAAGGTAGCGTCACATGAACCCGTCCCTGCAACACACCATCCTGTTGGTCGACGACCACCCGATGATGCGTCACGGCATCCGCCAGATGCTCGAACTCGAAGATGATTTCCTGATCGTCGGTGAAGCCAGCAACGGCGAAGAAGCACTCGTTCTAATCGAACCACTGCAACCGGACCTGGTGTTGCTCGATAACAACATGCCGCAGATGAATGGCATTGAAACCCTGCGCCAATTACGGGCGATGCACTACACCGGCAAGGTGCTGCTGTTCACGGTCTCGGATGCCGAAGACGATATTCGCGACGCATTGCGTCTGGATGCCGACGGCTATCTGCTCAAGGACATGGAACCCGAACTGTTGATTCAGTACATCCGCAATGCCTTGAACGGCGAATTGGTGATCAGCCCGGGGCTGACCCAGGTCATGGCCCAGGCGCTGCGCTCACCGCAGCGCCAGACCGTGGTGGAACTGACCGAGCGTGAACGCCAGGTGCTGAAAACCATCGCCAGCGGCTTCAGCAACAAAGTCATCGGGCACAAGCTGGGCATCACCGAAGGGACGGTCAAGGTTCACGTGAAAAACCTGCTGCACAAACTCGGCTTGCGCTCGCGGGTCGAGGCGGCGGTGTGGGCCATGGAGCATCTGCGCAATGCGGGCTGAGGGGCATGCCTCTTTGGAGGTAGGCCGGCAGAGGCATAGGTCATCCGGCCGGCGCTCTCTACTATGAGCGTCAGCGGAGGTACGCCATGCTGACCCACCCTTCCATCGTTTTAACGTTGCGTCGTCATCATCTCTTCAGCCAACTGCCGGAGAAAATCTTCGAGGAAGTCTGCGGCCTGGCGATGCTCAAGCGCCTGGCTTGTCACAGCACACTCATGCATCAGGGCGATCCGGCCAAGCGCTTTTTCCTGCTGGTCAGCGGCCAGATCAAGTTGTACCGGCTGACCGGCGAAGGTCAGGAAAACCTGATGGAGATCATTCAGCCCGGCCAGACGTTTGCCGAAGCCTTGCTGTTCAGCCAGGCCCGTCTCTACCCGGTCAGCGCCACGGCGCTGAAGGACAGCGTGCTGGTGAGTATCGAGGGCAGCCATTACCGCAACGTCCTCGAAGACCAGCCGAAAGTTTGCCTGGCGATCCTGGCGAGCATGAGCGTGCACCTGCACCTGCGTCTGCGCGACATCGACACCTTGACCATGGCCAGCGCGAGCCGTCGGGTGATCAATTTCCTGTTCCAGGAACGCAACCCGGTCAACGGCTTGATTGTCTTGCAGGTGTCCAAACGCCTGGTGGCCTCGAAGCTGGGCATCCAGCCGGAAACCTTTTCGCGGATCTTGCATCGCCTGGTGGACAGCGGGCTGATCGCCATGGAACGGCGCAACATCAGCATCCTCGCCGAAGAGGATCTCGCGGCCTTCCAATAAACGGAATTGACCGCAGTCAATGCGCAATGCCACCGGCCTTGCACACTGAAGAAGTCCATCCATGGAGAGCGCTCATGTCCCGTTCAACCTTGCCCCTGATTTACTCCTGCTCAGGCTGCTCCAACGTCGCCCAACTGGCCAACACCCTGGCCGTGCGGCTCGATCGCAGTGGCCTGGCGGAAATGTCCTGCATCGTCGGGGTCGGCGGGCATGTGGCGGCGCTGGTCAACAAGGCACGCTCGGGACGGCGGATTTTTGCGCTGGATGGGTGTCCGTTGCAATGTGTTGAAAGTTGCCTGAAGCAGCATGGTCTGCATGCTGATGTGCATTTGATTCTTAGCCATTACGGGTTGCGTAAGCGCTATGGCGAGGACTGCAGGCAAGCAGAGAGTGATGAGTTGTTTGAACAGATCAAGCAGTTGATTACGAGTGATGCTCGCCAGCATGAAAGCCTGCAGGAAACGATGGCCTAACGGCCAACGAAAAACCACTGTGGGAGCGAGCTTGCTCGTGATGGCGGACTGACCGCTGACCTATTATTTTGGTCGGAGTACAGATCCATTCCTGCGGCAACGGCGACCTAGGGTTCCGCCCTTACGGCGGGTCACTTTGGAAAAGAACCCCAAAGTAACCAAAGGGTTCTTGCCCCTTTCGTTCGGAGCCTCGCCCAGGCTCGCCATGCCCTCGCTCCGGTCCTGCTCCGTGGGCCCGCCGCCATCGGCCATCCATGGCCGGGGGCGGCTAACCCGGCATCCATGCCGGGTTGCCCACTACACAGAACCTCCACTCGGCCTCTCGAGGGGGCGTACACCGCAAAGCAAAGCGAGGCGGCCTACCCGGCCGGCCTGCCTCTTCAAGCGTACGCATTCCCCCTGTGGGAGCGAGCCTGCTCGCGAAAGACGTAAACGATAACGCGTGCTGTCTGAATGAACGCGGTGTCCGGACGTTTTTCGCGAGCAGGCTCGCTCCCACAGGTACAACGCCCCTTTGGCCCTGGCTTTTGATCTTGCTTTTGATCTTGATCTGCCCCGTCGGAAGGCCGAGCGCAGGGTCTGCGCAGTGGGCACCGCGGCAGGGATGCCGCGTTAGCCGCCCCCGGCCATGGATGGCCGATGGCGGCGGGCCCACGGAGCAGGACCGGAGCGAGGGCATGGCGAGCCTAGGCGAGGCACCGGACGTCAGGGGCCAAAGCGTTTTGGTTACTTTGGCGCTTTTCCAAAGTGACCCGCCGTAAGGGCGGAACCCTAAGCAGCCGTTACCGCAGAAATGGATATGTACTGAGCCAAAAAAATAGCCCAGCAAGCCAGCTCCCACAATTGAGCGACGTCGATTACCCCGCCGCCAACCCCTTCCCCGCCCGCTCCAGATTGCGCCACAACCACACAGGCAACACATCAGGATCAAGACTGTCGATCAGGTTTTTCAACGCCAGCCCCAACTCCGTATCACCCTCGATCACCAAACGCCTGCGAAAGAACAGCGTATCCGGATCCTCCTGACGGCTGGCCAGCAATAAAAACTCACGCCAGTTGCCGCTGATGGTCACATGCGCGTTGGCGCGCTCAGCAATTCGCAACCCTTCACGGGTCAGCGTCAGAAACCAGGACAACCCCAGGTCCGGAATCCGCAAGCACAACCAACGCCCACGCAACACTTCAAACTCGCCATCGCGCAACGGCTCGGCGAGGCAGCGATTGAGCGCCTGCTGCAACGCCAGGCGCTGCACCGCAAAGGGCACCCGGCGCACCATCGGCAATAACCGGTCGGCGCCTTTCAACAACCACTTTTTACGATTCAACACAGGCCGACCTCCTCGACGCGCAACATGCCGGCCTGGCCATGCCAGTAGCCATTGCAACCGTCGACGAACAGCGGCGGTGTCTCGCCCAGACGAACCCGTTGATAGGCGGCAATGACCTCGGCCATGCCCTGAGCGCGAGGGCTCAGACGCAACACATCGGCACCACAGGCCAACAGCCCGGTGTAATCCGCCAGCAGATTGGTCACATCGGCCGACATCGTTTGAATTCCGTTGATGGTGAACAGCGCCTGCCCTTCCTGACTGGTCAACGGCAGGCCATCGGGGTAATTGATGCAGCAAAACTGGCAGTCGTCCTTGGGCTTGTTTTCCGCCCGAGCGGTGAAGCAGCGTGCGGAATAAGCCAACGGCAAATGCCCATAGGCAAAGATCTCGACTTCCGGCACCTCACGGCCCAGTTCGCGCACTTGATCAAGCACATCGCCAATCAGCGCCGCCGAGCATTCCACCGGCGGCACCCAACGGGTCATCCCGCAGTCCAGCAGTTGCGCCAGCGTATGACCGTTGTACAAATTCAGCGCCGGTCCGCCCACGAACGGCAACTTGCGCTCGGCCAAAAACTGCACCGCGCCCATGTCGTTGGCCTCCACCAACAATTGGCCGTTGTCGCAGAGCCGCCGCAGGCTGGAGAGCTCGGACGCCGCTTCGATCAGCGTCAGGCTGGAGATCACCAACTGTGCCTGGCTGCAGGTCTGCAACTCGCGCCCCAAACCCAGCCATTGATCCAGTGAAAAGGCCCGGCGTTTCGAACACACGGTTTCCCCCAGATAAATTACATCCAGGGGCAAGGCCGACATCTCGGCGTAAAAGTTGCTGAGTTGCTCTTTGTCCCAATAAAACAGGACCGGTCCAAGGCTGAGTTTCATGTCGCCTCCCTCATTGCCATGATCGATGATAAGCACCCAGGGTGGTCTGGCTGCCTTCGGACAAACCGGCCAGCACCCGACGCCATTCTTCCTTGACCCGAAAACTGCCCGGCGAGCCACGGTGGGCATCCAGTGCCGCGCGCCAGACGCGGGTGACTTGTTCGACATAGGCCGGACTGCGTTGCCGGCCCTCGATTTTGATTGCTTCGACGCCGATGGCCGTCAACTCCGGCAGCAAGTCCAGGGTGTCTAGGCTGGTGGGTTCTTCCAGCGCATGAAAGCGTTTGCCGCCGACCAGGAAACGGCCTTTGCACAGGGTCGGGTAACCGGCGGGTTCATCAGGTGTGTAACGGTCGATCAGCACCTCACTGAGCCGTGCGCTCAAGCCGTCGGCGTCGTCGCTCCAACGCACCGCTTTGGCCGGTGAGCAAACGCCGCACAGGTTCGGCGACTCGCCGGTAATGTAGGAAGACAGGTGGCAACGCCCTTCGGCCATGATGCACAAGCTGCCGAAGCCAAAGACTTCGATGGGCACGGGGCTGCTTGCGGCGACCTGGCGTACCTGCGCCAACGACAACACCCGCGGCAGCACCGCGCGACGAATCCCGTAGCGCTGCGCATAAAATTCCAAGGCTGCGGCATGGGTTGCCGAGCCTTGGACCGACAGGTGCAATGCCAGTTGTGGATGCCGCTGGCTGGCGTAGTTGAGCACCCCGGGGTCGGCGGCGATCAGCGCATCCACGCCGAAATCGGCGGCGCGATCAACCGCCCGCTGCCAGCGCTCCCAGCCCTTGGGTTGCGGGTAGGTGTTGACCGCGACATAGAGTTTGCGTTGATGCTGGCGAATGTGGGCGACGGCGGCGTCGAACTGTTTGTCGTCCATGTTCAGCCCCGCGAAATGCCGGGCATTGGTGTCATCGCGAAAACCGACATAAACGGCATCGGCGCCTTCGCGCACCGCCGCTTTTAGCGCAGGCAGGTTCCCTGCCGGGCAGACCAGTTGCATGGGTAATCCTCATGGAAAATCGCGCCGCCAGTCTAGCGAGACCGGCAGGAGCGGCCTTGACGGCAATCAATTGCCATCAATGCATCAGGTCGGCGAAGGACAGGAACATCACGTTGTCGTGCTTGAGCACTTGCTGCTCGCGCTCGATCACCGCCAGCCCGTCGGCCCAACACGCGGCGGTCAACATCGCCGAGCTTTGCTGAGGGTGCAGCTCCACGCTCAGCTGGCCGTCAGCGCCCGAGGTCAGCCGTGCACGCAGGTACTGCCGGCGCTTGTTGCGCTGCAACCAGTCGAATCCGGCGGGCACGGCCAATGGCACCGGCAACACGTCTTTCACGCCTTGGGCCCTGAGCAGGAACGGACGCACCACCACCAACGCGGTAATCAGCGCCGCCGAAGGATTGCCCGGCATGCCGATCCACGGTTTGCCGGCCACTTCGCCGAAGGCCAGCGGTTTACCCGGCTGAATCGCCAGCCGCCAGAAATCCAGGCTACCGAGTTCCTCGATGGCCTGTTTGAGGTGATCTTCCTCGCCCACCGAGACGCCACCGGAACTCAACAACAGGTCGCATTCCGAGGACGCCAGGCTCAAGGCATGCCGGCTGGCCGCCAACTCATCGGCCATGACGCCATAGTCGTGCACCTCGACGCCCCAACCGCTCAACAACGCCGCGAGGCAGTAGCGGTTGCTGTTGTAAATCTGCCCGGGCGCCAATGGATCGCCCGGCTCACGCAGTTCATTGCCGCTGCTGAGCAAGCACACCTGCAACGGTCGATAGACCTCCACCCGCGCGATCCCAGCGCCGGCCAGCAACCCTACTTCTTGCGCACGCAGGCGTTTACCGGTCTGGAGCAACAGATCTCCCCGGCGAACCTCCTCACCTTCCTTGCGCACGTGATCGCCAGCGCTTACGGGCGGAAACCAGACACGCTCGCCATCGATCCGGCAGCGCTCCTGCGGCACCACTGTGTCGGCACCCGGCGGCAATGGCGCGCCGGTAAAAATCTGTACGGCTTGCTGCGCGAGCAAGGGCGAGCACGCCTGATCCCCCGCCGCAATTCGTCCGCCAATCGACAAATAGCCGCCGTCCGGTGGCAGGTCAGCGGCCCTGAGGGCATAACCGTCCATGGCGCTGTTGTCCCAGGCCGGCAGGTTGACGGAGGAATGAATGTCCGCCGCCAGCACCCGCCCCAAGGCTTGATCCAGCCCGATCTTTTGCGCCAGGGGCGGCGACGGTGCCTGATCCAGCAGACGGCTGATGGCCTCGTCCACCGGCATCAGGTGGCCGAGGTCACACACCCGACCGGTCATGAGCGTGTCTCGCAGGCGTCGATGACCCGTTGCGCTTGCGGTTTCAAATGCGGGGCGAAATTGCACGGGCCGGTGCGGCTGTCCAATTGTTCGAGCAGGATCTGGTTCCAGGCGGTTCGACACGCGCCCGGCGAACCCGGCACGCAGCACACCAGCACGCCGTTGCTCATCCCGGCCAATGCCCGTGACTGCAGACTGGACATACCGATTTCCGCCAGGGACACCTGACGGAACAGTTCACCGAAGCCTTCCACGTGTTTGTCCAGCAACGGCAAGACCGCTTGCGGTGTGTTGTCGCGCGCGGTGAAACCAGTGCCGCCGGTCATCAATACCACTTGCACCTTGGGGTCGGCGATCCAGTGGGAAACCTTTGCACGGATCTGATAAATGTCGTCCTTGACCAGATCACGGTCGATCAATACATGCCCGGCCGTTTGCAGTAAATCCGTCAGGGTCTGCCCCGAGGTGTCTGTGTCAAAGGTGCGCGTATCGCTGATGGTCAGCACGGCGATGTTCAGGGGTTCAAACGTGCGTTGCGCCAGATGGGCCATATCCAAGCCTTCCCGTAAATGAGGGTATGTGACAAAGCCTGAACCGGAATGGCGAGCGAGCCTATTCCTCCAAGGAGGTACCTCCACGGGGACATAAGCAGAATGTACAGGCCACACAAAACCTGTGGGAGCGAGCAAGCTCGCTCCCACATTGTTCTCCATTGCTACACGATCTGTTCAAGGTGCCAGGCGATTTCGTTGCCATACACCGTCACACAAACGGTAATCGAGACGATCATGCAAGCGGTCGGCACGGCCTTGCCAGAACTCCAGACGCTCAGGGTGCAGGCAGTAGCCGCCCCAATGTTCGGGCCGCGGCACGGTCTTGCCGGCAAAACGTTGGGTGGTTTGTATCAACAGCGATTCAAGCTCGGCCCGATTGGCCAGCGGCCGGCTTTGCGGTGAAGCCCAGGCGCCCAGGCGACTGTCCTGTGAGCGGGAATCGTAGTACGCATCCGACAGCGTCGGGTCGAGCCTGGAGACCTGGCCTTCGATACGCACCTGACGTTCCAGCCCCGGCCAGAAAAAGGTCATGGCAGCATGCGGGTTGGCGGCCAGTTGCTGGCCCTTGTCACTCTGATAATTGCCGAAAAAGGTGAAGCCTTCATCGCTCAAGCCCTTGAGCAGCAGGACCCGGCAGTGCGGACGCCCTTCACTGTCGACCGTCGCCAACACCATGCTGTTGGCTTCGACAGGCGCGCGCTCGGTATCGCGGGCCAGTTGCAGCCATTGCCGGAACATCGCCAGCGGGTCGTCCAGCGCCGACTCGTCTTGCAGGCCAAAAAGGGAGTAGTTGCGGCGCATCTGTGCCAGGGAAAGGGGCATGACGGTGATCTCCAAAAAGGTTCTGCCCAGTGTGCGATGCACTGCGCAAGACCACCTTGACCACTATCAACACTGAGCATGCCCAGCCTTATTTGAGGCGCAGACGCCGAGCCAGTTTGTGCAGATTGCTGGGATCGACTTCCAGAATCCGCGCGGCGCTGGCCCAGTTCTCCCCGGACAGGCTCAAGGCCTGGAGAATTTTCTTGCGCTGGTAATCGTCGACCGCTTCACCCAGGGGCTGGAACGGCTCATCAGCCGTAACGTCCAGGGGACTTTCGGCGACCGCGCCCTGCCCGCCCATGGCACTGTCGAGGTCCAGAATCTCGGGCTCCAGCGTCATGATCAGCGTGCGACTCGTGCCGCGACTGAGCTGCTTCAACGCGGCTCGGCTGATCACATGCTCCAGCTCGCGCACGTTGCCCGGCCAGCTGTAAGTCAGCAGCGCTCGCTCGGCCGCCGGCGACAGACGCAAACCGCGCAGACCGAGCCGCGTCCGATTGAGTTCAAGGAAATGCCCGGCCAGCATCAACACATCGTTACCCCGCTCGCGCAGCGGCGGAATCGGCACCGGGTACACCGAGAGCCGGTGATACAGATCGGCCCGAAACAAGCCGTCGCGGATGCTGTCCGGCAGGTGCCGGTTGGTCGCTGCAATGATTCGCACATCGACATGCAGCGGCTTGTCGGCACCGAGGCGCTGGATCTCGCCATTCTGCAGGGTGCGTAGCAGTTTCGCTTGCACGGCCAATGGCAATTCACCGACTTCATCGAGAAACAGCGTGCCACCGTTGGCCGCATCGAAACGTCCGGCACGGTCACTGGTGGCGCCGGAAAACGCGCCTTTGACATGGCCGAACAATTCACTCTCTGCCAAAGACTCCGGCAAAGCGGCGCAATTGACCTGCACCAGAGGCTTATGGCTGCGGCGCGACAGACGATGCAAGCGCCGGGCGAACAGTTCTTTGCCGACGCCGGTCTCGCCCAGCAGCAACACCGGCAGCTCGGAGTCGGCCAGTACGTCCAGTTCATTGAGCAACTGATGCAGCACCTCACTCTGCCCGAGGATTTCGCCTTCATCAGCTGGCCTGCGCACGTCTTGAATATCGCTGCGGGACAAGCGCAGGCTGCGGTTTTCCTGCTCAAGCCGGGTGACTCGCACGGCGGCTTCGATCTGCAAGGTGCAGCGCTTGAGTTCTTCCCGCGCACGGCTGTCGAAGGTCCCGGCGTGAAGCGCATCGAGGGTGATCGCACCCCAGATCCGACCCTCCACGTACAGGCTCACGCCCATGCAGTCGTGCACGGGCATCGGTTCGCCAGCGTGATTGTCGAGCAAGCCGTCATAGGGATCCGGCAGGCGACTGTCGGGCTCGAACCAGGTGGGTTCGCGCGACGCCATGATCGCCGCCAGCCGCGGATGCTGGGCGATGACAAAGCGGCGGCCCAACGCTTCATGCACCAGCCCCACCGTCGCGACCGGCCTGAGGCTGTCGTCATCCAGACGCAGCAATCCCACGGCGCCACTGTTGAAGTACTCGCGCAGGGTCTGGACCAGTCGTTGCAACCGCACAGCATTGGGCAACTCGACAATGAGGTCGGCCGCCAGGCTTTCACGCAGCATGGTAGTTATTACCCTCTATGGTTGGATTCACCCTAAAGCGTCCGGGTGCCTATCACCACAACTAAAAATTAAGCCATATTTTTCAATACGTTAAATATGGCATGCCGGGTGCAATGAGCCTGGGGAACCGTTGAAATCCAAACAAGGAACCCCTGATGAGCCTGACCCTACTGGAACAAAGCCTCGGCCAACTGGCCTGCGACATTCCCGGCGCCACGCGGATCTTTCACACCTTCAAACTGGACTTCTGTTGTGGCGGGCATAAAAGCCTGCGCGAAGCAGCCGCTGGCAAAGACCTCGACCCGGTCCTGATCGCCGATGCGCTGCACCGGCTGCAAGACACCGGCGAAACCCAACACGACTGGCGCAACGAACCGTCGGAGCTGTTGATCGCCCACCTTCTGGCGCGCTACCACGCCCGCCATCGCGAGCAACTGCCGGAACTGATCCGCCTGGCCCGTCGCGTCGAGCAGGTCCATGGCGCGCGCAGCAGCTGTCCCAACGGCCTGGCTGATCTGCTGACCGACATGCAACAAGAACTCGAAGGCCACATGCTCAAGGAAGAACAAGTGCTGTTCCCGATGCTGCAACAGGGCATCGGCCCTCAGGCCGCCCCGCCGATCCAGGTGCTGCGTTTTGAACATGATCAACATGGCGAAGCCCTCGAAAAGCTGCTCGCGCTGACCAACAACATCACCCCGCCGGCCGATGCCTGTAACACCTGGCGTGCCCTTTATCGTGGGCTGCTGGAGTTTCGGGATGACCTGATGCAACACATCCATCTGGAGAACAACGTGTTGTTTGTTAATGCCTTGACCCCGCGCCACTGATCGATTGCCGGTCACACAAAACCAGTGACGCAGCTTTCGCGAGCAGGCTCGCTCCCACAGGGGACAATATTCCAATGTGGGAGCGAGCCTGCTCGCGAATGGCGCCACCACGGGTTTACGGGTTTTCCAGCGCGATCAACCGTGCCAATAGAACATCGCCTTGGCCAGGATCACGATCAACACCATGTGCCCGAGGATGCTGCGGCGAATCCAGCTGGCGCGGGTCGTGGTCAGTCGTGCGCTTTTCAGCCAGTACGCCAGCAGGAAGTAATGGCCGATGATGCTCAGGGCCAGGACGATCTTCAGGCTCAGCAACGTGCCAAAACTGCTCGCCAGCGGCTGACTCAATACGCCACGGTGTTGCCACGCCAGGCTGATGCCGGCGCCATACAACAGCAACACCACGCCATGTAGCACCTTGCGCGAACGCACCGCGATCGCTTGATCTGCGATCGTTTGCGCGGTACCCGCCAACTGCTGGCGGGCGCGGTGCCAGATCACCACTTCGAAAAACAGCGTGCCGATAAAGGCAATCGCCGCCAGCAAGTGGGTGACCAGCAAAAAGGGATATAGCACCGGCAGCCTCCATCAGTTCACTTGCTTAGCCCGGATGACCGTCCACCCGGGCCCGCAGCAGCATCGGCCCATAGCGCCAGGCGTACAGCGCAAACGCCAGCGCCCAACACACACCGGCCAGCCACAACGCAGGCAGGGGAAAGAACAGGATCAACACGACCCGGCTCAGACACGCCAGGTTGAGCAAAATGAACGCCATGGTCATGCCCGATGGCGGCTCCAGCGCGCGGCCGGTATGCCCCAGGCTGACCCGCGCGATCATCGCCAACACCAGGCCGCCCATCGCGCCGATCGTCAGGCAATGCACCGCCAGACTCGGGTTAATCGGCGCACCGAAATGCCACAGCGCCATTGCGAGACAGGCCACCGCCAACCAGGCATACGCCAGGTACAACGACCACAGCAACGGCACGCGCCAGAGGGCGCGATCATGCCAGCGAACCAGACGCACCAGATGCCCAGCGGCCAACACGGCGAACAACAGGCCCGCCCAGAGATTGGGGTCAAGCGCAGGTCCCGCGGCATATAACAACGCCACCAGCGGCGAGCCAATCAGCAGCATCCCATCCAGCCACGGCCAAGGGGTAACGCCCTCGACCTTGCCAAGGCCGCGCTGGATGAAGAACGGAATGACCCGCCCGCCGATCAAGCCCATCATCGCCGCCACCAGCCAGAGGCCGGTCAGCACACCTTGACGCTGCCAGCCTTCATGACCTTCGACCAGGCCGTACAGGGACAACCCGTCGGCCGCCGCTAACAACAGCAGCACCACCGCAATCGGGTAGTTACGTGTCTGCCGCACCTTCCACAAGGTGAAACCCATGAGCGCGGCCACCGCCAGCGGGAACGCCAATTCCAGCACCGCGAGCACCGGCCACGGTGCATTGACCAGCCAGGCCACGCGCGCCAACAACCACAGCAACGCCAGCGCGGCCAGTGGTCGCCCGCTGATGCCGGGGCGACCGGTCCAGGTCTGCACCGCCGTCAGCAGAAAGCCTGCAATGATCGCCAAGCCGAACCCGAACAACAATTCGTGTCGATGCCAGCCCAGCCAACCACCCGACGGCTGCCAACCGGAAAGCGCACCACTGAAGGCGGCCAGCCAGAGCGGAATGGCCAGCCCCGCCAGAAGACAGCCGGCGAGGAAAAATGGCCGAAAGGCCAAACGTAGCAACGGCGCGATGGCCATCGCTTTACGGCGGTCGAGCACTTGCATAAAGCCACTCCTTTACCTTGCTGCTGACCTGACGCCAACCCGCAGGCGTCGAAGTAAGTCCGGGGGCAATCATCGGGGATTGGCGATCAATTGCCTTTGTCGCAGATCAAGTGTGCAAGGGGCGTGCCCCGATGCCGATCCGCACCGGTAGCAAGCCTCGCGTGCCGCCGATGAAATCCATTCAGGGTACAAATGACCCTTTAATGGTTATTTAAACCCTAAACCTCGTGGTCTTTTTTACCCTCTTTTCTGACAACCCCAATAAACAAAGGCCTTCAGGCATGGCCCGCGTCTTGCTCAAGCTTTCAGCAATCAAAGAAACCTTGATCCTTCTCGATCCCCAGGAGTCGTCATGAAAAAAGTCATCCAGCCACTGGCCTGGTTTGTGGTGTTGACCTCGGTTCTGGCGTTGGCCAGCGGCGTCTCGCTGGGCCTCGTTTGACTTGATCGCCATCCCCTCCTCAATCTTCAGGATGAATTCTTATGGTGCTTCATCGCGTCCATCACCAGATTCTGCGCAGTCATCACTTGTTCGAGCCGTTGAACGAAGAACAGCTGGATGAATTGATGAGTACCAGCCACCTGCTCAGCATCGACAAGGGCGAACCGCTGTTCCGCCAGGGCGAGCCGGCAGACTCGTTCTATTTCGTGATTGCCGGCGCGGTGAAAATCTACCGCCTGACACCGGATGGTCAGGAAAAAGTGTTTGAGGTGATCGGCGATCGGCAAACCTTCGCCGAGGCGATGATGCTGATGGACACCCCGAACTATGTGGCCTCGGCCGAAGCGATCTGCCCCACCCAGCTCTATCGATTATCCAACAACACCTACATGCGCCTGCTGCAGAGCAATAGCCGACTGACCTTTGCGCTGCTCGGCAAGCTCTGCGTTCGCCTGCATCAACGGGTCAACGAAATCGAAACCCTGTCCCTGAAAAACGCCACCCACCGGGTCGTGCGTTATCTGCTGACGCAATTGGTGCGCCAGCAAACGGTTGACAGCCAATTCGAGCTGCCGATGGCCAAGCAACTGATTGCCGGGCATCTGTCGATCCAGCCGGAAACCTTTTCGCGGATCATCCGTCGCCTGATCGATGAAAACATCATCACCCAGGACGGCCGCCAGATCGCCATTCTCGATCGTCTGCGCCTGGAACAGTTCGAGTGAGTGACATGCCCGTCTGTTTGTATTGCCAGCACGCCAACCCCGCACAAGAACCCGAGTGCCGCCAATGCGGCATGCCCCTGCCGGCATTCGCCGCACAGGCGGGGGAACGCCGGCTGCGCCGATTCACGTGGTTCTGCATCGGCCTGACGATCTTCTGCGTGACGATGTTTTTCTGGCTGCCACGCAACGCCTGATCCCCACACATTTCCCCTGTAGCAGCTGCCGAGCCTGCGAGGCTGCGTTCGACTGCGCAGCAGTCGTAAAACCAGTCACCGCGGTGTGTCAGTTAAACCGCGGATTTAGGATTTACGACTGCTTCGCAGCCGAACGCAGCCTCGCAGGCTCGGCAGCTGCTACAGGGGCGCAGGCGACAAGGGACCGTGTCGATCAAGGCTGAGTCAGCTGCCGATACAACTGCGGCAAGCGCAGGGGTAACTGCTCGGGCTGGCGGATCAAGGTGTAGCCATTGGCGCCGAACATGTAAGGCAGGTAATCCCCGGCCTCGCGATCAATCGTGATACAGAACGGCGTCAACCCCTGACGCCGCGCCTCCAGCACCGCTTCGCGGGTGTCTTCAACGCCGTAGCGGCCCTCATACAGATCCAGATCATTCGGTTTGCCATCCGTGAGCAGCAGCAACAGTTTGCTGCGGCGTTTGCTCTTGCCCAGCAGTTGGGTGGCGTGGCGGATGGCGGCGCCCATGCGGGTGTAATAACCCGGTTTGAGCCCTTGAATGCGACCGCGGGTGTTGTCGTCATAGCGCTGGGTGAAGGACTTGAGTTCCTGCATGCGCACTTGCTGACGACGCAGCGAGGAAAATCCGTACAGGGCGAAATCATCACCCAACACCGACAGGGTTTCGCCGAACAGCAGCAGACTGTCGCGGATGACATCAATCACCCGATGCTCATCGTTCAAGTGGGCGTCGGTGGACATCGAAACGTCGGCCAGCAACAGGCACGCGAGGTCGCGGCGCGACTGCCGTTGTTCCATGAACAGACCCCGTTCCGCACATTGGCCATGCTCGCGTTCAACGTGAAAATCCAGCCAGGCCTGCATGTCCAGTTCAGACCCTTGAGGTTGCTGGCGTAACCATTGGCGATCATTGCGCAGGTGCTCGAACTGGCGGCGCAGACGGTGCGCCGAGGCCTTCAGCCGTGGCGGCAATGGCTGCGCCTCACAGTCGCGGGGCACCATCATTTGCAGATTGACGAAGCTGTCCTGCATCTGCTGCTTGCGGTAATCCCACTCGGGCAACTTGATGCCCTCACCCAGGGGAATATCGTCGACATCGGCCGGTGGCAAATCCAGGTGCAGCTTGAGGCCACCGCCCTTGCGCAGGCGGGTGCGCGACAGACTCAATTCATCCAGGTCCTCGGCGACTCTGGCCGCGTCAGGGTTTTCGCTGTCGTCCGACCAGCGATCCAGGTCCACGTGTTCGGTCCAGCTGAACAGGTTCTCCAGGCGCACGATTAACAACCCGCCGTCGCGGCTGCCTTCATCGATCCGCTTGGCGCGTTTGCTTGCGCCTTTCTGTTCGCCGGGCGGAGTCGTCAGCGATTCTTCCGACTCGTCACCGAGATCGGCCGCCTGCGGGCTGGCGAGGTTTTGCGGTGGGTACAACCACAGCGGCAGCGGCCACGCGGCCCGTTCGCTGCGAGGGAAATGTTCGACACTGCCCGGCTCGCGCAGCGCCTGGCATAACGCTCGTTCCAGGGCCGCTTCGCCGGGGTTCAATGTTGCCGGATCCGGGCGCAATTGCAGATGGGCATCGACCAAACGTTTGTACCGGGCACGCAACGCGGGATAGCGCCGCAACAGCTGTTGCGTCCAGCGCTGATTGTCTCGCCCCCAATGACGCATCTGCCCGGCCTGGGCCGCCAGCAACGCGAGCCAACGATAGAGCTCCTCGTTCAATGCAACTTCAGGGAACACCGCGAGGCTCGACGGCAGACGAAGGTTCGCCTCGTCGCACCACGCCAAGGGCACTTGCTTGCAGGTGCCGGCGATCTGCTGCAGCACGTTGCGTCGCAACAGCAGATCGCGGTCGCTGGCGGCTTCCACGCCGACGCCATTGGCGCCACCCATGGCGCGAAACAACAACGCCAGCGGTCGCTGCTGGTGGATCAGTTCGACCCGGGCCTCGGGAAAATCCGGGCTGGCGCGGCGGGTGATAAAGCGATGCCAGACACTGCCAACCCACTCTTCCAGTTCGACGGTAAAGGCCATGGTTTTTTTCCTCTGAAAACCAATGTGAAACGGCCCGCTGTACCAGCCGGGCCGTCCTCCTTCAGGGTGTTATTGACTCACGAACGAACAGCGGAGGCGGCAGTCGCAGTGATCCCCACTGGCACCCGCCGCTTGAAGCTCGACAGGTAGCAGAGCAGCCCTGCGAAGAAACCGAGACCGGCGCCCAGACGAGCCCAGAACAGCACTTGCAGATGATCGACAGTGGCCATGAACGGTAACGCGACGCCATCCACCGGCCAGCGTTGCAGGTAGATCTGCACGACACCGGCAGCGGTGAGCAGCAGCGTGATCATGGCCATCGACAGGGTCATCAACCAGAAGCCCCAGATCTCGAGTTGCTGCGAACGCTCGTCCGCTGCCTCGCCGAGCCCTCGCAGTTTCGGCATGGCATAGCTGATCAAGGTCATCACGATCATCGCGTAAGCACCGTAGAAGGCCAGGTGACCGTGAGCCGCCGTTAACTGCGAACCGTGGGTGTAGAAGTTGACCGGTGCCAGGGTATGCAGGAACCCCCAGACGCCAGCGCCGAAGAACGCGGTGACCGTGGTGCCCTTGGCCCACAGCGTGGCGGCGCGGTTCGGGTGGTCCCGGCGACGGTTCTTGACCATGCTGAAGGCGAATATCACCATCGCCAGGAAGGGTAGCGGCTCGAGTGCCGAGAAGATTGACCCCACCCACAACCAGACCTCAGGCGCACCGATCCAGAAGAAGTGGTGACCGGTACCGATAATCCCCGTTATCAGCGCCATGGCGATGATCACGTAGAGCCATTTTTCCACGACCTCCCGGTCCACACCGGTGATCTTGATCAGGACGAAGGCCAGCATCGAGCCCATGATCAGTTCCCACACGCCTTCTACCCAAAGATGCACCACCCACCACCAGTAGAACTTGTCGCGGGCGAGGTTGCCTGGGTTATAGAAGGAGAACAGGAAGAACACCGCGAGCCCGATCAGCCCGGTCATCATGACCATGCTGACGGTGGTCTTGCGCCCTTTGAGCAAGGTCATGCCGATGTTGTAGAGAAAGCCCAGGCAGACCACCACGATGCCCATCTTGGAGATGGTCGGCTGCTCCAGGAACTCCCGACCCATGGTCGGTAGCAGCTCGTTATGCGTCAGCTTGGCCAGGCCGGCATAAGGCACCAGCAGGTAACCGAGGATCGTCAGCACACCCGCGGCGGCGAATACCCAGAACAGGATGATCGCCAGCTTCGGACTGTGCAGTTCACGGTCGGCCTCTTCCGGAATCAGGTAGTAGGCAGCCCCCATAAAGCCGAACAATATCCAGACGATCAGCAGGTTGGTGTGCACCATCCGCGCCACGTTGAAGGGGATGATCGGAAAGAGAAAGTCCCCTACCACGTATTGCAGGCCCATGATCAAACCGAACAGTATCTGACCGAGAAACAGGATCAGAGCAAACACGAAGTACGGTTTGGCCACGGATTGCGAGGCGAATTTCAGATGCGGATTAGCAATGCTCATCGCTTAGCCCTCCTTGTTTGGCGGCCAGCCATTGGTGTTGATTTTCGAGCTCCATTTGAGGAACTCGGCGATGTCATCCACCTCCTGGTCACTCAACTTGAACTGCGGCATCGCGCGCCGGCCCGGTACGCCCAGTGGCTGCATTTTCATCCAGGCATGCAGGAAGGGTTTGAAGCCCGCCTCCCCGCCGCGCCGCTGGAACACGTTGCCCAGCTCAGGCGCGAAGTAGGCGCCCTCGCCCAACAGCGTGTGGCAGCCGATGCAATTGTTTTGCTCCCAGACCAACTTGCCGCGCTCGACTGATTCGGTTAACAGCGCTTCATTGCTGCGCTCTGGAAAGGTCTGTTCCGTGTGATAGGTCAAAGCCAGGAATATCAGGAAGAAGAAAATGCTTCCCCCGAAGTAGATGTTCCTGGCCATGCCTTTGGTGAAGGTGTCTGACATGGTCGCTTCCTCTTTGCTAGGCCCGTCCATGATAGGAAGCGAAGGGTTGAAACCTGCTTGATGGCGATCAAGAAAGGCAGATGGTTTTGGTCGGGTATTACACGTGAACCGAACTCGGTCCATGTAGCAGCTGGCGAAGCCTGCGTTCGGCTGCGCAGCAGTCGCAAACCCTGCCACCTCGGTGAACCTGATACACCGCGGTGCCTGATTTTACGACTGCTGCGCAGCCGAACGCAGGCTTCGCCAGCTGCTACATGGATCGCTTAACGGAACAAAATCAGTGTCAGCCCCACAACGGCCGCCAACACCAAAGCCCAGCTCAACATCAAGCTGCGCCACAGTTGCGGTGCGTGGCGCATCTCCATGAAGCCATCGGTGATCAGCCACGCCTTGCCGACCGCCACCAGCAAGATGGCAATCGACAGCAACCACGTCGCACCGGCCTGGGCCAGCACCACGGTGCACACGCTTAACGTCGCGAGCGCCGCCCAACAGACGAGCAAACCCCTGGAAACAGACATGAGAACCTCGTCAACTCAGCACGTAGACCAGCGGAAACAGCATGACCCAGATCAGATCGACCATGTGCCAATAGAGCACGCCGGATTCAAACCCGCTGCGCGTGTTGGCGTCGTACAGGCCACGGCGACAGCGCTCGGCCAGCCATCCGAGAATGACCATGCCGAGTAATACGTGGAGAAAATGAAACCCGGTGAGAATCCAGTACAACGTGAAAAAGGTGTTGTGCTCCATGCCCAGCCCCGAGGCCAGCAAGTGCCGGTATTCCGTGAGTTTCAACACCACGTAGACACTGGCGGCGAGCAACGCCATCAGCAGGAAGACGGCGCCGTGCCGGGATCGTGAGCGCCTGACGTGCTCCTGCGCCAGCGCGGCGAACAGCCCCGCGGTGAGCAGGCTCAGGGTCATCGCCAAGCCGGTTGAGGTGTTCAACAATAGACGGCTTTCACTGAACATCTGCGGCTTGAGCGCCTGGGTCACGGCGAACGCCAGGATCAGGATGGCGAACACCGACAGCTCGGCGAGAATGAAAAACCACATCGCCAGATCGCCCGGCAAGTAACGGCGCGTGACGCCCGTGGACTCAGCCGAAGTGGACATCAACCACGTCCATCAGCGCGGCCACGGTCAGCGGATCATCGCTCAGCGGCTCGGCCAGGCAGGCCATGCAGGCCTCACGCGGGCTCATGCCGGAGCGGATCATCCGCGCGGTAAAAATCAGCAGTCGCGTTGAGGCGACCTCCTCCAGATCATGTTGATCGAGCCGGCGCAGCGCCTGGCCCAGCCGCACCACTTGCGCCGCCAGTGCGTTGTCCACCTGAGCCTCCCGGGCAACGATGCGTTCCTCATCGGCCACCGGCGGATAGCCGAAACGCATCGCCACGAAGCGTTGCCGGGTGCTGGGTTTCATGCCTTTGAGCAGGTTCTGGTAACCGGGGTTGTAAGACACCACGAGCATGAATGACGGCGGTGCTTTCAGCACTTCGCCGGTACGTTCCAGGAACAACTCCCGACGATCATCGGCCAGGGGATGCAGTACGACCACGGTGTCCTGGCGCGCCTCGACCACTTCGTCGAGGTAACAGATGCCGCCTTCACGCACCGCGCGGGTCAGCGGTCCATCCTGCCACCAGGTGCCCTGGGCACCGATCAGGTGACGGCCGATCAGGTCGGCCGCGCTCAGATCATCGTGGCAAGCCACGGTGTACAGCGGCAGTTTCAGCCGATGGGCCATGTGCTGGATGAAACGTGTCTTGCCGCACCCCGTCGGGCCTTTGATCAGCACCGGCATGCCGTGTCGCCAGGCTTGTTCGAACAGCGCCTCCTCATTATTCAGCGGTTGGTAGAAGGGTTCGATCGGGTGGTCGCAAGACTGGGTACGGTCCATGGGCTGCCTGTTCCAAAAGCGGATTCAAGGAACACGCTACGGGCCCCTGCGACAACCTGGCAAGTGAGATGGCCGGCAAACTTGATCGTCGTCAAGCGAACAATGGCCTGCTCGGGCATAGCCTTGCACGGCACTAAGAACCTGCGTTCTGCGCTGCCGTTTCAGCACATCGCAAAGGTCTTGCCTGAGGAGAAATGGAATGCTGATCAGCAATAGAAAAACGTTTGCCCGGACCCTCGCCACATTGTGTTCATCACTGGCCCTGGCGGTGAGCCATGCCGCCAGCGCTGAAGAGCCCGCCGCCGCGGCCAACCCGCCCATGGTCAAAACCGCCGGCGCTCCCGACATGAGCCAGACCGAGTTCGACTCATCCAAGGAAATCTACTTCCAGCGCTGCGCAGGCTGCCACGGTGTTCTGCGCAAAGGGGCCACCGGCAAACCACTGACGCCAGACATCACCCAGTCTCGCGGGCAGCCATTCCTGGAGGCCTTGATTACCTACGGTTCGCCGGCGGGCATGCCGAACTGGGGGACGTCCAATGCGCTGACCAAGGATCAGATCACGGTCATGGCCAAGTTCATTCAGCACACGCCGCCGACGCCACCGGAATGGGGCATGGCCGAGACGCTGAAAACCTGGAAAGTGCTGGTCAAACCCGAGGACCGTCCGAAGAAACAGTTGAGCAAACTCAACTTGCCGAACCTGTTTTCGGTGACGTTGCGCGATGACGGCAAAATTGCCCTGATCGATGGGGACAGCAAGAAAATCGTCAAACTCATCGAGACCGGTTACGCGGTGCACATCTCGCGGATCTCTGCCTCGGGTCGCTACCTGCTGGTGATTGGTCGAGACGCGCGGATCGACATGATCGACCTGTGGCCGGTCGAGCCGACCAAGGTCGCCGAAGTCAAAGTGGGCATCGAGGCGCGCTCGGTCGAGACCTCCAAGTTCAAGGGCTACGAAGATAAATACACCATCGCCGGTTCTTATTGGCCGCCGCAATTCACCATCATGGATGGCGAAACCCTGGAGCCGAAACAGATCGTTTCGACCCGCGGCATGACCGTCGATAAGCAGGAATATCACCCGGAACCCCGGGTCGCGGCGATCATCGCCTCCCACGAATGGCCGGAGTTCATCGTCAACGTCAAGGAAACCGGCAAGGTCATGCTGGTCAACTACCAGGACATCAAAAACCTCACCGTCACCTACATCGACGCCGCGCCTTTCCTGCATGACGGTGGCTGGGACAGCACACACCGCTACTTCATGACCGCAGCCAACAACTCCAACAAGGTTGCCGTGATCGACTCCAAGGAGCGCAAGTTGACCGCGCTGGTGGACGTCGGTAAAACCCCTCACCCGGGTCGCGGCGCCAACTTCAACCACCCGACCTACGGCCCGGTCTGGGCCACCAGCCATTTGGGTGATGATGGCATCTCGCTGATCGGCACCGACCCGACCAAACACCCGCAATACGCCTGGAAGCAGGTCGCCTCACTCAAGGGCCAGGGCGGCGGATCGCTGTTTATCAAAACCCATCCCAACTCTCGCCACCTGTACGTCGACACCACCCTCAACCCGGATACCAAACTCAGTCAGTCAGTGGCGGTGTTCAACCTCGACAAACTCGACGCCGGCTACACCGTGTTGCCCATCGCTGAATACGCCGGCATCAAGCAAGGCGCCATGCGCGTCGTGCAACCGGAATACAACAAGGCCGGCGATGAAGTCTGGTTCTCCGTCTGGAGCGGCCAGGCAGACGAGTCGGCGCTGGTGGTGATCGACGACAAAACACTGAAGCTCAAGTCAGTCATCAAGGACAAACGACTGATCACACCCACCGGGAAGTTCAACGTCTACAACACCCAACATGACATCTATTGAGCTCCATCAATGCAAGGAAACACCATGAAAAATACTCTGTTCTCACTGTTCGCCCTGACCGCTGCGCTGAGTGTGCAGCCGGCCATGGCCCAAGACGCGCTGGAGCTGTTCAAGAGCAAACCCTGCGCAGCCTGCCACTCCATTGACACCAAGCTGGTCGGCCCCGCACTCAAGGATGTAGCCGCCAAGAACGCTGGCGTGGCCGGAGCCGCAGACACCCTGGCCGGCCACATCAAGAACGGCACACAAGGCAATTGGGGCCCGATGCCCATGCCGGCCAACCCGGTAACGGATGAAGAAGCAAAAATTCTCGCGACCTGGGTACTGACACTCAAATAACCGCCTGGAGGGCGTCAAGATGATTTATCGACACGCTGTGATTCTGGCGGCCCTCCTCCTCATTTGCGCAACTGCGGTTGCGGCGCCGGACGCCCAGCGTCAGGTGCAACTCGAACACCTGCTGACCCAGGACTGCGGCGCCTGCCATGGGCTGCACCTTACCGGCGGGCTGGGCCCCGAACTGACGCGCGCAGCGCTGGCCGGCAAATCACGGGACAGCCTGATTGCCACCGTCACCCAAGGCCGGCCCGGCACCGCGATGCCCGGTTGGGCCCCATTGCTCAGCCCCGACGACATCCGTTGGTTGGTCGATCTTCTTCTCCAGGGATATCCCGCACCATGATCCGTTCAATCCTGCTGTCAGCGGCGACCGGGCTGTTGTTGTCCGCTTGCGTTCAGCCACCGTTGCGTGGCACCGGCGATTTGGGCGTGGTCGTGGAGCGCGCCACCGGTAGCGTGCAAATCATCGAAAGCGACACCCACACCGCGCTGGCCCGACTCAAGGGTTTCGGCGACCTGTCCCATGCCTCGGTGGTGTTCTCACGGGATCAGCGCTATGCCTATGTGTTCGGGCGCGACGGCGGGTTGAGCAAAATCGATTTGCTGACCCGGCGTATCGATCATCGCGTCATCCAGGGCGGCAACAGCATTGGCGGCGCCATCAGTCAGGACGGCAAGTTGATCGCGGTGTCCAACTACGTGCCCGGTGGGGTCAAGGTGTTCGATGCCGACACCCTGCAACTGGTGGCCGATATTCCGGCCACGCCCCTGGCCGATGGCACCAAGCGCTCCCGTGTAGTCGGCCTGGTCGACGCGCCGGGGCAACGTTTTGTCTTCAGCCTGTTCGATACCGGCGAGATCTGGACCGCCGATTTCAATCAGGGCAGCACACCGCAGATCAACCGCTTCACCGGCATCGGCCAGCAACCCTACGATGCCCTGATTACCCCTGATGGCCGCTATTACATGGCCGGCCTGTTCGGTGAGGACGGCATGGCCCAACTCGACCTCTGGCATCCAGAGCGCGGTGTGCAGCGGGTACTCGGCGATTACGGACGCGGCCAGGCGAAACTCCCCGTCTACAAAATGCCGCACCTGGAAGGCTGGGCTGTCGCCGACAACCAGGCCTTCGTGCCCGCGGTGGGTCGTCACCAGGTATTGGTGATGGATTCACGTACCTGGCAACAGACCGCGGTGATCCCGGTCGCTGGTCAGCCGGTGTTCGTCACGTCGCGCCCGGACGGTCGGCAGCTATGGGTCAATTTCGCCTACCCGGACAACGATCGGGTTCAGGTCATCGACACCGAAACCCATGCCGTGGTCGCCGATCTGCACCCGGGACCGGGGGTGCTGCACATGGAATTCACCGCACGCGGTGACCAATTGTGGCTGTCGTTACGCGACGGCAATCAGGTTCAAATCTGGGAGCCGTACCGCCTGAAGCTGCTGAGCACCCTGCCAGCCTCCGCGCCGAGCGGCATCTTCTTCAGCAGTCGCGCGCAAAAAATGGGGTATTGAAATGGACCTTGAACTGCTCAGCCGCCAACTGATCGACCGCTTCCAGCACGGCATGCCGCTGTGCCCGTCACCGTACAAGGAGATGGCGCGGATTCTCGGGTGCCGCGAATCGCAAGTAATGGCCTGCCTGGAAGAAATGGATCAGGCCGGCACCCTCTCCCGCATTGGCCCGGTGTTCGAACACAGCCGCGCCGGGGCCAGCACCCTCGCCGCCCTCGCCGTGCCCGCCGATTGCCTGCAACAGGTGGCCGATCGCGTCAGTCAGTACCCGGAGGTCAATCACAACTACGCACGGGAGCATTTCTATAACCTGTGGTTTGTGCTGACCGCCCCTGATCGCCAACACATCGACCGTGTGCTCAAGGAACTGGAGAACGACACCGGCCTCATGCCGCTGGACCTGCCCATGTTGACCGCCTACCGCATCGACCTGGGCTTTGCCCTGGGAGAAAACTCATGACATCTGGATTGAGCGCCAAACAAGCGCTGGCGCTACGCCGGCACCTCGAAGGCGGGTTGCCGCTGGTAGCGCGCCCCTATCAGGAACTCGCCGAACGGATAAACACTGACGAAACCCGGGTGCTTGAACAAATGCGTCAGTGGAGCGAGCAAGGGCTGTTTCGTCGCGTTGGCCTGGTGCTGCACCATCGCGCGCTGGGCTTTACCGCCAACGCCATGCTGGTGCTGGATATTCCCGATGCGCTGATCGACGAAGTCGGCCAGCGCCTGGGGCGAGCGCCCGGCATTAACCTTTGCTATCAGCGGCCCCGGCGCTTGCCGCAGTGGCGGTACAACCTGTTTTGCATGGTGCACGGGCGTCAACGTGAGCAGGTGGAGGCGCAGATTCAGGCGTTGCTGGAAGAGCATCTGCTGAGCGACCTGCCCCATCAATTGCTGTTCAGCACCCAGGTCTTCAAGCAGTGCGGCGGACGCTTTGCGCCCTCGCGCACAGGAGCACCGACCCATGGATGACCTCGACCGCCGGCTGATCAACCGCTTGCAACTGGGCCTGCCGCTGGTGCGCCACCCCTGGCGGGTATTGGCTGCCGAACTGGAGAGCAGCAGCACTGAACTGCTCGAACGACTGCATGCCCTGCTCGATGACGGCGTGCTCACACGCTTCGGCCCGATGTTCGACATTGAACGGCTGGGCGGCGCCTTCACCCTCGCCGCGCTGGCGGTGCCGGAAGAACGTTTTGAAGACGTCGCCGAGCAACTGCATGGCCTGCCGGAAGTGGCGCACAACTACCGACGCGAACACGCCTGGAACATGTGGTTCGTGCTCGCCTGCGCAACTGAACTTGACCTGACCGAGACCCTGCACCACATCGAAACCCTGACCGGATTGCCGCTGCTCAACCTGCCCAAAGAGGAGACCTACCATGTCGGTCTGTATTTCCCGGCCTGAAGACACCCTCGTCCAGCGCCTGATCGTGTTGACCCAGGCCGGTCTGCCGCTGCTGGACGACCCGTGGGCGTGGCTCGCCGAACAGCTGGGGCTGAACATCGAAGCCACCCTGGATCTGCTCAAGCGCTTGCAAGCCGAGGGCGCGATTCGGCGGATCGCCGCCGTGCCCAATCACTACCGACTGGGCTATCGCCACAACGGCATGACGGTCTGGGATGTTCGCGACACCGACATGCCGCGCCTCGGTGCGCTGATCGGCGCGCAATCCTTCGTCAGCCACTGCTATCGCCGTCCACGCCGTGTCGACTGGCGCTACAACCTGTTCGCCATGGTTCATGGCCGCAGCAGCGATGAAATCAACAGCTACCGCGAGCACCTGCGCTACTTGCTGGGCGACGCCTGTGGGGCCAACGAGATGCTGGTGAGCAGCCGCATCCTGAAAAAAACCGGCTTGCGTTTAATTCCGGTCAGTTCAACGCCTACCTTGTAGCAGCTGTCGAGCTTGCGAGGCTGCGTTCGGCTGCGAAGCAGTCGTAAAACCTGTGTGCGAGGTTTATCTGAAACACCGTATCGCCTGATTTCACGACTGCTTCGCAGCCGAACGCAGCCTCGCAAGCTCGACAGCTGCTACGGGCATCAGGCTTGCGTTTGCCTATTGCTTCGCGCTGAACACACCCTGACTCAAGGAGAGTGGCATGTTGAGGATCAGCCAATACCTGCGTGCACTGGCCGGCCAGGCCCCTGCGCCAAGAACCAGTCCACCGGGCAGTAATCGGGCGCCGGTGGTGATCTGGAACCTGCTCAGGCGCTGCAACCTGACCTGCAAACACTGCTACGCCACCTCGGCCGACAGTGTCTTTCGCGACGAACTGGATACGGCCGCCGCGCTGACCGTGATCGACGACCTGCACGATGCCGGCGTCAAGGTGTTGATTCTTTCCGGTGGCGAACCGCTGTTGCGCGAGGATTTGTTTGTGCTCAGTGCCTACGCCCGGACCAAGGGTTTCTTTGTGGCCTTGTCCACCAACGGCACGCTGATCGATGAGCAGAACATCGCGCAGATCAGCGCGGCGAACTTCGACTACGTCGGGATCAGCATCGATGGTCTGGAAGCCACCCATGACGCCTTCCGCCAACTCAAGGGCAGCTTCGCCCGTTCCATGGAGGCGATCCGGCTCTGTCGCGAACAAGGCATTCGCGTCGGGCTGCGCACCACCCTGACCCAGGAGAACCATCCGCAATTGCCTCAGTTACTGGCGCTGATGCGCGAGCACGACGTGCAAAAGTTTTATCTGTCGCACCTCAACTACAGCGGTCGCGGTAAACGCAGTCGCAAACTCGACGCGCACCAGCAGATGAGCCGCGAGGCCATGACGTTGATCTTTGAGCGGGCCTGGGAAGACATCCAACAGGGACGCGACAGCGATTTTGTCAGTGGCAACAACGATGCCGACGCCATTCTCCTGTTGCAATGGGCAGGCCTGCGTCTTCCCGAGCATTACCTACGCCTGGAACTCATGCTCCGCGCCTGGGGCGGCAACGCCTCGGGCAGCGGCATTGCCAACATCGACAACACCGGCGAAGTGCACCCGGACACCTACTGGTGGCAGCACTCGGTGGGCAATGTCCGGCGCACATCGTTCCGCACGTTGTGGCTGGATCAGCCGGATGCCCTGCTGTTGCGCCTGCGCGAGCATCCCCGGGTCGTCGGCGGTCGTTGTGCTGAATGCCGCTGGTTGCCCATCTGCAACGGCAACACCCGCACGCGTGCTTGGGCCGAGGGTGATTTGTGGGGTCAGGACCCCGGCTGCCACCTCAGCGATGACGAAATCGGTGTGCCGCCATTACCCACCATCCCTTGCATCACCCACTGAATAGCCCGTCCGGCCAACCACCTGACAAAGGCTGGGGCCGGCCAACCTGATGAAGCACCAAGGACGTCCCATGCCTCCATCGATTGCTATACCGGCCACACTTGAGTCCCCGTTCCGACCGGGCGAAGTTGCCCTGGTCGGCGCCGGCCCCGGCGATCCACGCCTACTGACCCTGCGCGCCTGGAGCCTGTTGATGCAGGCCGACGCCGTGGTGTACGACCGGCTGATCAGCCCCGAACTGCTGACCTTGATTCCCCTGACCTGCGCCCGCCATTACGTCGGCAAGGCCAGCGGCTGCCACAGCCTGCCCCAGGAACAGATCAACGAACTGCTGGCTGACCTCGCCGATCAAGGGCAGCGCGTGGTCCGGCTCAAGGGCGGCGACCCGTTCATTTTTGGTCGTGGTGCCGAGGAGCTGGAGTACCTGCTGCAACGCGGCATCGACTGCCAGGTAGTACCGGGCATTACCGCCGCGTCCGGCTGCAGCGCCTACGCGGGCATACCGTTGACCCACCGCGACCTGGTCAATTCCTGCCGGTTCATCACCGGCCATTTGCAACGCGATGGCGAGTTGTCACTGCCCTGGAGCAGCCTTGCCGACAGTAGCCAGACGTTGGTGTTTTACATGGGCTTGTCGAACCTGGGGATCATCGCTCAGCGCTTGATCGAAGCCGGGCTCTCGGCCGATACACCGGCGGCGCTGATCAGCAACGGCACGCGTCCCGACCAGCACGTCGCCCGTGGCAAGCTGCACCAATTGCCAACCCTGGCGCTGGATTGTCCACCGGGCATTCCGACACTGACGGTGATCGGCACCGTGGTCGATCTGTTTGGCGCAGAACAACTGGAATACCCGGCGCGGCTTTACCCGGCGCAAGCACTGCAACGCCACGCCAAGGTGGCGATATGAGGCGCATGATCCTTGCCCACCTGTTATGGATCAGTGCGGCCCAGGCCGGCGCAGCGGTTCCGGCACTTGAACAAGCGGCGGAAAACTATCAGCAGCATTGCCAGAGTTGTCATGGCATTAACCGTCTCGGCGGTGCAGGGCCGGCGTTGTTGCCGGAGAGTCTCAGCCGGATCAAACCCGATGAAATTCGCAGCGTGATCCAGAACGGCCGCCCCGCGAGCCAGATGGCCGGCTATGCCAACGTGTTCAGCCCCGCGCAGATCGACGCGCTGGTGGACTACCTTCAGCAACCACCCGCCACCCCGCCCACCTGGAGCAATGACGACATTCTCGGCAGTCACTCGATGCTCGCGGACCTCAGCAAATTGCCCACCACGGCCCAGCATGGCGCCGACCCGCTGAACCTGTTCGTGGTGGTGGAAGCCGGCGACCATCACATCGACATCCTCGACGGTGACCGCTTTGAGGTGCTGGCGCGGTTTGCTTCGCACTTCGCCGTGCATGGCGGGCCGAAGTTCTCGCCGGACGGACGCTTCGTCTACTTCGCCTCCCGTGACGGCTGGATCAGCCTGTATGACTTGCACAACCTGAAACTGATCGCCGAGGTCCGCGCCGGTCTCAACACCCGCAACCTGGCGGTCAGCAAGGATGGACGCTGGGTGCTGGTGGGTAACTATTTGCCCGGCAATCTTGTAGTGCTCGATGCACGCGATCTGTCGCTGGTCAAAACCATTCCCACGATCGGTCAGGACGGTACCGCGTCACGGGTCAGCGCGGTCTACTCCGCCCCGCCGCGGGACAGTTTCATCGTGGCGCTCAAGGACGTGAAGGAAGTCTGGGAACTGTCCTGGGCTGGCACACCGAATTTCAAACCACGGCGGATTCCTGCCGGGGATGTTCTCGACGACTTCTCCTTTTCACCGGACTACAAACAACTGCTGGCCACGTCGCGCAAGGCCCAGGGCGGTCAGGTGATCGACCTCGACAGCGGCCAGGTGGTCACCGACATCCCGCTGCCGGGTATGCCCCACTTGGGCTCGGGGACCTATTGGAAACGCGACGGTGAGTGGGTGTTCGCCACGCCGAATATCAGCAAGGGGCTGATCTCGGTCATCGACTTCAAGACCTGGAAACTGATCAAGGAAATCCCGACCCTGGGGCCGGGTTTCTTCATGCGCAGTCACGTCAATTCACGGTATGCCTGGAGCGACGTGTTCTTCGGGCCCGACAACGATGCGATCCACCTGATCGACAAACAGACCCTGGGAATCGCCCACACGCTGCGCCCAATGCCCGGAAAAACCGCCGCTCACGTTGAGTTCACCCGTGACGGCCGCTACTTGCTGCTGAGCATCTGGGCCACCGACGGTGCGCTGATCGTCTACGACAGCAACACCCTCAAGGAGATCAAACGCATTCCGATGAACAAGCCTTCGGGCAAGTACAACGTGGGGAACAAGATTGAGTTTGCCGAGGGGACTTCGCACTAAGTCTCCTGCCCTCACGCACATCCCTGTAGCAGCTGCCGAAGGCTGCGTTCGGCTGCGCAGCAGTCGCAAAATCAGACGCTGCGGTGTGTGTCAGGTTTACCGAGGAGGCAGGATTTACGACTGCTGCGCAGCCGAACGCAGCCTTCGGCAGCTGCTACAGACTGTGTAGTGGCTTCAGCTCAAGGTGTAACCGTTGATCGTTCCCACGCACCGTGAACTGGGAACGATCAGTGTGGGAACGGCTCCTGTTGTTTTGCTTTTGCTTTTGCTTTTGCTTTTGCTTTTGATCTTGATCTGCCCCGTCGGAAGGCCGAGCGCAGGTTCTGCGCAGTGGGCACCGCGGCAAGGATGCCGCGGTAGCCGCCCCCGGCCATGGATGGCCGATGGCGGCGGGCCCACGGAGCAGGACCGGAGCGAGGGCATGCCGAGCCTAGGCGAGGCACCGTACGTCAGGGGCAAGAGCGCTTGGTTACTTGGCGCTTCTCCAAGTGACCCGCCGTAAGGGCGGAACCCTAAGTCGCCGTTACGACAGCAACGGATATGTACTCCGAACGTCAACCCAAGGTGTAACCGTTATCAACCTTCCAGTCCTGACCGTAAACACCCCGAGCCCCCTGCGACAGCTGAAAAACAATCACATTGGCCACCGCCGCCGCATCGAGAAAATGACCCGGCAACAGACGTTTACCAAGCGTGTCGGCAACATCGCCAAGCTCCCCATCGCTCAACCCTAGGTTGTCCCACATCGACGTCGCAGTCGGTCCCGGCGAGACCAGATTAATGCGCACATCAAAACTCGCGAACTCCACCGCCAGCGTGCGTGCCTGAGCCGCGAGTGCAGCCTTGCTGGCGATGCAGGCGGCCAGCCCGGGAAAGCTCGAGCCGGTCAGGAAACTCCCGACAAACACTACCGAAGCCGGGCTCGCCAATTCACCCCGCAACGCCGCCAGGGTGTTCAACGCCCCGGCACCGTTGACCGCCCACTGGCGCTGGAAGGCCTGCATATCCAGGCTGTCGGCCATTTCGGCGATACCCGCGTTGGGCACCAGATAGTCCACGGGACCCAGCGCCGCCGCGCGTTCGGCCAGCTCGCGCAGGTCTTGCTGACTCGTGACATCCCCGGCAAACCACTGCAACCGTTCCCCGTAGATCTGCTGCAACGCCGGCAATTCACCGAGGGTCCGAGACATCGCCAGCACCTTGACCCCGCGCGGTAACAGCGCGGCGCACAGTGCCAGGCCAATCCCGGAGCTGGCACCCGTGACCACCGCCAAACGGTCCTGAAACTCGGTATTCATCATTTACTCCTGGGCATCACGGATGCCAAGCACTGGGGACATAGCGAGCCCTATCTTTGAGCAGGTGAAGAAATACCGACTTGACGGCGATCAGATTTTCGCGACGACGTTAGTGTTGCTGCAGCAGCGCAGGAGTGATCTCGCTGAAGCGCAGCAAGCGACCACCCTGTTCAGCGGCAAGCTTTTCAGCAGCCCCGCGACTGGAGAAGGACGCCAGCACCACGCCCATGGCGCCTTTGAGTTGGGTGCCGACCACGTAAAACGCATCTTTGGCATCGATCAGGTGGGCGTCATCCGGCGCGTTCCACGGACTGCGGCCCATGTCGTGGACATACAGTTTTGCATCGCCATGATGATTTTCCGGCTGCAACCACCAACCGATCATTTCCGCCGTGGAGCAGAATTTCTTGACCCCGGCCCGCTCGACCACTTCACCCTTGGGCCCGGGGAATCCGTTGATGATCATCCCGCAGACATGGCATTCATCACTGGGGTGAAAGGCTGTGGCCGCGTCGCTGTAAGTGGCTTGCGCCGGATTGTCACAGGCCGTCAGTAACAGGCACATCATCAGGCCCGCCACCGCACGCATCGTCGTCAGATAAAACGTACTCATCGTCAACTCCTCCAAAACTATCAAAGTGGAAATTCATGTCGCCCGGCGACGAAACAACAGCCAGGCCGAGCCCAATGGCACCGCCACCCACAGCGACAGGCACAGCCAGAGCATCGAGCCCGGCATCGGCAAATCACTGCCCAGCGTCAGCACACCCTTGGTGCCAGCACCGGGCTCAAAACCGGAGAGGTTGATCAGGCGATAGATGTCAGCGGGGTTGAGCAGCAGCAACCAGGGCAACACTTTGGGGTTGAACTGCCCTTCGCTGAGCACCAACAGCGCCAGCAGTGCCAGGTCGAACACCAGCACAAAGAAGAACCAGACGCCCAGCGCCAACCCGGCCGCCGTGGATTTCTCGGCCGACACACTGCTCAGCACATAGGCCAGCCCCAGAAACCCCCAGCCCAGCAACGTCGACGACGCCATGAACCGGCCAAAAGCCCAGAGCAGCAGGCTCAGTTCGACATCGTCCACCAGCACCGCGATGGCCAGCATGGCGCAGCCGAAACCGATCAGTGTCGCCAGCGCCAGGATCAACCCGTGGCCGACAAATTTGCCGAGCAGAATCTGCCCGCGACCCAACGGGTATGTCAGCAACAGCAGCAACGTGCCGCTCTCGTCCTCGCCAACGATGGCGTCATAGGCCAACAGCAACGCAATCAACGGCATCAGGAACGTTGCCAGACTGGCGAGGCTGGCAATGGTGGCCGGCACCGAAGTGAAACCCAATTGCCCGGAGGCCGCGGCGCCCAGCCAGGCGATGCCAATGGCCAGCACCGCGAACAACACACTGATCGCCAACAACCAGCGATTGCGCAAACCATCGCTGAATTCCTTGCGGGCCATATTCCAGACAGCGTTCATACGGCCTCCCCGATCGACGCCGCACCGGCCCGGCTCATGTAGTAGCGGTAAATATCTTCCAGAGACGGCTGATGGATTTCCACGTCGGCCGGTTCGTCTTCATTGAGCAATTGGCGCAACAGCCCGAGCTTGCTGCCATTGAGCGCGGCCACTTCAAGCCCTTCGACGCCCCAGCGCTCGGTGACGTGCCCGGCGTTGTTCCAGCGTTGCTGCAAGGGCCCGGCGTGCTTGAGGCCGTTGGCGCGAATCAGCGTCGGCAACCCGGCTTCCTCACGCAAACTGTGCAGACTGCCGAGGGCCAACAAGCGGCCCTGGGTCAGAATCGCTGCGCGGTTGATGTGCGCCTCGACACCCGGCAATACGTGGGAACAAAGAATGATGCTGGTGCCTTGGCTGCGCAGGCGATCGAGCAAGCGATAAAGGTCCTGGGTAGCGATGGGATCGAGGCCGACCGTCGGTTCGTCGAGCAGCAACAAACGCGGCTCGCCAAGCAGCGCTTGCGCCAGCCCCAGGCGTTGACGCATGCCTTTGGAGTAGGTCTTGACCCGCCGATGCGCCGCACCGGCCAGACCAACTTCCTCAAGCAGCACGTTCACCTGAGCGGACGCGGCGCCTTTGAGTCGCGCGAAATGGCGCAAGGTCTCAAGACCGCTCAGCTGCGGGTAAAACGTCACGTTTTCCGGCAGATAACCGAGCAGGCGCCGCACATGGGGATCGCTGGGCAAACGGCCGAACACCCTGACCTGCCCTTCGCTGGGCCGAAGCAGGCCAAGCACCAGTTTCATGCTGGTGGTCTTGCCCGCTCCGTTGTGCCCGAACAAACCCAGCACTTCACCTTCCGCCAGGCTGAGGTTGAGCTGATGCAGCACGGTGGCGTGCCCATAACGCTGGCTAACGCCTTCTATGTCGATGACGTTCATGCTGCGGGCTCCTGGGTCAGGGTTTGAGTGGATGACTTCATCAGCGGATGACTGTCCAGCACACCCGGCGATTTCATCACCGGAAAGGCCCGTTGCACCCAGCGCAGCAACTCGATGCCGGGGCTGTTCATCAACAGCCGTACCTGCGGGTACAGCCACAGCAGACGGTCGACGTTGTCATTGGGTTCGTAGGCGATATCGCCGAGGCCATCGTTGTTGCGGTCCCAGCCCAGGTAATCGCTCCAGTAATTGCCTCGGCCATCCGCCGACCATTCCTGCAAGCGGGTGGCGACGTATTTGACCTGCCGTTGATTGCCGACAAATGCGTTGTCGGCGATGCGGTTATCTTCCGAGCCTGCGGTGAGATGGATGCCCACGGCGCTGTGCTCGAAGTGATTGTGTTCAATGCTGTTGAACAGCGAGTTGTAGATGAACAACGCCTTGCCCTCGGCACCGCTGATCATGCTGTCGCCGGTCGAGCCGTCGCGCACGTCAGTGACGAAGTTGTCACGCAAGGTTGAATAGGTGATGTAGTTCATCAGGATCCCGTAGTTCTGATCCTGTTCGGAGCGATTGCCGATCACCGTGAGCTTGCGGCTTTGCATCAAGGCGTAGCCGGTGCGGGTACGGCGAGTGGTATTGCCGATCAACTGGTTATCGTTGGCGAACATGTAATGCACGCCGTAGCGCAGGTCTTCCAGGGTATTGCCTTGCAGCAGGTTGCCGTTGGAGGTGTCGATGTAGATGCCATCGCGGGTGTCGCGCACCTGGTTGCCAATGACCTGGGCGCCATGCACCGCATACAGATGAATGCCGTTGCCGCGATCCTGGGAGCGCATCGTCGGATCACCCTGAATTCGGTTGTCGATCAGGCTCACATCCTGAGTGCCGTCGACCCAGATACCGAACCCCTGGCCTTGCAGGCGATTGCCTTTAATCACCGCGCCATGGGCTTTGGGCTGGATGAACAACGCCGCGTTCATGGCGGTGAGGTCGTGCCCCCAGTCCAGGAACGTGCAGCCCTCGATCCCGACATCCGGCGCGCTGATGATCAAGCCGTTGCCCTGCCCCACGCCCTGAAATACCGCGCCCGGCTCGCAGACAATCTGCATCGGTTGATCGACGCTGAACGAACCACGGTATTCCCCTGCCGGCAGGTGCCAGCGTTGCTCGGCGTCCACCGTCAACGGCAACGTGGTGATGGGTTGCACCGCCAGCGCGCTGCCGGACATCAGCAGGAGCGCAAACGCAATGACCTTCACCGGGTTTCCCTTGCTATCAGTCATTGCTTCGCTCCTGTCGATGGGCAACGGTCAGGCCTTCTCGACCAGCATACGGCCGACCATTTCCATGTGCAGCGCATGGCAGAACCAGCTGCAGTAATACCAATGCAGGCCAGCCTTGTCGGCAGTGAACGTGATCGACGAAGTCTGCTGCGGGCTGATCTCCATGCTCACGCCATGGTTGGTCATCACAAAGCCGTGGGTCACGTCTTCAATCTGGTCGATGTTGGTGATGGTCACCGTGACCTCGTTGCCCTGTTTGACGGTGAACTCCGGCAGGCCGTAGGCCGGGGCCATCGAGGTCATGTAGACGCGGACTTTATTACCGTCGCGGATGACCTTGTTGTCGGTTTCCAACTTGATCCCGTCTTTTGCGGCGATCACCACGGTTTCGGCGAAAAACGGGTCATTGCGGTCCCAGATTTTTTTGGTCTTGATCTGGTCGCGACGGGCCATGACGCAATCGTGGGGCTCGGCGAAGGCCGGGCCGTCGTGCACCAGTTTCATTTCCTCGCCGGAAATATCGATCAGCTGATCGTTTTCCGGGTGCAGCGGGCCGGTCGGCAGGAAGCGGTCCTTGGAAAACTTGCTGAGCACCATCAGCCATTGGCCGTCGGCCTCACTGGTTTCAGTCAACGAGGCATGGTTGTGGCCCGGTTGATACTGCACATCGAGTTTCTGCTTGATGTAGTTGACCTTCTCGCCGGTGTACGCGCGAATCGCCTCCTCGACGTTCCACTTCACCACCTGGCTGTCGATAAACAGCGTGGTGTAGGCATTGCCGCGACCGTCGTAGGTGGTGTGAAGCGGACCAAGACCCAGCTCGGGCTCGCCGACCACCACGTCGCGCGGGTCCTTGAATTTGTCGTCGAACAGATCGTCGAGCTTGGCGATGGCAATGATGGTGCAGGTCGGCGAAAGCTTGCCGTTGGCGATGAAGTACTTGCCATCAGGCGAGGTATTGAGGCCGTGGGGGTTCTTCGGCACCGGGATGTAACGGGTGAACGCGCTGTCCTTGCCTTCGTTTTTACGACCGTCGACCACCGGCACTTTCGAGCCGTCGAGGGTGATGAACTTGCCAGCCTTGATCGCCGCTTCGATGCGCGGAATGTTGAACACCACCACCCAGTCGCGTTCGTTGCGCATCATGCCGCCCAGGTCGTAGGCCTTCTCCGAGTTGTAGCAGGTCGACGCCGCGTATTTGCCGGTGTAGTCGGCGTCGGTGTTGTCCAGGTTGCCGTCGACGATGACCTGGAACGCCATCTCCATTTTCTCGGCATCGATGGCGTTGAACATCGTGTAGCTGTTCTTGTCCTGCAGGTCGAAGGTGCTGCCGTCATTGGGGTGTGGAATGACAAATTCGGCATTGGCGAACACGTACTTGGTGTGCGGCACTTTTTGCAGGCGCAGCCCGTGAACGGCCTGCACATTGGGCACGGTGAGCATCTTGTCGCACTTCATGATGTCCAGACGAATACGCGCGACGCGGCTGTTGGCCTTGTCATTGATGAACAGGTATTTGCCGTCGTACTTGCCGTCGGTCATCGACAAATGCGGGTGGTGGCAGTCGCCATTCTGGAAATGCGCGCTGTCGCCCATGATCCGTTTGCTTTCGTTGGTCAGGCCCCAGCCGGTGGCGGAGTCGACGTTGAACACCGGAACACGCAACAACTCGCGCATCGACGGAATGCCCATGATCCGCACTTCACCCTGATGACCGCCACTCCAGAAACCGTAGTACTGGTCCAGCTCGCCCGGCCCGACGTGGGTTTTCAGTTGCGCGTCCTTGGCCGCTGCCGCCCATGTCTCACGGGTGAACACCGCGCCACCGATGGCCGTGGCACCGGCCAGTACCGCACCGGTCACCGCACTGGTGCCCAGGAAGCCGCGACGACTGAGGCCGGACGATTCCGGCACTTCAGCGGATTTTTTGGATTCTGTGTCGTTCATCAGGTGTTTTCCTTGAAGGGATAAAAACGGTCACTGCGGACAGGCGCTCGCGGGGTTCATTCCAGAGCGGTCACTTCCACGACAGATATCAGTTGCACAGGAGCGGCTGCCGGTTTGCCGCGCTTCTTGCGTTTGTTGATCAGCGGCGGGCATTTGTTGTCGTTCTGGTAAGTCATCTGGCAATCGAGGCAGTAGTGGCACTCGTTGGCATTGATCCGGCCATCGGGATGAATCGCCTGGATCTCGCATTCCTTGGCGCACAGTTGGCAGGGCGTGCCGCAGTCCTTGCGGCGTTTGAGCCAGTCGAACAGGCGAAATTTGCTCGGAATCGCCAGCGCCGCACCCAGGGGGCAGATGTAGCGGCAATAGACTTTGCGCGTGAAAATGTTGATGACCAGCAGCGCCACCGCGTAGAGCACGAACCACCACTGGCGGTCGAACCTGAGGGTGATGGCGGTCTTGAACGGTTCCACCTCGGCGAACAGCTCGGCGGTGGACATCGACTCCAGGGAGATGCCGAACAGCAGCAGCAAGATGATGTATTTGATCGCCCACAAGCGCTCATGCACCGCGAACGGCAATTCGTATTGAGGGACTTTCAGCTTGCGTGCGGCCTCGTTGATCAACTCTTGCAAGGCCCCGAACGGGCACAGCCAGCCGCAGAACACACCGCGGCCCCACAGCAGAATGCTCGCAGCGGCGAAGACCCAGAGCATGAAGATCAGCGGATCGGTGAGAAACAGCTCCCAGCGAAAATGATCGAACAGCGCATGGGCGAAGGTCAGGACATTGACCACTGACAACTGCCCCAGCGCGTACCAGCCGATAAACACCACGGTAAAGACCAGATAACCGCGGCGCAGCCAGTGCAGAAAATGCGGCCGGCGGGTGAACTTGTCTTGCAAAAACAGGATCGCTGTCAGCAGCAGCAACGCAGCCCCGAGCACGCCGATCTGGAAGTGTTTCTGATACCAGATGGTCAACCACATCGGCCGACCGGCTTCCTCAATGGCGGCCAGTTCTTCGGCGCTGGGCAGTGGTCGCTCAAGGTAGGGCTCGGGCAATTGATAGGCCAGTTCGAAGCTGCTGAACGTGCCGCTGACCGGGCCGGTCTGGCGACGCACCAATAACTCCAGTGACCAGGGCGATCCCGGATCAAACTTTGCCGGTTCGCGCACAATGAAAATCGACATCTCAGTGAACTCGGGCATGCCTTTGGCAAATACGTCGGAGAGCCGCTGATGGTCCATGTCGCGAAAGCTGATGATGTTGCCGAACTGACGCAATTGCACCCGATCGAAAATCCCGCCGCGCACGTACCCCGAGCCTTTATAGGAAAACAGCCCACGACCCAGCACCGCGATGGCCTGCTCGCCAGGCTTGAGGTCTTGCATGAGGAAGCGATATTGATTGTCGCCCAGCAGCGCGCGGCCGATGGTCGGCGGATTCAGGTCGGCGGTATAGAGCTCGATAAAGGTCTCATCCGCTTGATCGGCGGCAGCGTTGTCGACGCCTTCGGCGTCGGTGCCCTTGAAGGCGGAGTCGACCTGGCCACGGGTCAGGTTCAAGCGGCGGATGGCGCCGTTACCGGTCAGTTGTTCCCAGGTGGCGGACTCGAAAAAGTCCTGCCGGACGGTGGCGGGCTTGCGCGCCACACCGGGCGTGTCCGCGATCAGCTTGAGCGATACGGCCACCTCATGGGCGGCGCGCATGATGACCTCGTTGACCACCATGGCGGTGACGGTTGCGCCGGCGATGGCATCGACGGTGACTGCATTCGGGTCACTGGAATGGCCGACGACGACCCGCTGACTGACCTTGACGCCTTTGTACTTCGCGCTGAAACCGTGAAGTTTTGCCTCAGGAATGCCAATCAGCAGAATCGGCTCGTGGTGCTCCAGCACATAGGCATCCTGAATCATGCCGGTCGTGTCGAGAATCACTTGGGTGTTGATCGGTTTACCTGAGTAGGCCGGAATATCCACCACGTCCAGGCTCTGGAACACATAACCGATGACCTTCCCGGCGGCGGACAGCGTGCGCACCTTGAACCGGCCTTCGGGGGCGGAAACGGAATCGGTTTGAGGAAAGGTTTTCTCGATGCGCTGCTGCTCGATGTCGCCGTATTGCTTGGCTTGCACCGCCTCGAAGGTGGCGAGCATCAGCATCAGCATGACCACCAGCCCGACGCCCCAGGCGCGCAGGTTGCCGTGTATCGAAGGCTGATGGATTGTCATGGGTTCGCTGATTTCGAAAGGGCTTTCGGTCATGTTAGGGAGCGTTGCGCCCCCTGCCCTTGATTGAGATCAACTTAAAAATTAGCCCCGGAAGACATGCTCCATGGGTAATGCCGATCAGTTAAGAAATTGCAGGCAAAACACGCTCTTTGTAGCAGCTGGCGAAGCCTGCGTTCGGCTGCGTAGCAGTCGTAAAAGCTGAGTGCGAGGTCTTCCTGAAACATCTTGTCGTCTGATTCCACGACTGCTACGCAGCCGAACGCAGGCTTCGCCAGCTACTACAAGGTTTGCGTTGCGGCTGCAATTTCTTAACTGATCAGCATTAGGCTCCAGGGTCTCAGACCGTGCGTGAAAACTGGCCTTTTTGCTCACCCCCCAGATAGGCGTCAAACGCCATCGCGGCACTGCGCATCATCAAATGCCCTTGTGGCAACAGCACCAATTCGGCGCGGTGAATCTGCAGCAATCCATCGCGCACATGCTCGCCAAGTTGCGCCAGCGCCTCGGCAAAGTACTCGGTGAAGCGAATGCCATGCCGCGCCTCATACTTGTCGAACGCGATACGGCCATGGCACATCAGGTCGCTGATCACCTCGCGGCGCAGCAGGTCGTCGGCGTTCAAGCGATAACCCCGATGCACCGGTAACATCCCTTGATCGATACGGCTGTAGTACTGCGAAAGCTCCTTGACGCTTTGGCTGTAGCTGTCGCCGACCTTGCCGATCGACGACACCCCAAGGCCGATCAAATCGCAGTCGGCATGGGTGGAATAGCCCTGAAAATTACGTTGCAGGGTGCCATTGGCCCGGGCCAGCGCCAATTCGTCATCCGGCAAGGCGAAATGATCCATGCCGATATAGACGTAACCGGCCTCGGTCAGACGGCGGATGGTCAGCTCGAGCAGTTCCAGCTTGCGCTCCGGTGGCGGCATATCGGCGGGGCGAATCAGCCGTTGCGCGCGGACCATCTCCGGCAGATGCGCGTAGCTGTAGGCGGCAATCCGGTCCGGGCGCAGCGCGATGATCTTGCTGAGGGTGACGTCGAAACTCTGCACGGTTTGCAGGGGCAGACCGTAGATAAGGTCGACGCTGATCGACTTGAATTGCGCCTCGCGCGCCGCAGCGACCAGCGCATAAATCTGCTCTTCACTTTGCTGGCGATTGACCGCTGCCTGCACGTCGGGGTCGAAATCCTGCACGCCGAAGCTCAGGCGATTGAAGCCCAACTGGCGCAACGATTGAATCTGCTCGGTGCTGATGGTTCGCGGGTCGACCTCGATGGAGAACTCATGGTCATCGCTGTCATCCATGTTGAACGCCTGGTGCAGGGAGTCCATCAGGTCCGCCAGCTGTTCGCTGGTCAAATAGGTCGGAGTGCCGCCCCCCAGGTGCAACTGAGTCAGTTTGCGGGTGTTGTCGAACAAGGCCGCCTGCATCGCGATTTCACGCTTGAGGTACTTCAGGTACTCGACGGCGCGATGGGTTTTCTGGGTAATGATTTTGTTGCAGGCGCAGTAGTAACAAAGGCTTTTGCAGAACGGGATGTGGATATACACCGACAACGGTTTCGGCGCGGCCACCTGATTGCTGTCGCGAGCGGCACGCTGATAGTCGTCAACGGCAAACGCCTGGTGAAACTGCGGCGCCGTGGGGTAAGAGGTATAGCGCGGCCCCGGGCGGTCGTACTTTTCGACCAGGGCGCGATTGAAATCAAATGTCGTGTTCATGATCGATCAACTCGCAATGGGCCCGCCCAAATCCTTTTCAAACAGGTTGCAGATGGCATCCACTTCCGGCCGACCGGCGGGAAGGATGCTGATGAAACGGTCTGACAATTCAATCAACCCGTCCCGACTCAATTGCTCCAGCAACGGCCAGACAGAGGAGAAGTACTTGGAAAAAACCAGACCATAGCGCCGCTCGATGGCGCGGATATCCAGTTCCTGATCACAGGCCAGACGCTCCATGACCATTTGCCTGATCTCATCCCCCGCCTCGAAGCGCCAGCCTCGACACGTCGGCAATTGCCGTCTGTCCAGTTGCTGCTGATAGCGCTCAATCTCGTCGGTGTTTTGCGTGTACAAATCGTCGATCTGGCTGATGGCGCCCAAACCGAATCCAACATGATCGCAATAGCCGTGACGGGAGAAACCCTCACAGGTACGGCGCAACCGGCCTCGCTCCTGGGCGACCGCCAAATCATCATCAGGCCGGACAAACTGCCCCAGACCGATGTAGTGATAACCCGCACAAAGCAGTTGATCGAAGCAGATCTGGCGCATCGCGCCTTTATCGTCCTGGCTGCACAGCGCTCTGACTTTGTCACCGAGCACCGGCCAATAGCGCCGTGGTGGCCGGGCATAGTCGAACACCATCAGCCGGTCCGGCTCCAGTTCGATAATGGTCGCCAGCTTCAGCGCAAAACTGTCTGGCGTCTGCCAGGCATGGCCAAAACCCAGATCGACGTTGATGGATCGAAAGCCAAAGGTGCGTGCCGCATCCATCAGCGACTGGATCGGCGCCGGGTTCTGGTAGCAGGCCACCGACCTGTCACAGTCGGCGTCGATATCCGGAACGCCAATGCTGACGTGATTGAAACCCTGGTCGCGCAGCAACCCCATGGTCGCCCAGTCGGTGTGGTGAAGGTCGACCTCGACGCTGTAGTCGCCGCCTTCGTGTTCGAGAAAATTGAACCGGCCACGCAGATGACTCATCAACCGTTGCAGATTGGCAGGCGTGGGTGTTCCGCCCCCCAGATGAAACTGCTCGACCCGTTGCTCGGCACCCAGGTGACAACCGACGAGATCGATTTCACGCTCCAGGTGCTGAAGGTACTGCTCGATACCATTGTGCTCGCCGGCGATATCGCGCGGGGAACAGGAAGACGGCTTGAGGCAGGAAGGCAGTTGCACGTTCAGGGACAGGGGACGGCACTTCTGGCGGCTGACGCGCAGTGCACGAAGCAGGTCCAGAGAGCCAATACCGTCATGAAATTTTTGCGTGTCGGCATGGCAGTTAGGGTCAAGCACGCCTTGATCGCACCGAGCGATCAACTCGCCGGGGTTGTGAAATAAATCGAGCATGACGGTCTCCGAGACTGGCTGCGGACTTTCAGTCTCCGGGTTTAACCATCAATGCTCCTTGATTTGCATCAAGCGCAAGCGATGTGTCTGCACAACGGACCACCGCTCAGCCCCGATTACCACGTCAGGTAAAACATGCCCTTGGCCAGCAGCACGATAACGACCATGTGGCAGAACAGGCTGCCATGGATGAAGTGCAGGTATCGCGGGCTCATTCGGCCGCTTTTGAACAACAACATGGCGCCCAGGAAATGCAGCAGCACGCTCACGGCCACCGCGATTTTCAACGCCAGCAATGTGCCGAACGATGAGGCCAGTGGTGAGGCCAGGGCTGGCAAGTAGCGCAACCAGACCATGCCCAGCCCCGCACCGAACAACACCAGCAGCACCCACGGCATCAGCGAGCGGGCCCGGCGGCCGATCCCCTGCTCCACCAGCAGCATCACCCTGGCGGGTAACTGTTTGCGGATGCTTTCCAGGAACAGGACTTCGAAGAACACCGTGCCGATGAAGATCAGGGCGGCAAACAGGTGCAAGGTCAGAATCAGCGGATAGATCATGGAGTTTTCGCCTTGGGTCAAGGCAACCCGCGCTACGGCGAACAGGGGGTGAGCGCACTGGCTGTCGGTCTCTTGAGACTACAGAGACCGCCTGGTTATGCGGTTGATACCGATCAAGAAAGCCGCAACCCCCCCAAGCTAGGTGTTTCCAGGCACATATATGCGCAGTGAGGGGGCCGACCTGTCTTTTGTTGATCGTGTGCATATCCGTTTCTGTGGTAATGGCCGCTATTGGTTTCGCTTTTACAGCGAGTCACTTGGAAAAGCCCCAAGTAACCAAGGGCTCTTGCCCCTGACGTTCGGTGCCTCGCTTAGGCTCGGCATGCCCTCGCTCCGGTCCTGCTCCGTGGGCCCGCCGCCATCGGCCATCCATGGCCGGGGGCGGCTAACCCGGCATCCATGCCGGG